>JAAYTU010000017.1 GCA_012523705.1 Clostridiaceae bacterium
AATAGCGTTTCAACGCCTCTTTTGATTGACACATCAAATCCTGATGCCTTGGAGGCCGCATTAAGAATCTATCCTGGTAGAGCAATAATAAATTCCATATCAGCAGAAAAGGAAAAACTAAACAGGATGCTTCCCATAGCAAAAAAATACGGGGCTATGTTCGTGCTTTTGCCTGTTGATGATGATGGAGTTCCGGAAACTGCTGAAGAGCGTATTAAAATCATAAAGAAAATTTACCAGAGAGCTAAAAGACTCGGCTTTTCAAAGCAGGACATATTAGTTGATGGCCTGGCTATGACAATAGCTTCAAACAAGGATAGTGCTATTGAAGCTTTGAAAGTGATAAACTGGTGTAAGAATAAGTATGATATAAATACTACCATTGGGCTTTCCAATATTTCCTTCGGATTGCCTTCAAGGGAGGGAATTAACTCAGCTTTTCTATCAATGGCTGTGGCAAATGGTCTGACTTCTGCTATTTTAAACCCGAACAATCAGCTGCTTATGCAAACAGCAAAGGCAGCCGATGCACTTGCGGGGAAAGACGAAAATGGTCTTCGCTATATCGGATTGTATTCACAGAAGCAGACAATACAGGATAACCAGGCTTCAAAGCCTGTAAATGATATGAGCGCTTCGTCTAAAAACACTCTTTTTACAGCCATACTCAACGGTGATTCTGAAAGCGCCGTAGACCTGGCCAATCAAGCTTTGATAAAGGGCCTGTCTCCAAGGCTGCTAATTGACGATGAGCTGATTCCGGCAATACAAAAGGTAGGGGAGTTGTACGAAAAGAAGATCTATTTCCTTCCCCAGCTGATAAGGGGAGCAGAGGCAATGGAAAGGGCTATGAAGGTATTGTCGCCGAAAATTGAAGGGGAAGAAAATGAGTATAAGAAGGTCCTTGGCACTGTGATTATTGCAACTGTCAAGGGAGATGTTCACGATATCGGCAAGAATATCGTGGCAATGCTCTTAAAAAACTATGGATTTAATGTAATCGATTTAGGTAAGGATGTGGAGGCAGAAAGTATAATTGAGGCTGCTAAGACAAATAATGCTGATATCATAGCTCTTTCGGCTCTTATGACTACTACGATGAACCAGATGCCCGTAGTTATGTCAAAATTAAAGAAAGAAGGGCTGGACTGTTATATGATGGTGGGAGGAGCAGTGGTTGACAATAGATTTGCTCAGAGCTTTGGAGCACATTATTCATCGGATGCATATTCAGCTGTAAAGCTTGCTGAAAAACTAATTAAAAATAAAGCGGGGGCATGAGTTATGGAAGGCTTTTTAAAATTAGGATTCTTTTCAATGGCAGAAAAAATAACAGAGGCTCTAGGAGGAGCATTTCCGTATATTGTAACGGGTGCAGTTATAGTTGCCATCTGGATCTATTTCTTGCTTGTAGTTCCAAAGAAGCAAAAACGCTATGACACTATCACAGAGTACTTGCTTGATGTTCTTAATTTCAGATTGATGCTTGGCAGCGGGCTGGCAAAGATTCTATACATTGCCTTTGCCATTGTAATACTGGTAATCGGTTTTGTTGCAATGTTTGTAGCCAACTTCTTTGTAGGTTTATTAGGTACAATTATTCTACAGATTATTCTAAGGGTAGTTTTTGAAATGTTCATGCTTTTATTCTCAATCCAAGAAAATATTATATTAATTAAAGAAGAGAATGAAGCTAAATATGACTACTATGACGAAGTCGAAAAAGAAGAAATACAAGACTTCTATACCGTTGATATGGATGAGTCACCACATACAAAAAACAATCCCAAGGGTAAAACTAATAAAAGAAATAATATGCAAGACTATTTTAACGATTTTAAATAGTATATAAATAAAACAACTGCTTATACAGATAATATGACCAATAAATGATTTAAAGATTAAATCCCCCTTTCGTAAAGAAGGGGGATTTTTACAAAAAAATGCCGTCACGGCAATTACAACTTGTTGCTAAAGGTGCCGTTTGCGTACGCAACTAATAAGTGCATGCACAATGATACTTATAATTAAAATCAATTCAACTCCAAGGAATACCATAAAGATCCGATTACTTAAAAAAGGTTGAAACGGATTGCCACAAAACTGATAGCCTTTTTTTAGTATAGCAAAAACCCGCCGACAAAGCGATTTCTGCTTTGCGACAGGTTTCAACAATGGCGGAGGAGGAGAGATTCGAACTCTCGAGACGCTTTTGACGCCTATGCGATTTCCAGTCGCACGCCCTCGGCCGGACTAGGCGACTCCTCCAAAAATATATTGATCTTTCACAATCGTGCTTGAATATTGTAACATAGGCACTTAACTGAGTCAAGAAGTTTAAAATAGGATTATGAAGAGAATATTTTTGGCCAGGTCTGGTTAAGGACTGCCTATAAAAAGCAGATATAATTTAGCAGGGGCCGTGGATAAAAATTACATTAATGGGTAGGTTAATACATGAACAATGTCGAATATGGTTTAAATTTAGTGATTTATAGCCCAAAAAAATTGGAAAAGATTTTGCCATGGGATAAAAAGGGAGTATCTTATAACGCTTACAAACAGAGGATTACATTAAACGACATGAGTATAAACTGCTAGAACTCAGCCTTTCCTTATAAAAAATTTAAAAATATTTTTGAAAAAAGATGGCTTTTTATGTTGTTTTATGAAATAATAAGGGTATAATTACATGGCATAAATTGCCGGGATACCTGAAGGGAGAGTTGACATGAACAAGGCTGATCTTATCGATGCAATTGCTAAGAAAGCAGAAATGACAAAGAAAGATGCTGGGATTGCATTAGATGCAATTATTGACAGCATTAGTGCCGCACTATCAAAGGGCGAAAAGGTTACATTAGTTGGTTTTGGAACCTTTGATGTAAGAGATCGCAAGGCACGTACAGGTGTTAATCCTCGCACTAAGGAAAAAATTAAAATCCCAGCTTCAAAGGCTCCTGTTTTTAAAGCAGGTAAAGACCTTAAAGAAAAAGTTGCAGCATCCAAGGGCAAGAAGAAGAAATAATCGCATAATAATAAAAAAGGCAGTCACAAAGTGGCTGCCTTTTTTATGTTGGTGCTCAAGGTACACTAAAATATTTTTGTAATTTTATAGAAATTATTTGAAGGAAATAGAAAAATAGTATAAAATAGAAAAAGGGTCTAAACACGAGAATAAACAATAATAAATAGAAAAAGGTGGGGATACTGTGAATGATTCTGAAAAAACAAAAGGAAATTCGTGGAGAAATCCCAATATCAAATTATTCTCTGAAATGTCCCATGATTTAAAAACTCCTATTAATATTATCTATTCATCCATCCAATTAATGGATAGCTACAAAGACAAGCTCGACGCAGAATCATACAGGGAAAAGGCAATAAAGCAGATGGATATAATTCGTCAGAATTGCTATCGCGTCATGCGCATGACAAATAACTTAATTGATCTTAGCTGCCATGACAGTGGTTTTCTGAAATGTAAGCGCATTAACTATGATATTGTAAAGCTGGTTAAGGACATCATTCTTTCTGTAAAAACATATGTTAATGGAATGGAAGCAGATATTCTTTTCGAGAGCCACCTTGTTTCTAAAATTATTGCCTGTGATCCTGATATGATAGAAAGGATACTTCTTAATCTTATCTCTAACGCACTTAAATTCGTGGATGGAAAAGGAATTATAACAATAGTACTATCTGAGAGAGAGGATATAATAATAATTACTGTTAAGGATACAGGAGTAGGCATTTCAGAAGATAAACTAAGCTATATTTTCGATCTGTTTAATCAGGCAGAAAACTTTTATAGCCGACATAATGAAGGTTGTGGAATGGGCCTGTATATAGTAAAAGCCTTTGTTGAAGCTCATGGTGGGAAGATATACGTAAGTAGCAAAGTTGGAGAGGGAAGCTCCTTTGAAATCATTCTGCCTGCACAGACCCTGGATAATGATGAAGTTAGAATTAATAACAAGGTTAATAAAAAGGCATCATACTCAAATGTTGTTATGGAGCCGGTTAATGTTGAATTTTCGGATATTTATTCATGTATTGATTATGATTATAGAAAGAAATAAATTGTAATTTTTCTTATACAAAATTGGGCAATGAAATATATAATAAATTGATTCATAGAAATATATCTGGTATAATACATCTAAAATTACTCGAGCTCAAACCGTTTTGTTGTGAATATTAAACAAAAACACAGATGCTGTTTGTGCAAATTGATGACGAGGGGGAATTGATATGAAAGACTACAGTTGTGATAGTATTCGCAACATATGTCTACTAGGACATGGCAATGCGGGGAAGACAACACTAGTCGAGGCAATGTTACACATAACCGGTGCATCAGATCGCTTTGGTAGTGTTGTCGATGGAAACACCGTTATGGACTACGATTCGGAGGAGATAAAAAGGAAGTTTTCAATTTATACATCCTTTGCTCCTGTTGAATGGAAAAATATGAAGATTAATGTCATTGATACTCCCGGATACTTTGATTTTGTGGGAGAAATGCTCGAAGGCCTGAGTGCGGCCGATGGAGCAGTTATTTTAGTCGGTGGGAAAGACGGAGTACAAGTAGGCACAGAGAAAGCCTGGTATGAAGTTAACAAAAAGCATTTACCCAGACTGTTTGTTGTAAGTAAGCTTGATGAAGATAATGCTGATTTCGGGAAAGTATATCATGCGCTTCGGGAAAAGTTCGGACATAGTGTTATTGCCCTTCATCTGCCGATAATTGAAGATGGCAATGTTAAAGGAATAATTGATATTCCTCATATGAAAGCTCTGTTTTTCAATGGCAAGGATATAACCGAAGGTGAAATTCCCGCCCAATATATGAGCGAAGTTGAAGAATACAAGGAAAATGTATTTGAGGCCATAGCTGAAACTGACGAAGAGCTTATGGAAAAATATTTTTCGGGCGATTCTTTCACCGAGGATGAAATAAACAAGGGAATTAATAATGGTACTAAGAATGGCGATATTGCACCTGTTTTATGTGTATCTTCAATACAAAAAGCTGGTGTCAGACTAGTTTTGGATGCACTTGTGAATTACATGCCAAATCATTGCTCCAAGGAGAAGGTAAAGGTTCTTAATCCTTCTACTAAAGAAGCAAGTGAAATTGCAGTGGGAGAAAATGAACCTGTTGTTGTTCAAGTGTTTAAAACAATAGTGGATCCGTTTGTAGGAAAAATCTCATTCTTGAAGGTTATTACTGGAACCCTTAATGCTGACAGCAATGTTTATAATGTCAATAAAGAAAAATCTGAAAAAATCGCTACCCTTTTTGCTATGAAGGGTAAGCAGCAAATCCCGTTAAAGAAACTAGTTGCTGGTGATATTGGCGCTGTTGCAAAGCTTTCTTCAACTGATACAAATGATACGCTTACAGCTAAAGATAGACAGGTATTGGTTGAGCCTATTGAATTCCCTGAGCCAATGCTTGGAATGGCTATTGCTCCTAAAGCTAAAGGTGATGAGGATAAGATAGGAAATGGCATAAGCCGGCTATTAGAAGAAGACTTGACCTTTAAGATGATCCTTAATACCGAAACAAAGCAGACTGTTGTTTATGGTGTAGGAGATCAGCATTTAGATATTCTGACCAGCAAGCTTAAGAATAGGTATAAGGTTGAAGTAGAACTTTCAGATCCAATCATTCCCTATCGTGAAACTATTAAAAAGAAGGTTAAGGTTCAAGGAAAACACAAGAAGCAGAGTGGTGGACACGGACAATTCGGTGATGTGTGGGTTGAGTTTGAGCCAGGCCCTACAGAAGAATTAGTATTCGAAGAAAAGATTTTCGGTGGTGCTGTACCAAAGCAGTATTTCCCAGCCGTTGAAAAAGGCTTAATTGAGAGCATGCAAAAGGGTGTTCTTGCAGGATATCCTGTGGTAAATCTGAAGGCGACTCTAGTGGACGGTAAATACCACGATGTTGACTCCTCTGAGATGGCCTTTAAGATTGCTGCAAGCCTTGCGTATAAGGAAGGTATGAAGCAAGCCGGACCAGTTCTTTTAGAGCCTATTTGCCGTGTTGAAGTATTCATCCCCGATGATTACATGGGAGATATAATAGGAGATCTTAACAAGCGCCGTGGACGTGTTCTGGGTATGAATCCCCATGAACCCGGCATCCAGAAGGTAGAAGCTGAGGTTCCACAGGCTGAAATGTTCCGTTATGCTACAGATCTTCGTTCTATAACCCAAGGTAGAGGTTCATTTAATATGAAATTTGAGCGTTACGAGGAAGCTCCTCCCATGGTAGCCGAAAAGGTTATAGCAGAAGCTCAAAGGAATAGTGAAAACGAATAATCGCAATACAATACAGGACGGGTAGTCACAGAACTACCCGTCTTTTATGTACGCCCTTCTTTTTTTATTTTATGCTGTGTGCAAATATAAAAGATTCTGCAGGGCTCGGGTGCTGTTGGCTTAGTAGTTATTATACATATGTTGTTTGCAATAAAAATTCAGCAGACCCGGGTGATGATGAGCTTGTATTTCCTATACTATGCTATTTATAAATATATAAATCGAGAATAAGGGTATATTCTTATAAAGGTCAAATAATAGATACTGTAATAAGAAGATACAGTTTTTTATTGCAGAAATACAGGATATAGTTTATAATAGTCAGAGATAGTCAAATAAGCGAGGTGATTATATGGCAAGACTCAGTGATATTATTGAATCATTTTTGAAAGAGATGATAATCGAAGAAGAGGGAACTGTAGAAATACAAAGAAACGAGCTTGCCAGCAAGTTCAACTGTGTTCCATCCCAAATAAACTATGTCATTTCAACAAGGTTTACTGCTGACAAGGGATATTATGTGGAAAGCCGCCGGGGAGGCGGGGGATATATCAGCATAAAAAGGCTGAATATTGATTCGGATAACGATTATTTGATGCATATAATAACATCTATCGAGAATAGAATTTCCCAATTGACAGCAGAGGTATTTATTCAGAACTTTGTTGACTATAATATAATAAAGCCCCGAGAAGCCATGTTGCTGAAAGCCGCGACATCGGATAAGGTGCTGATGCTTGTGCCTGTAGAAAGACGGGATGAAGTAAGAGCAGCAATCCTGAAGAATATGCTCATGGGCTTGACGGTGCTTTAGTAAGACAGGCTAAGACGGAGGACGGTTCCCTGTCTTACGACTTAATCAAAAAAATGGAGATGATAGTGTGTCAGTTTGCCAGATTTGTAAGCTTAGAGATGCGACGGTCCATGTGACACAAATTGTTAATGGCATTAAAACTGATATGCAGGTTTGCAGTCAGTGTGCTGAAAAAAGCGGTGTCAAGATAGACCTGAACACTCTAATAACGGGCCTATTGGGCTTTCAAAATCAAGGAAGAGAAATAGAGAGAAACACTATAAAATGCGATGTATGTGGTATGACAGTCAAAGAGTTCAACAGCACCGGTAAAATGGGTTGTGCTAATTGCTATGAAACCTTTTTTGACCCCATGCAGACACTTTTGAATCGTATGCACGGCAAGACACATCACATGGGAAAAACACCAAAAAAACAGGAATTGGCTGCTTCGGAGGAATCAATTGAGCAGTTAATCCAGGATTTGCAGGATGAATTAGCTGCATGCATAAAAACCGAAGCCTATGAACGGGCAGCCGAGATAAGAGATCGGATTAGGGAATTATCTGAGAAGCAAAAGGAGGCCTGAGCTATGAAAAAATGGTATATTGATGCTGGCCCGGACTCCGATGTGGTTGTTTCCAGCAGAGTCAGATTAGCCAGAAACTTTAAAGGCTATCCTTTTCCAAGAAGAAGTACCGGCCAGCAGCAAGAGAGGATAATAGCTGAAACCTGTGAAGCTTTGTTTATTGATAATCCCATACTTCAAAAAAGCTTGGAGTTATTTAGATTTAAAGATATCAGCCCTATTGATAAGCAGGTTCTGGTGGAAAAGCATCTTATCAGTAAGGAGCTTGCCGACAGCAATTTAGATACAGCCGCCTTAATAAGCAAAGACGAACAGATAAGCATTATGATAAATGAGGAGGATCACTTAAGGATTCAATGTCTTGCCTCGGGAATGCAGCTCGAAAAGGTTTTTGAACTCTGTAATTTCCTTGACGATACAATTTCTGAAAAGATTGATATTGCATATAATGACAAGATTGGATATCTGACAAGCTGCCCTACCAATGTTGGAACAGGAATAAGAGTGTCGCTGATGCTGCATCTTCCTGCCCTTGTGATGACGGGCTATATCGGCCCTGTATTAGAATCATGCGGCAAGCTAGGAGTGGCGGTAAGGGGTCTTTATGGTGAGAATACAGAGGCTTATGGGAATATGTATCAGCTATCTAATCAAATTACCCTGGGGAAAAGCGAAAAAGATATAGTGATGAGCATACAGCATATTGGCAGCCAGGTAATAGAGCAAGAAAGACTTTTGCGGAAGGAGCTTCAAAGAAAGAATTCGGGCAAGCTTGAGGACCGGATTATGCGCTCCTATGGAATAATGCGTTATTGCAGAGTGCTGACTTCTGAGGAAGCTTTAAGAAGGCTTTCGGATATAAGGCTCGGCATTAATTTAGGATATATAAATGAACTTAACGAAACTGATATTAATGAAATGGTGCTGAATATTCAGCCGGGAAATTTACTTAAAGAAGCAGGAAAACTATTGAAACCTGAAGACCGCGATATTAAGCGGGCTGAATATGTAAGAAGCAGGATCAATAAGAATCAAAGCATATAAATCAGGGATGGGCCTGAAACCAGAGCAAAAATCTCCCTGAGAGAAATTAGAGGTGAAGAGTATGATATACGGCAAATTTACAAAAAAGGCAGAAATGGCGCTAATATTAGCCAAGGATTGTGCCGTCGGATTTAAGCATCCATATATAGGTACTGAGCATATCTTATGGGGACTTGCAAAGGAAGGAACAGGAATCGCAGCAAGGGTTCTTGCATCTAATGGTGTAACAGAAGAATCCATTAAGCAAAAAATTACTGATCTGATAGGTCTGGGAAAAGAAGAGCCTGTCAACCTTTCTTACACCCCTCGGACCAAGAGAATAATGGAATTGGCCTATGGGGAGGCCAGAAGGATGGGGCAGAACTTCATAGGAACGGAGCATCTGCTTATGGCTATTATGCGCGAAGGAGAGAGCGTTGCAGTGAGAATCCTGATTGATTTAGGTCAGGATAATCGCAGGCTATACGAAAGTATTATTTCCATGTTAAGTGAGGACACCCCGGCTGCAGCAGCCCAAGGCAAGCCCCAGGCAGTTGATGCCGAGACGCCGACGCTGGATCAGTACGGCCGGGATTTGACAGCCATGGTCACAGAAGGAAAGGTCGACCCTGTAATAGGAAGGGATAAGGAAATTGAGAGAGTTATTCAGATTTTGAGCCGAAGAACCAAGAACAATCCCTGCCTTATAGGTGAGCCAGGCGTTGGTAAAACAGCCATAAGCGAAGGATTAGCTCAAAAGATTATTTCGGGAAATGTTCCCGAAATACTTAAGGACAAGCGCGTGGTTACCCTTGATTTATCATCCATGGTGGCAGGAGCCAAGTACAGAGGCGAGTTTGAGGACCGCCTAAAGAAATCAATCGAGGAAATAAGACATGCAGGGAATGTAATCCTCTTTATTGATGAATTGCATACTATCGTTGGAGCAGGTGCTGCTGAAGGAGCAATAGACGCTGCTAATATTTTAAAGCCCCTGCTGGCCCGTGGCGAAATCCAGATAATTGGTGCTACAACTCTTGATGAGTATAGAAAACATATAGAAAAGGACGCGGCCTTAGAAAGAAGATTCCAGCCCATTACGGTGGCAGAACCTACTGAAGAGGAAACACTTCAGATCCTCAAGGGAATCAGGGACAAGTATGAGGCACACCACAAGGTGAAAATTACTGATAAGGCCCTTGAGGCAGCAGTAAAAATGTCCTCCCGTTATATAAACGACAGATATTTACCCGATAAGGCAATAGATTTGATTGATGAAGCATCCAGCAGAGTGCGGCTGAGGAGCTTTACCGCCCCACCGGATTTGAAGGATCTGGAGAGAAGGATTGATGAAATCCGTAAGATGAAGGAGGATTCCATTGTCAGCCAGGAATTCGAGAAGGCCGCATCCTTGAGGGATGAGGAAAACAAACTCAAGGAAGAGCTTGCCTCCAAAAAAGATGTATGGCAGATAGAGAACTCCAAGAATACTCAGATGGTTACCGACGAGGATATTGCAGAAATTATCGGTTCATGGACAGGGATACCTGTAAACAGGCTTGCCCAGGAGGAAACTGAGCGCCTGAAGAATATGGAGTCCATACTCCATAACAGGGTAATTGGTCAGAAGGATGCTGTTTCTGCAGTTGCCAAGGCAATCAGAAGAGGCCGTGTAGGCCTGAAGGATCCTAAACGACCTGTGGGATCGTTCATCTTCTCCGGACCTACCGGAGTTGGTAAAACAGAGCTGTCTAAAGCATTGGCCGAGGCGCTTTTTGGAGACGAAAGCCTGATGATCAGAATAGATATGTCTGAGTACATGGAAAAGCATAGTGTATCAAGGCTTGTAGGCTCCCCTCCCGGATATGTGGGATATGACGAGGGTGGTCAGCTGACTGAAAAGGTAAGAAGAAAGCCCTATTCAGTGATTCTCTTTGATGAAATCGAGAAGGCTCACCCTGATGTATTTAATATGCTGCTTCAGATTCTAGATGATGGAAGATTAACAGATTCTACAGGAAGGGTCGTAGACTTTAAAAACACTGTAATAATCATGACCTCCAATGTGGGAGCAAGGGATATTGTTGAGCCTAAAAAGCTTGGGTTTGGAGCACAGGAGGAGAATGCAGCACGGGATTACGAAGACATGAAGAAAAATGTTATGGAAGCGCTTAAGAAGACATTCAGGCCTGAGTTTCTAAACCGTGTTGATGAAATAATTGTATTCCATCCGTTAAGCCGCGATGAAATCAAGCAGATTTGCGGATTGATGCTTAATGAAACAGCAAAGAGAATGGAACAGAACAACATAAATATCACCTTCACCGACGAGGTCAAGGATTTCCTTGCAGAAAAGGGATACGATAAAACCTTTGGTGCAAGACCACTAAAACGGACAATCCAAGAGCATATCGAGGATAAGCTGGCCGAGGCCATATTAGATGGTAAGGTCAAAGAAGGGGACTCGGTATCAATCTCATATGATGGAGAAAAGGTGGTATTCGAATAAGACGGTAAGACAGAAAGACAGGGGACGGTTCTGTCTCCTGTTCCGTCCTGTTAGATGATGATCGAATGAAATTTGAGTGCTTTGATCAATAATGGGACGGCGGATGAAATAAAGAGAGAAAACGAGAAAAAAAGAGTAAATAAACGAGCTAGAGAGATGTATTTTAAATTTAAGGTATTTTGGCTTTGACACTATACTAATAAATGTATTAAAATAGACAACGCTGCACCTAACAGTGTTGTCTATTTAATTATTAAATTGCAGAAGGATATTTTAACGGGATACCCGTTAGTCATATTTAGGAGGAGGTTACCTATGAAGACGTTTATGGCTAAGGCAGATGAAGTCGATAGAAAATGGTATGTTGTTGACGTTGAGGGTAAAGTTCTTGGTCGTGCTGCAAGCGAGGTTGCAAAAATACTTAGCGGCAAGCACAAGCCCATTTACACACCCCACACTGACACAGGAGATTTTGTTATCATAATCAATGCCGACAAAATAGCATTAACAGGAAATAAGCTTGACCAGAAGACATACAGACGTCACACTGGCTGGATTGGTCACATGAAGGAAATTAAGTACAGACGTTTCCTTGCAACTCAGCCCGAGAGAGTATTCGAATTAGCAGTAAAGAGAATGCTTCCCGGAACAAGACTGGGTCGTGCCATGATTAAGAAGCTTAAGGTTTATGCGGGTCCGGAACATAAGCACCAGGCTCAAAAGCCCGAAGTTCTCGAGCTAAACATATAATGGAGGGGAGGATACGTAAATGGCAAAGGTACAGTATTACGGTACAGGTAGAAGAAAGAAGTCAGTTGCAAGGTGCAGATTAGTACCTGGTAACGGTGAAGTTATTATAAATGACAGATCTATCGATGATTATTTTGGTCTTGAAACACTAAAGGTTATCTGCAAATCACCATTAGTTCTTACTGAGACCATTGGAAAATTCAATGCTATCGTTAATGTAAAGGGCGGTGGATTTACAGGCCAGGCAGGAGCAATCCGTCATGGTATTTCAAGAGCTCTTTTACAGGCTGATGCAGAATTCAGAGCCCCTCTTAAGAAAGCAGGCTTCTTGACTCGTGATCCAAGAATGAAGGAAAGAAAGAAGTACGGCTTAAAGGGAGCCCGTCGTGCACCACAGTTCTCAAAGAGATAATATGTGCTATATGCACTTATGCGAAGAATCCCGTATTTACTGGGTTTCAAGCCTTGCTGAGATGTGCTTGAACTTGCTGAGGATTGAACAACAAGTAGCATAAAAGTAGCACACAAGTAGCAAAGTTCTCAAAAGAAAA
>JAAYTU010000115.1 GCA_012523705.1 Clostridiaceae bacterium
AAAAAAATGAGTGAGAGAGTAGAAAGCGCAGTAGCAATATTTAGTGAGGGATTTATGTGCTCACAAGCGGTTTTCGCCGCCTTTTCCGAGATGCTTGGTCTTGAGAAAGATATGGCATTGAAGATTGGTAACGGTTTTGGTGGTGGCGTAGCAAGAAGACAAGATATATGTGGGGCAGTATCCGGTGCCATAATGGCAATTGGATTAAAATATGGAAAGACCGTAGCAAGCGACACCGCTTCCCATGAGAAAACATATAGCACGGTGGAAAGCTTTTGCGAAGAATTCGCTAAGAGAAATGGTTCTATCAATTGTTATGAGATCTTAGGCTTTGATTTGGCAGCAGCACAAGAGAAGGGGTTATTTTCGACAGTATGTCATAAATGCGTGAGGGATGCAGCCCAGATAGTTGAGGATCTTTTGAAGGATAATATATAATTATACACAAATGTAAAGGAGGGTGCGAGATGAGACTATTAATAATAGGTGCTGTCGCAGCAGGGACCTCAGCTGCTGCAAAGGCAAGAAGAAATAGCGAGGAAGCACAAATAGTTATTTATGAAAAGGATAGCTTTATTTCCTATTCGGGTTGTGGTATGCCCTATTATATTGGTGGCGAGATTGAAAGTGCAGAGGCACTGACACCTCGTGATTCGGCCTACTTTAAGACCAATTATAATATTGATATCCACACCTTACACGAGGTTCTGTCAATAAACCCGAAGGAAAAAACGTTAATCGTAAAAAATAACACTACCGGGAACACTTTCACCGATCATTACGACAAGCTAATTATTGCAACCGGTGCCAGGCCAAGCGTTCCTCCCATAAAGGGTGTGGACCGAGGCAATGTTTTTCCTTTACGCAATATTAATGATATGAATCGTATAAAAACCTTTATTCAGATAAATAGCCCTAAAACAGCTGCCATCATAGGCACAGGATTTATAGGTCTTGAGGTTTGCGAAAATCTTAAAGGGCTCGGCATGGAGGTTACATTAATTGAGAGACTGCCTCAGGTTACACCAGGGTTGGATAGTGATGTTGCGATATATGTTGAAGAGCACATCAAAAATAACGATGTTGAGGTATTTACCGATTCCTCAGCAACTGAGATTACAGAAGAGGGTGTAGCCTTATCAGACGGCAAAATGATAAGTGCCGACATAGTTATTCTGGCTACCGGAGTACGCCCTAATACCGAGCTTGCCCAAGCTGCCGGGATTGAGCTTGGGGTAACTGGTGCAATTAAGGTAAATACGAGGATGCAGACAAACAAACCCGATATTTATGCCTGCGGTGATTGCACAGAGCAATTTCATGTTGTATCCGGAAAGCCTGTATATAGGCCGCTGGGTTCTACTGCCAACAAAACCGGAAGAATAGCCGGTGACAGTATTACAGGTGGAAAGCTGGAATTCAGGGGTATCCTTGGAACAGGTATTTTCAGAGTTTTTGGTATGGCTGTAGCTCAAACGGGATTATCAGAGCGGGAGGCAATTGAGCTGGGTTATGATGCTGTGGTTTGTCATAATTTCAAACCTGACAAGCCTGAATATATGGGTGGCAGGGAGATGCTGATAAAGGGTATTGCTGACAGAAGGTCCGGCAGGCTCTTAGGTGTACAGATAGTAGGATACGAAGGTGTAGACAAAAGAAATGATGTGTTTGCAACCGCAATCTCATTTAAGGCCAAGGCAGAAGACTTGTTTCATCTTGATCTGTCCTATGCACCTCCTTTCTCAACAGCAAAGGATCCAGTTATGTATACCGGCATGATCCTGGATAATGCAATAAATAAGGACAGACCTTTGATTACACCAGGTTCCTTAAGTGATTTACTTAATAATGGTTATGAGGTCCAATTGATTGACAACAGAGCCAAAAATCAATTTGAGTATGAACATATAAATTCGGCTGAGAATATTCCCCAATCAGACTTAAGAGACGCCGTAAATAATCTCAACAAGAATGCTGTAACAGTCACCTATTGTAATAGGGGAGTGACGGGAAATGCAACACAGGGTATTTTAATGAACCAGGGCTTTAAGGAGGTTTACAACCTTTCGGGTGGCTATAATCATTATAGTAGGGTAAAGCCTGAGAAATAACTCCAGATATAAACTCATATTAATGGGAAATAACGGGAATGATTAATGTACAAAAAACTGCGCAGACTCTCTAATCAAGGCTATTTAGAGAAACGCAGTTTTTTATATAACTAAAACCCGAATACCTGCATATAATTAAAATTGCAAGTAAACCAGTCTCACCAAGGTTTGTTGTTTCGGAGGTCAAGTGGATGAAGTATAAAAACGATGTTCTTAGTGAAGCAAACAAGAAGTTTCTTTTTTGGTCTGGCTACTTACAAGATATGCACGTAAAAATTCTCGTACCATTAATAGTTTTAAGATAATTACTGCAATTGTCTAAATGATTACTCGATTGGTTT
>JAAYTU010000116.1 GCA_012523705.1 Clostridiaceae bacterium
ATAGAGAGGATTAATAAGCTTGCCAACACAGTAATTATATAGAGTATCTTTCTATTCTTCATGGCTTCTCCTTGGTAAATAATACTTTATTGATTTTATATTTTTTCTTTATCTAATTCTATCATGAATGAATTATATATGGCAACGCAATTAAATTATATGCGATTTTGGATGGCTTGTTTTGGTTAATTTGTGGATATATAAGTTATTTATTATTGAATAATATAGAGGGTAGTGGTAAGATTTGAATATGTAGGAATAATGAGCCAGATTCAGTAAATATAGAACATATATAGTGAGGGGGGTCCCATTAGTGGCTGATTCAGATAAAGAACCAAAGCAACAAAACTGTAGAAACTGTGGAGCAATTATATCAGTAGATGTACATAAGTGTCCGTATTGTGGTGGATTCAGCTATGAGGGCGCAAAGAAAAAGTACTTTAAGGACTTAAATAATATTAAAGATAATCTAGTACAACTAGAAGAAGTCCCAGTTGAAAGTTATAAGAAGGAAGCTTCAATTCAGATAAAAAAGATTATTAAAACCGCAATTATCTGCCTTGTAATTGTAGCTATATTCTATGGTGCAAGAATTCTGTCTTCAAAGTTGGAGGACTGGAAATATAGTTTCAACCTAGCGGATGCAAAAGACCAGTTACTATGGGAATATGAAAACCTTCCCATACTAGATGAGTGGTATGAAGCAGGTGAATATGATAAATTAGTAGACTTTTGCAATGATCTGTATTCAAAGGATATAATATATTCGATTAACAACTGGAAGCATGATGATTTTATTTGGATTTATGAAGGTGTAGATTATGCCAAGATGGTAATGAAAAGAATAGAGCAGAATGAAAAATGCTCCTTATATGATATTACATCTGCAATAGATAGTGGACTAACCATTTGTTATCACCTAGGAAAAAAAGATCTAGATGAGGATGAGATAGCAAGACTTGAACTTTATAAACCTGATATGAATACTCTGTTATTTGATATGTTAAAATTTTCAGAGGAAGAAGCCTTACAATTATATGAGGATGCGTCGGTGTATTCATTCTTAGATCATGATATAATCAAGAAATACGCTGCAGATGTTATAAAGCGATTAGATAGGGATTAAGGAAGGGGAACATATGAAGTGTATACATTGTGGAAATAATCTGAATATAGATGATGAGTTCTGTAACTCCTGCGGTAATGAGAACGTGCATGCCGTACAACACAGGAAGGATATGCAACATTATAATGAAGATTATCATCAAACAAAACGAGTTATGTTTGAGAAAAGTGGTAGAAAAGTAAGTATAATAGCTAAGGGAACTATAATTGCAGTCTTAGTATGCTTTATTATTATACTTACAACTGCTAATACATATAAGATTAGTGTTTGGTTTAAAAAAATTGAGATTAGTAAAAATATAAAAACACATAAAGACAATCTTGATAGATTGGAAGCAGAAAGAGACTTCCTGGGTTTAACATCTTATTATGATACAAATGATTTGTACCTATCTGATGATTTATATGAATATCGTGCTGTCGTACGTATGTCATCAGAGTTTCAATATATCTATGATAAAACCTTTCAATTATTAAACCTTGAAAAGCATCCATATAAGAATGCTGATAATTTAATAAAGTATATTAGTGACTCCATAGCTATGTGCTATGATCGTTTTGATTTTATTGAAAACATAGAATATGAGGATGAACAGTATTCAGAGACTCATGTTGCTACTATTAAAGATTTTAGAAGAGAGCTAGAGACCTTTATACATGTTTATCTGAAAGTTCCTAGAGAGGACATTGAAGCGTTCGAAGGATTATCATATGCTAAAATCCATATAATTATTGAAGGGAGTATAAATAATGTCAACGATTAAGATAGAAAAGCTTTTAAATATAACTATAATATGCCTAAGTATTATTGTTGTAGTATGTGGTCTTAGATTTGTCAGTAATTATTCTCAAGAAGCTTCGTGGGATCGTCCCAATAATGAAGAAGACTTTATATATGCAATCAATGAGAAGCGTTACAGCGATTTGGTCAATACCATGTACCTAAGGAAAAATGCTTCTAATCCGCGGGGTGATCTTAAAGAGTATTTGGCTATAGCAGAGTATTATAGGAATACTTCATTTTATAAGATGTATAAAGAAGTAGGGGATGTTGAAAAGGCGGATAAATATCTTGTCCAAATTGACGAGAATAAAAAAAACATAGTGGATTTAACCTTTATAATTGATGAGATTAATGAGGAACTAGGGGTTGTCTATATCGAATAGCTCAATTGAACTAAATGAATA
>JAAYTU010000117.1 GCA_012523705.1 Clostridiaceae bacterium
ATTATTAGGTGCTACTGTCAGTTAAATTAGAGTTCTATTAAAAACCTGTACAGATTTATTAATTAAAGGTATCAAAGGACTGGCTTCAAAACAACCAGTCCTTTTGTAACAGTTTTTTATATTCAAACAAATGCCCGCAAAGGCTATGATTTTTATCGATATGTTGACATTCTATTTAGCCTTTTTGGGAACCTTTAGTAATGCTATGAGAATTAGTGTTATAACGCATCCTGCAGCCGCTGTAATAAAGGAGGATGTATATGATCCAGATGCCTTAAGAACATTGGAAAGGTTCTGGAATATGAGTGCCGATGCTCCAAAGCCCACCATAATACAGCCGTAATTAAAGCCCATATGCTTAGTTCCGAACAGATCAGCAGCAGTTGCTGCGTACACACTTGAGGAACCGCCGAAGCTCAGCGCTATGGCCGCAACACAAATTAAGAACAGCACTCCCTCCGCAAATGTCATAACCAGGGCAGAAACCAGTGTTATACCCGTAATTAGCATTATGGCTCCTTTTCTTCCTGCGAAGTCAGAAAACCATGATATCAAAAGGCGTCCACTTGCACTGGCGATACCGGTAAGCATTACCCCAAATGTAGCCATGCTTTCTGTAAGTCCTCTTTCCACACCTAGGGATTTTAACAAGGGATTTAGTATAAAATATGCAGGTAAAAGGAAAAACATTGAAAATGCAACAAGGTAAAACTCTTTTGTTCTTAGCATTTCAGAGGTCGTATATTGTTTTTGAGTGTTTACAGGAGAACTCTCCTGTTTAGCCTCAGGCTTGACCTCAGGATTTGACAGAAAGAAAGAACAGAATGAGCACACAACAGCAAATAGAATTCCGTAAAATATAAAAGTTTTTGAAACTCCCCAATTTGCAAGCAGCGCTTCTGTTAAAGGTGCAAACAGAACAAGAGAAAAGCCAAAGGCTCCTACCATCATTCCTGTGGCAAATCCACGCTTGTCAGGAAACCATTTTTGAACTACTGATACGGTGGTAGTGTAGACGCAGCCTACACCAAGGCCGCCAATTACTCCATAGAAAACATAAATAAGCCAAGGTGCTGATTGGGGTGTGAATGCACTTAAAATCATACCAAGGCCTAAAAGAATACTTCCGGCCAATGCAACAGGTTTGGGTGAATACTTATCCTGAAAATAGCCACCTGCAATTATTCCGATAACAAATACTGCAAGCATAATTGAAGATGTGATTGAAGCACTGTCTGAATCCCAGGACAGATGCTGAGAAACGGGGCCTTTAAACACGCTCCACATGTAAAGTATACCCGCACACAGTTGAATAACCATACCCATAACAAGTATAAGGTATCTGTTTTTTACCGCCATTTTTCCTACCATACTACTCTTCATTACCGTTCTACTCCTTATTATGTAATTTTTAAAAATAAACCGCTTTAGTTCAAATCAATAAGCTTCGCGGTTATCCCTTCAAGACTGTTTAACTCATCCACAAGCTTATCTACTTCTTCCTTAGTACCACAGGGCTGTAAGATAATAAGCCCATCATTTGCGCATGAATCTTCACTTACCTCATGCAGGCCCAAACGGGTTTTAATCTGACATCCGTTTCTGGTCAGTGCTTCCTGAAAAGCCAAGGCATTATTTACTCTGTTATCCATACGGATTCCAATGATATAATAGCAAGCCATAAAGGCACCCCCCTTATTAATCCTATTAATTGTATATTATTTTATAACATTTAACAGATAAATGCTATAAAATTTTATCTTTAAAACTAACTTTGAAAACAAATATATTCATATGAATGAATACTCTCAAACTTACTCCCAAATGAGTTTTACCGATACTACTTTATAAATCCCGTCGCCACGGTCTCTATATGCTGAATAGTATTCGTTGTCCGAATCAAGTATCTCCCTCTGCACGATTTCTCCCTGGTCTGTTACAGAACATGTTTCAAGGATTACATATTCAACATCCGGATTAATCTTAATACTTTCAGGCAACGCAGCAACATCATGGCTTGTTTCTTTAACCAATTTATGCTCCGGGCCCATCTGAATAATGCTTATATCTGTCGGCATATTCTTTACGGCAACAGTTATAGTGGCTTTAAAGCTTTTTTCGATTTCCTGACCATTTTCGGTTATGGTATGTTTTTCTTCAATACTCTGAGTATAGGTGCTACCTTCAGTCCATTCACCGAAAGACATTCCCTGCCCAGATTTAACATAAATCCGATTATCTGCGGTTCGATACACAGGGTTAATGTATATGGATCTTAGCTTGTCTGGATTAAGATAAATGATTCCCTCAATCATTGAGCTATCCCCAATGGTAACATGGGCATCACAGACTGAATCACCAGAAGACATGCTGCTATAAGTAGTACCATTAGGCTCGGTGACTTCGAACAGAAAAAAAGGGACTCCTTCTAGGTTTTTAAATTCATATTCCCTATATTCACTCTCTTGGCCTGTTTCTTCATCTGTATAAGTCTTGGACTTGAGCTCGGCGTAAATCCTCCCGTTATAATCATTATTATCAATAAAGACATCTCCCTCTATAAAAGAAGGTTTTTGCTCTTGCATATATCTCTGAAAATCAAAAAGATCCAAATACTCGGTGGTAATAAAAACCCCTGCCAGACTATCGGTTTGAGCCACAAGACCATCCTCTCTTGCAAGCTGGCAGCCGGTAAGTGAAAATATAATAATTATGGCACAGCATATAATAATGATTCTTTTACTCATTGTCATCATCCTCCAGATTACCATCAAACTTCAATATATCGCCGACATCGCAATCGAGATAGTAGCAGATTTTGTTAATTGTTGAAAAACGTACACCTCTGGCTTTTCCACTTCTTAGAATAGAAAGATTAGCCTCTGTTATTCCAATCAGTCCACAGAGCTCTTTCGATGTCATACCACGTTGTTTTAATATATCCTCTAAAAACACACGAATCGCCATTCCAATTCCACCTTATATGATACTGTCGTTCTCATTCTTCAGTTCCCGTGCCTTCTCAAAATATTTGGCAAACAGCATTACAACAAGCATAAATATCACTGACAGCAATGGAATATTAAGAGTATAATAGCTTGAACGAATTAGTGATCCGAGTGCAAGCTGCAGTATGTTCACCACTATCTGAGACAGCATTATTGCGAGTATAGCAATCCGACAGACTCCGCCGGTTTTCTGTGCCCATGTGGTTACCTCCTGGCTGTAGGAATCCTTCTCCAAAGCATCTAAAAGAGCTAGTGTTGTAAATATAATGATAATATTAAAGGCATAGGGTAATATGTCTACAAGATATTGAATTGCAAGAAAAACATAGCTGAGGAAAAGTCCGCCTTCGCTATTTTCAGCAGCGAACAGCGAATCGAGGGGCAGTGTTTCCGTGAACCCTCCGCCATCAGTATTTTGTGCTGCAAGCAGTGAAAATGACTGTTTCAGACCTGAAAGCCCCGAGGCAAAAATTCTATAAATAAGAAAAGCACATACAACGCTTAATAAAATTTTCAAATATCTCAGCATATCATCTGTTCCACATTGTAAAAACTGACGCAGAACACGTATAATAATGTATCCTGCAATCACAGAATACACTGCAGCACCCATAAATCCTTTATAGGAGTCCATGAAAACCACGTTTCCAAAATGAATTGCAATATCAACAGGGTTAATCATCATATAGATTACAACAAACAATAACAGGCTAATTATAACAAGCAGCCCGTCCTCAATATGGGCCCTGCCCTTTCTTTTCCGAATTATAAGATATATAACAGGCAAAATGCAAAGGGCAGCATATATTACAATTGCCGCTATATTCCCTGATATCCCCGAAAGGGACAGAGCTCTGAGCCCTTCACCAATTTGTGCAAAAGGAAAGGACATTATAGTTATAAAGGAATCTGCCGGATTCTCCATCATGAAAGCAAGAATAGTACATATGACGGCTTCTATTATCAGGAAAATACGAAGGTTATTGCGTTTCATAGACGTTCTCCTTAACAATTATTGTTTTTCGATAATTCTAAATATAATCATAGCATAGAATTATCGTTTGTCAATAATTTTTTGGTCTTATGTGCCAAG
>JAAYTU010000118.1 GCA_012523705.1 Clostridiaceae bacterium
ACTATTCTGGTCTGGATTATTAATTCTTATATAGTTCAGAATCAAACATCCAATTATTAAGATTTGCCACTTCTAAAATCAATAAGTACAGTTGTACGTGCACTAAGACACTTTTGATATGAAAAAATCAGATGTTCGATTACTCAAACACCTGATATTACTTGGTCGAGGTGAGAGGACTTGAACCCCCGGCATCTTGGTCCCAAACCAAGCGCGCTACCAGCTGCGCTACACCTCGAAGTATTATATTCTGCCTTCAAATTCAAAAGGCAAAGCCTATTATACCTTGTTTCCATAATTATTTCAATACCAAATTTGGCTATATCCCTGAAAATCTTGAGAACCTCGTTTGAAAAACTTAATTCCTCCTTCTCAGCAGTTGATGCGGAAGCTAGTTTTGCATAAATGTATGGTGTTCTTAAGGTGGTGCCTCATTTGGAGGTGCATATAAATAAGAGCAATGTATCAAGCCTTGCAATGTCTGGGTGTTCTTGCATTGTATGCAACAGAAAATGTATAATAGGTCTTGGTCTCGTTAAAAACATAGTAAGCTTTACCTAATTATTTACAATGGACAATGATTCTATAACACTAGGGAGTGAAGGCTAAAACTATATGCTTCAAAAAATTCTATCCAGAATGAGAAGAGCAATTGAAGACTACAATATGGTCAGCAACGGGGATAAGATAGCAATTGGTGTGTCTGGCGGAAAGGACAGCCAACTTTTAGCGATTGCTTTAAAAGAGCTTGCTCGTTTTCTGCCTGAAAGGCTTGAGCTTGTTGCAATTACTATTGATTTAGGCTTTGAAGACTTTAATCGGGACAGGCTTCTTAAATTCTACGATAAATTAAAAATTGATTACCATATAGAGAAGACTAATATAGCTCAGGTTGTTTTTGATGTCAAAAATGAGGCTAATCCCTGCTCCCTATGCTCAAACATGAAGCGCGGAGCAATACACAATGCTGCCAGAAGGCTGGGTTGCAACAAGGTTGCCTTTGCCCATCATAAGGATGATGTTATTGAAACATTCCTGATGTCACTTATTTATGAAGGAAGTATCCGGACATTCGCTCCGGTTACTTACTTGGATAGGAAGGATATTACTCTGATAAGGCCTATGATCTATTGTGAAGAAAGCCTAATTCGCTCAACCGTTGAATCACTGGATCTATCTCCCATACCAAGCACTTGCCCTGTGGATGGGAATACAAAACGCCAGCTGATCAAGAACCTTATTTCTGGCTTAGCCGAAGAAAACAAGCATATCAAATCTAATATCTTTGGTGCAATAAAAAGAGGAGATCTCAACGGCTGGGGCAGCTAGCGTAAGAGCTATTTCAGATAATACTTATTCTTTCTATTAAATACCATAAAAAACCTGATTTTATACATTGCTTAAATGTAAAGATTAGTTATAATAACATTACTCTTAATATCAAAAAGAGTTCAGCTACCTTCAAACTTAATTAAATTATTACATTATATAGGAGCGTTTATGATTTTTTTAGCATTAATCTACTTAGCATTTATCAGTTTAGGACTTCCCGACTCTCTGCTGGGGTCTTCCTGGCCTATTATGAGTGTCGAATTCGGATCGCCAGTTGAAAGCGCTGGCATTATTTCTATGATTATATCAATGGGCACTATTGTATCCAGTCTGTTGGCCCATCGGGTGATAAAAAGATTTGGAACCGGTAAGGTAACAGTGGTAAGCGTGGCAATGACAGCCTTTGCCCTATTGGGTTTTTCATTGTCAGGATCCTTTATGTGGCTTCCCATTTTTGCTATACCCTTGGGCTTAGGTGCAGGGGCAGTTGATTCAGGCCTCAACGAATTTGTAGCTGAGCACTACGAAGCAAAGCACATGAATTGGCTCCATTCATTCTGGGGCTTAGGTGCCATGCTCGGACCCATTCTTATATCTGCACTAACTCAACTAGGACATAATTGGCGAAGCGGATATTTAAGCGTATCAGTGATTCAGTTTGTCTTAGTAGCACTGCTCTTGTTCTCTCTTCCTATGTGGAAAAAATATGAGAAGAACTCAGTTAACCCTAATCATGATGATAGTAAGCATCACAAAAAGCAAGGCAAAGGTCTTTTTGCCCCACTTAGGGCCAAAGGTGCAATCTTTGCTATGTTAGCCTTTTTCCTGTATACATCGGTTGAAACCTCTGTCGCATTATGGGGAACAAGCTACCTTGTCAGAATAAAGAGTATCCAGCCTGAAATTGCCGCCGGATGGGGATCCCTGTTCTTCTTAGGAATTACAATCGGTCGTATGCTAAGCGGCTTTGTATCTATGAAGCTTAATAATGAGCAACTGATTCGACTTGGATGTATTCTTCTCCTTGTAGGAGTAGTTGTTCTGATTCTGCCTTTGCCTGTAATCTTTTCATTAGTAGCCTTTATATTAATAGGCTTAGGCCTGGCACCCATTTTCCCTTCATTGCTTCACCAGACTCCTGTGTACTTTGGAAAGTATGATCCTCAGGCCTCAATGGGCCTACAGATGGCCTTTGCCTACACTGGTACCACTTTGATGCCCCTGATTTTCGGAAAACTTTTTTCCTTTGTTTCTTTTACACTTATGCCCTATGTACTATTAGTGTTTGGGATTGGCTTACTGATCTCTACCGTGCTTCTTTCCATCAAAGCAAAAGACAATGCTTCCGAAGCCTAAAACAGGCAATACCTCAGAAATCGAGACTAATTGTTTATTTAATTACAATAAAAAAGAACTTCTGATCCGTTACAGAATCAGGAGCTCTTTTTTTCTGGCGGAGAAGCGGGGATTCGAACCCCGGCTAGAGTTACCCCTACTAACGGTTTAGCAAACCGTCCCCTTCGGCCACTTGGGTACTTCTCCGAATCAGTCTATTAATGTGAGTTGTGACAAGGAAAATGACTTTCTACCTATCATCATCTCATAAAATATGGCGGAGAGAGTGGGATTCGAACCCACGGTAGGCTCACACCTACGCCGGTTTTCAAGACCGGTGCCTTAAACCAACTCGACCATCTCTCCAATTTTAAGCGACGAATTATATTTTACAGCAGGAAACGTGCTTTGTCAACACGGCAAAGGGTGTGGAATTTTTCCACACCCTTATATAAATACGCTTTTAGTTTACCTTACCGGGTCTCCGTACCCCGCATCAGTTCCCCGGTTGTCTCGCGGAGTTCCTATTTGCAATTTCGATTGCCTTAGTCACCATATTTCCACAATCCCTGGATGAAACTGAGCCCCATCCTTCTTTGCTAACCTTATCATACACACCAAGCTCGCGGGCAATCTCATATTTTAGATCTTCTGACATAACCTTATGTCTACTCATGATCTATCCCTCCTTAATGATAAACCTCGGCGTACATGATTATATTTTCCCATTCTAAAATCTTTATACAAGCACTTCTTAGAAAAGTTATCCACCGTTGTCCACAACATTGTGGATAACTTGTAAAGCCACACAACCCTTATGGTTACAAGGTTATATGGCTTTTGGGCATGTTTATGACTGTTTTAGCTCATTTTCTGTGGATTGTTTCTGAGTTTATCCACAAGACATCATTACAACCTTACTTCTTATCAAATTTTAACGGTTTTTAGACATATTTTAACAAAAAAACTGTACATTTTTACAACTTTGCATGTCTATCTTTGTTGCTTTCAATGAAATCCTGTCGAAGCCTATAAATGTACTTGACTTTTATTCAAAACGTAGGCTTATATCAGCCGCTTTTACTGAATGTGTCAGCGCTCCTATCGAAATCAGGTCTACGCCCGTCTTAGCAACAGCTTCAACCGTTTCATCAGTAATATTCCCTGAAGCCTCGGTCAGAGCTCTGCCTTCAATATAATCCACAGCCTCTTTCATTTTCTCCAGAGTCATGTTGTCAAGCATAATAATTTCGGCACCGGCTTCCAGAGCCTCTTTTACCTGGTCTAGCGATTCAGTCTCAACCTCTATCTTAATGGTATGAGGAATCATCGCCCTGGCCCTTTTTACGGCCTGAGTGATGCCACCAGATGCCTTGATATGATTATCCTTAATAAGAACTCCATCGGACAGTGAGAAACGGTGATTAGTGCCTCCGCCTATCCGTACTGCCATTTTGTCAAGATAACGCAGGCCCGGAACAGTCTTTCTGGTATCTACAATCTTTGTTGACGTATTTTCAAGAAGATCAACAATCCTTCTGGTGGTTGTGGCTATCCCCGACATTCTTTGAAGAAGATTCAAAGCTGTTCTTTCAGCCTTAAGTAAGGCTCTGGAATTCCCGGAGACATGCATAATTATTGTACCCTTTAAAACTTTATCCCCGTCATTTACCAGTCGCTCGACATAAACATTTGGGTCAAGCAAAGCAAAGACTCTTGCAAAAATCTCAGTTCCGGCTATTACGCAATCCTCTTTTGCAATAAGCCTGGCCGCGATAACCTCGTTTTCTGGCACTGTGCTGTCTGTTGTAATGTCTCCCATAGGCATGTCTTCCTTCAAGGAGCGCAGAATAATCTCGTCAATTATTGTTAAATCAATCATTATTGGGTTCACCTCTGAACACTATATTTCTTAGCCAATTTATATCATCAGTATCGGGATAATCTGACCTGTAATGAGCGCCTCTGCTTTCTTTCCTGGTCAGCGCCGCTTTAATCACCTGTGCTGAGAGAATCAGCATGTTTTTAAGCTCAATCATCTGAACATTTGAAGCATTTACTCCTTCAACAAGGGAGCTTATCTCCATAACTGTCTCCATTGCTTCGTTTAAGCTTTCTTTTGTCCTTATTATACCCACATTATTATTCATTACAGACTGCAGCCTTTTTATCAATGACCTACAGTCTATTTCCTTTTCTATATACTTCCGGTCATTTTTTATCTTGGGCTTGAAGCCCTCCCGAATCTTAATACTATCTAAGTTTTCCTTCACAATCTTGCCAATTCTCCTGCCAAAGACCAGTCCCTCTAAAAGAGAATTTGATGCTAACCGGTTTGCTCCGTGAATACCATTACAGGCAGCCTCTCCAACCGCATAAAGCCCCAGAATATTGGTGTTTGCCCACTCGTC
Organism: Clostridiaceae bacterium; assembly: GCA_012523705.1. Lineage (GTDB taxonomy): Bacteria > Bacillota > Clostridia > DSM-8532 > DSM-8532 > DTU059. Next base: position 5,079 of record JAAYTU010000118.1, read on the forward strand.
GGTTTTAATGCCACCCATACTGTAGTGTTGGGAAGGTGCCACAGGAATATAGTCCTTAGACATATCAATGCCGTAGGACAGACACTTACTGTAAATTGTAGGGAAGCGGTTCTCCAAAAATTCCTTATCCTTATGAGTTATATCTAAAAAGACATGGCTTATATTGTTCTTCTGCATCTCCTGGAAAATGGCTCTGGATACCACATCCCTTGGGGCCAGCTCTTTAAGGGGGTGATATTGCTCCATAAAACGCTCTCCTTTATGGTTTCTTAAGACAGCACCCTCTCCCCTGACAGCTTCTGATATTAAAAAGCTTTGATTCTCAGGATGACATAGGACCGTGGGATGAAACTGGACAAATTCTAAATCCATCAGCTCTGCCCCTGCCCGATATGCCATAGATGCTCCATCACCCGTTGCCACCTCAGGATTGGTAGTTTTAGAATAAAGTCTTCCGTATCCTCCCGAGGCACAGACTACTACCGGAGCATAATATGCCACAAGCTCTGTCCCCTCTTCATTCGTGGTAAGGACGCCCTTACACTCCCCCTTTTCGGTAAGAATGTCTATAGCAAAGGTCTGCTCTTTAATAACCACATTATCAAGACAGGACACTGCACTTACAAGAGTATCACATACTTCCTTTCCGGTAGCATCACCTGTATGTATGATCCGGTTTATACTGTGAGCTCCCTCTCTGGTAAGAGATAAGCGCCTATGACTGTCTCTGTCAAAATTAACACCATACAGGCAGAGATTTGCAATGTTTTCAGCTGCTTCTGTAACCAACGCCTTTACTGCAGTATCATCGCAAAGCCCTGCTCCAGCATAAAGAGTATCTTTAAAATGTAAGTCTGTTGAATCATTTTGATCTAAGGAAACGGCTATGCCTCCCTGGGCAAGGACTGAATTATTTATCTCGATACTTTCCTTTGTGATAATAAGTACTCTTGTGTTCCGCGGGCAGGATAAGGCAGTATATACACCCGCTATACCACTTCCGATTATTACCACATCAAAAAATTCGCTAGGTAAATCCTCTGTGTTAAAGTTAACAAGATATCTGTCAGTCTTTAAGTACCCCTCTATCATATACTCTTGCATTTTTCTTCACCTTCAATATATTAAGCTTCTTATTTAACTGCTAGCATTCTTTCAAGGCTTAATGAAGCTCTTTCAATGATATCCTTATCAAGGGTTATCTCGTGCTTCATGTCCCTTAGCGACTCATATAACTTCTCCATTGTTGTTTTCTTCATATTCGGACAGATAAAATTATATTTCAACATATGAAATATCTTATCTGGATTTTTCTTTTTAAGCTGATGCAGAATGCCTTCTTCTGTCCCGATAATAAATTCTTTTTTATCTGATTTTGTACAATATTCAATAATCTGTTTTGTACTTCCTACATAATCAGCCAGCTCCGCAACCTCAGGCGGAACCTCGGGATGTATTGCCAGTAGAGCATTCGGATATGCTTCTCTTGCCTCTGCTACATGCATAGGACTCAAAGCATTATGAGTAGGACAGAACCCGGGCCAGAAGATGAAATCCTTTTCCGGGATCTGCTTTGCAATATTGCTTCCCAGATTTCTGTCAGGCAGGAAAATAATCTGCTTGTTATGTACTGATCTTACTACCTTTTCGGCGATTGAGGATGTGCAGCAAATATCACACTCGGCCTTTATCGCTGCAGTAGTATTTACGTAGCATACCACTGCTGCTTCAGGATATCTTTCCTTGAGCTTTCTTAAGCCCTCCACATCAGCCATGTCGGCCATTGGACAACCGGCATCAGGTGCCGGAAGAAGTACTGTCTTGTCCGGGGATAAAATCTTGGCACTCTCAGCCATAAAATGTACTCCACAGAAAACTATTACATCCTTATCAGTATCAGCGCAATATCTGCTGAGCTCAAAGGAATCCCCTACCATATCGGCTATATCCTGTATCTCTCCATCTTGGTACAAATGGGCTACAACAATAGCATTTCTTTCTTCCTTTAAGCGCAGAATCTCGTTTTTATAGTCCATAATCTTCAGCTCCTGTAATTATCTTCTATCCTTTTTATGGGGACGCACCTGGGAGAAAAACCGTTTCCTGTTCTTTGCTACCTGACGCTTTAGCTTAACCCAGTTTATAATATCTCCTCCAAAGAAAAGCAGGTAGTTTAAAACTGCAACTAAAATTGCTACAGCATTATACCATGCGCCACCAATAATAAATATAACGATTGAGAAAATGAGAAAAGCAGCGTCTAAAATTCCCAAGTATTTAGCCTTAACCGGTAGAATAAAAAATAATAAAAATTCCTCGTCGGGAAAAAGTGTCGCATATGCTAAAAACAATGACATGTTAAGATAATAACCTGACATATATCCCCATCCAGCAAAGAGATATAAAATAAATGCTCCGATTATGGAACCGAGCATACCTATCAGGTAATACATATTTAATTTGAAGGTCCCCCAATAACGCTCTAGTGAGGCTCCTATCAAATAAACCAGGTAAACAGAAAACAGGATAAACACAATATTATAGGTTTCAGGGATGAATACAAAGGTAATTAATCTCCATATTTGAAATCCCTCGACTATACTTTTCGGATTAAGCACCAATATACTGTGTGCATTAATCCCCAAACTTTGAAGGATAAAAACCAGAAGATTAAGTCCTGCAATGTACATGGTCAGGTTTTTTATGGCATAACGGCCATATTTGAATTCGAGCCTTGATAGGCGTTTCATTTTCATATCTCCCTTGCAAAAATAAATATTAAAGTTATTATACGGCAAATCAACATGAATAACAACAATTCATGATTTTATCATAATCTCTATAATTTTATTCATTAATAGTTATTTTGTTCGTTTAATTATAGTTAAATTCAAGGAGTAAAACCTGATGCCTAATAAATTACAAATTGGTTGATTAAAGCAGCTGAATATAACAACCCCCGATGACAACAATGTCCTCGGGGGTTATCTGGTGCTCGAAACCGGAGTCGAACCGGTACGGATGGTTAGTCCGACGGATTTTAAGTCCGTTGTGTCTGCCTGTTCCACCATTCGAGCAAAAAAGCAGCATACTTATTCTACAACATGACACAAACTGTGTCAATAGAGCATTCCTAATCCTTAATGTATATTTTTACCTTCTCCTTAGTCTCTTTATCCATCTCTGCCTCGACTACGGATCCAACTTCACTGTAGTCTACAGACAAAACCTTACTGTTGTCATATAGCCATGAAAGAACCCCACCTTCAGAAAATGGAATTTCTAAGGTTACCTTTACTCTTACCTCACACAGCAAGTCCCTGAGGTGCTCCTTTAGCTTGTCCAGCCCAATCCCTGTTTTGGCTGATATTTCTACAATAGGGCAATCTGAATCCACTCTCGGGATCTTATCCTCTTCTACTATGTCTACCTTGTTCAAAGCTATTATACAAGGCTTTTCCCCTGCCCCAAGTTCATGGAGAATATCCTCAACTATTTGTATATGATTTTCTGCGTACATGTCAGAGGCGTCAACCACTATAATAATTGCATCAGAAACAACCACCTCTTCAAGGGTTGACTTAAATGCATCCAAAAGATGGTGAGGCAGTTTTCGAATAAATCCAACTGTATCGGTAAGTAAAATTGTATCATTATCTTCTAACTGAAGCTGCCTGGTGGTGGTGTCCAGGGTTGCAAAAAGCAGGTTTTCGGCAAACACATCCGAGCCACAGAGAGTGTTTAGCAAAGATGACTTGCCCGAGTTGGTGTATCCAACCAGCGATACCACCGAAATACGGTTACGCTTTCTTTCAACTCTCAAGACTCCCCTTTGCTGTTTAATTTCCTTCAGCTGAGCCTTTAAGGTTGAAATCCTTTTGCGGATATGCCTTTTGTCTGTCTCAAGCTTGGTCTCTCCTGGTCCGCGGGTTCCTATTCCGCCACCTAAACGGGAGAGAACCTGTCCCAAACCATATAGCCTCGGTAAATTATACTCCAGCTGGGCTAGCTCTACCTGAATTTTTCCTTCCCGGCTTCTTGCTCTTTGTGCAAATATATCTAATATTAAGCCCGTCCTATCTAAAACCTTTACTCCAAGGGCTTCCTCAAGATTTCTCTGCTGAGAAGGGGAAATCTCTTCATCTATTATAACCATATCGGCCTCTGTAGCCTGAACCATCAGTCTGAGTTCATCTACCTTGCCTTTGCCTATAAAGAATGAAGAATCCCTACCCTCACGGTTTTGGATCATGGTCGCGACAACATCTGCCCCAGCGGTCTGGGCAAGCTCTTCTAGTTCTATCAGGGATATTTCTGCTTCACTTGTTCCTAAGATGTCCTTAGTCTCCTGGGTCTTCAGACCGACAAGAATAGCTCTTTCATTATCATTTTGGAGGTTTTCGCCATAATCCTTTAAAAAAGCATCGGCCTCATTTATAAAATCTATGAGGGCAGCAAAATCCTCCTTATCTGCCCCATAAGGGCCTAAAACCTCTACATCTCCAACTGCTAGGGCTGACGGCACAGCAACATATATTTCATCAGGATTTTGTCCCGTTAAACCGACAGCAGCAATCATATCCAGCTTCAATTGTTTAAGAGTGCTTATATCAACCGCAGAAAGCATTCCACCTGCATCGGGATGAGTGTGAATACATCTTACGCCACTTAAGCGATTCTTGTTTCTTCTTCCCTCAACCTCTGATAAATCAACTGTTTGATGATCACCTACGCTGACATCGATGATACGGCCTTTTCTGTCAACATAAACAGAGATTTCTCTTTTTATTAAGCCTGATATAGAAGCAAGAGTGTTGATAAGCTCCTCACTCCAAAGCTTGTCTGAGGGTATTTCCAGTTCGTAAACACCTTCAAGCTCCTCAATAATTCCCTTTTTTAAGCCCTCTGTATTCCCGTTTACTATCATTAAATTCCTTCCGTTTTCCTTAATCATTTTATTATCCCTTGTTGAATATATTATATATAATCTTTACTTTTTTGTCTTTATTGAAATTACTTAGCCTTTCGAAATCCTTTTGTGGGTTACAAAAAAGACATACCTACTACTCTTTCATCTATTAAATAATAATATAATGATTTCCTTATTTTATGCGTCTCGGTTTCTGCCCTATGTCGCTACAGCATTATCTTTACTTATGATATGTCTCATTATTATTAATCTTAAATACTCTGTAGATCTGCTCAAGTAAAATAATTCTTGCCAGTTGGTGGGGAAATGTCATCTTTGATAATGACAGCCTGTAATCGCAGGCCTTAATAATTGAATTGTCCAGTCCTGTAGAACTTCCTATAATAAAGGTAATATCACTTATTCCGTCAACCATCAGCCTTTGTACTTCATTTGAAAAGGCTACCGAATCCAGCTCTTTTCCTTCGATTGCCAAGGCTATTATATAGCTGTTCTTCTGCAAAGCCTTATTTATTCTTTCAGCTTCTTTCTGTCTAATTTTTTCTTCAATTGCGGGAGATGCAGAAGCTGGAGCTCTTTCCTCGTCTATTTCAATAATTTCTGTCCTGCAAAAACGAGAAAGACGCTTTAAGTATTCCTTTTGAGCGTCTTGCAGATATTTTTCCTTTAACTTTCCAACACAAATAATCCTGATTTGCATTTTATTCTCCCACTGTCACACGCACAGAACCTTGCTGACTCTGTCTCTTAAAGCTACCTCAAGATAAACATCCTTTAAAGGGTTTATTTGCTTTTCTAAAAGCGCATTGGACACAGTCTCATATGCAAGCTCGGGGAAATTATTTTCCTGGCTTAAATGACCTAATAAAAACTGTTTGGTTCCCTTCGTCGCTAAATGTGCTACCACCTTTCCGGCCATATCATTACAAAGGTGGCCCTTTTCCCCAAGAATGCGCTGCTTTAATGGCCAGGGATATCTTCCGCACTTTAGCATTTCTGTATCGTGATTAGATTCCAATAAGACCATATCACTATTCTCAAGCTTTGATAAAAGCTCAGCATCCATATGGCCTATGTCTGTAGCAATACTAATTTTCTTATCTTTTATAAAAATATTATATCCAACAGGGCATGCGGCATCATGGGGTATCAAAAATGAGTTGATGCCCATATCGCCTATGCAAATTTCTTCTCCCGGATTTATTTCACATATCTTATCAGATTTGATTTTGCCGATTGATGATCCTATAGCCTTCCATGTAGGGGCATTAGCATAAACAGGGAGCTGATATCTTCTTGATAATACTCCAGCTCCGCTGATATGATCACTATGTTCATGAGTTATAAAAATACCGGCAATCTTGTCAAAGGATTCGCCAATATCAGAGAGGGCTTTTTCTATCCGCCTTCCGCTAACTCCGGCATCAATCAACAAAGCCGTGTCATTATAGGATATATATATACAGTTTCCACTTGAGCCGCTAAAAAGGCTGCAAACCTTAATCATTCTTTTCTCTCCGTAAAATATGTTTAGTCTGTGCCCCTTTAGTCAGATGTCCTGGTAATAACGGCTCCGAGGCTCTGAAACTTTTCTACCATATTTTCGTAGCCTCTGTCGATATAATGTACATTAGATATTTCTGTTTCTCCCTCTGCAATTAAACCAGCAATGACACAAGCCGCTCCAGCCCTTAAATCAAGAGCTTTTATAGGTGCGCCTGTAAGCTTAGAGCTTCCCTCAATTATAGCCATTCTTCCTTCTACACGGATGCTGGCCCCCATTCTCTTAAGCTCCTCAATATACTGAAAGCGATTTTCAAAAATGCCCTCTGTAATGGTACTAGTTCCATCTGCACGAAGGAGCAAAACAGCTGCCGGCGGTTGTAAATCAGTAGGAAAGCCGGGGTATGGAAGTGTTTTAATATTTACCTTATTAAGCCGATCCTTAGCTGAAATGCGGATGCTATCATCATATTCCTCAACCTTTACATTCATTTCCAAAAGCTTTGCTGTTAATGATTCCATATGCTTCGGAATGACATTCTTAACAAGAACATCTCCCCTTGTTGCCGCAGCGGCAATCATATATGTTCCGGCCTCAATCTGGTCGGGAATGATGCTATGAACTATATCACCTCTAAGGTTTTTCACGCCGCGGATACGAATGATATCAGTTCCTGCACCCTTTACATTTGCACCCATAGCATTTAAAAAGTTTGCAATGTCAACTATATGGGGCTCTTTAGCAGCGTTTTCGATGGTTGTTATACCCTCTGCCCTGATTGCAGCCAGCATAATATTGATAGTAGCTCCTACGCTGACCACATCAAGATAAATTGAGGTCCCAACAAGCTTATTTGCACTGAGCTTGACTAAGCCGTGCTCAATTTCAACCTTTGCACCAAGGGATTCAAACCCTTTAATATGCTGATCAATGGGACGAACTCCCAGATTACAGCCACCCGGGAAAGAAACCACAGCCTTTTTAAAGCGCCCTAGAAGGGCTCCCATAAGATAATAAGATCCTCTGAGCTTATGCATGTCAGGGCATGTGGCTATAAAGGAATTAACATTACTTGTGTCTATTCTTATAGTGTTTTTGTCAATATATTCAAATCCTGCACCGAGAGACTCCATAATCCCTTTTAGAATTTTGATGTCTAGAATATCCGGTACATTTTCAATAGTGCATACATCATCAAGTAGCAATGCGGCCGGCAAGACTCCCAGGGCAGCGTTTTTTGCACCGCTTACAGTTACTTCACCCTTCAATCGTTTCTGGCCGCGGATAATTAGTTTATCCACTCGTACACCAACCTTCTGGTTTTTTCTAATTGTTATTTAAATGGTTAATTATTAACCTCAAATTTCATTAACGGGTGAGGTTATTATACCATTAAGCAGTATGCTTAGCAAATACATTGCTATGCTTACTCAATTATTCCATTGTCTATTTCTTCACCTGTATATGCGTTATAGTAAATAATCCTTCCACTGTCTAATGTAACCTGCCATATGGGGTTACCATATAAGTCCCCTTCGAATAATTGTTTGTATCCAAAAACTACATTCTCTATTACTGATCCGGAAGGCAGATTAGCCATTACCAAAATTTGATACATTGATAATAGCTCATTTTTCTCATTACCCTTTTTAATATCCCATACGGGAACAGATAATGTCAATATTCCTTCATTATTTATCTCAGCATTTATAATCAGGTCAAAGAGTAACGCATCCCTGTATTTAACGGTATACTCGTATTCCTTAGAGGTGCTGAAGGTTTTAATCAGTCCCCCCGTTAAATCTGACTTTTTATAGCCAAGACTTTTTAAGTAGCTAAAAATCAGGTCTTCAAGCTTATTTTCACTATCAAAATTGTTTTTTGCATTGGATAGCTCATCCACAATTATAAGCTCTTTATCAGAAAGCTCCAGACTTTTTCTATCCATTTCTATAATAAATGTATCCTCGCCTACTGGTATACTAACTTCCTTATCAAAAACACCTTTCGCTATGCTGTCAATATCGTACTCTCTCGGCGTATATATTATCTTACCTGTGTTCGGTGAGTTTTTTGGTATTTTGGTATCTATTGTAATCTCCTTAGATCTTAGATATTCTTCAGCATAAACGATATAGTCGCTTTGAATAACTCCCTCAGAATCTGAAAGCATTATGGTTAAAAACAAAAATATGTTAAAAAGAAGAAAGGAGATTATTAGAATTGTCTTTGCCTTTGACCAATCCACTTTTTAGCCCCCCTTTTCCAACAAAGGGATAAAGTAGTCCCTTTCTTCAGCGCTTATTACCCACGCTGGAGATATCATACTGTCATTAATATCAGATAAATAAAAGATATATCCCGGTTCAAACCTTTGAAATGAGATGTCCTTGCTTTTCAGGATTTCCGGATAGGTAGAAACTATCTGATTATTAAGCAA
>JAAYTU010000119.1 GCA_012523705.1 Clostridiaceae bacterium
AAGTCAAAATCAGCACTGATTGTATCTAAATACAATTCTGAATCTAGATTTAATAGAGACATTTTTACCCCTGATAAGGTAAATGAAATATTGACATCCGGAATTAGCACATATTTTCAAGGTGATATGAAGATTGCAGGTTTTGTCCCATATTCTAGCGAGTTTGATAAACAGATTGAATCTGACATACTTATCGCTGACACGAACATGCAGTTTAAAGAAAATTATGATAAAATTCTCATTCGGCTAATGGGAGGATAATGAAAGATGGATATAGGAAGATTAAAAAGTATACAACCTAATCGGAATTTATTTAAAAAAATACTGGCTTTAGTAGTTAGTATAATAGTAATAGTTGTCTCATTTTTGATTATTTCAAATGCTAATCGTGAAGCAAGCGATACAATTGATGTATTACGCGTTAAATCAGAAGCTGGGTTGCAAGCATATGACCCTCTTACTGAAAATAATATTGAAAAATATAGTCTTATCCGCAAAGAATACACTGATGACATGATACTTGCAGATGATTTGCCACATGTTTTGAATAAGCTTTCAAAGTATTATCTGAGGAATAAAAGTATTCTTTATAAGGATCAATTGCTTGACGAAAGACCATTAATAAATGAATGGTTATATGAACTAGATTACGATTATGAGGTCGTTACCATACCATATAACTATCTTGAATGTGGTGGTGATGTACTACTTCCAGGGGATCTCATACGTCTGAGAGTGACATATGAAGTTGGGGATGATGCAATATATAATCCCTATGATTCTTATGATGATTATGGTATAGATACATATAATCCTGATATAACATCCTTGAACAGTCCTGCAAAAAGCGTGGTAACAGAAATTATATTTGACAGTATTGTTGTTAAGGATATGTTGAATGCCCAGAGTCACTCTATATATGAAATATACAAAGAGGTAATGAGGTTGGACGAGACTAGAAGGCAAGAAGTTATGAAGAGCGAAGATTTCTTAAAAAGTATACAGCCGAGAGCACTACTTCTTGCAGGTACAGAAGAACAAATAAATCAGTATGCCAAATATCATGGGGCCAGTTCGAAGACATTTTTAATAACAATTCTAAGCAGAGCTAATAGTAACATTATCCTGGATCAATTTCCAACTTCGCGCAGTGAGGTAGAATCATGGATCGAGAACGAAAAAAACTAGATAATATATTAACTAAAATATCTCCTAAGGAATTGCTTGGAGCAGAATTACACGGTAGCGAGCTAATCTACAATGTTATTGGCTTTATTCCGACAAGTGACTTTGTAGATAATGCTATGTTGATAAGTAATCTTGGATACCTTATTTCTCAAAAAGGTCTTAATACTTGCATAGTGGACTTTAAGGTCTTCTACCCTAATTTGTTCCAGTTCTTAAATGTGCCCCCAAACAAAAAGGGTACTGGTCTTATTAAGCTATTAAAAAATGACAGGGTAGATTTTAGGGAAGAAATCCAGGCGACCAAATATGATCACCTGTACCTTCTGTCCCCTAGTCCTCAAGATTTAATAGAGGAATACTTTGATTTTAGTTTCGATCATATAGATCGCGTTATTAGTAATTTGAAAAATATGTTTGACATAGTGCTTATTGATGTTCCAAACAATCCGCCTTTAGAATTCTGTCTTGGCGCTATGAAATACTGCCACATGGGTTTTTTAACGGGATCAGAAAGAGTAGAAACCATTGGGAATGCTAT
>JAAYTU010000120.1 GCA_012523705.1 Clostridiaceae bacterium
AAAATCTTCACAGCTGAAAGATAATAATCAATTATTCCCTCATCCTTCATTCTGGCCATTTCCCTTGACATTGACGGTCTTGAGACATTTAAGTAATCGGCCAGTTGTGAGCGGTTCATTGGTAATTTTACAGTAAGCGTCCCGGATTTCAAATATTGTTCGAAAATATAGGTGCAAAGCTTTGAGCGCATTGTTTTAATGGAGATATAGTCCAGCTTTTTATGCAGCATCATAGCACGCTTAGACACTATTTCAAGCATATTCTTAATAAGTGAATTGTGCCATTGACAGTTTGATGAGCAACGGCCTATAAGTCTTTCCTTTGTAATATAGCAAACAGTAAGAGGAGAATAAGCCTGTACAATTGCAGGCCACTCATTCTTATTTGCAAATACAGCAATCTCTCCAAACATTTCACCGGCACCGATCTGTTTAATAAGCATGCGGTTTCCTGAAAGACTATCCTTAAAAACAGAGGCCTCTCCCTTAAGAATAATTCCTAATCCGTTTAGCTTATCCCCTGTCTGAACAATATAATCATTTTTGGAATAGGTTTGAACAGCTGGCTTTAAGCAATTTATGAGCGCTATTATACTATTTTGATCTATTTCATTAAAAAGCTCACACTTCAGCAGAGCCGGTATATATTTATTATCCATTTGCTTTTCCTCTCGAGGTTAATTATACATCAATATCATTAAATACATCAATATCATTAAATACGTCCTTAATCTTTGACTTTCAGGTGCTATTTTAAGCCGTTGAATGATATCTTTATTATGGGCTATTATTTTGGAGAGATAACCTTGAACGAAAAAAAGATAACGGTTTTTCAAGTGGCGGGTACATATGTAGGCACTATAGTAGGAGCTGGTTTTGCTTCGGGACAGGAAATACTTCAGTTCTTCGTCAGCTTCGGCAATTTAGGAGTCCTTGGCATCTTTATAGTTAGCATTCTGTTTATTTATTTGGGTTATCTGATAATGGATCTGGGATGGGAGCTTAACGCATCATCCCATCTTCCGATTGTAACTAAGATTGGTGGAAGATTTGCCGGTGCCTTCTCAGATATTGTAATTACTTTTTTCCTGTTTGGAGCACTTACCGCTATGATAGCGGGATCCGGTGCGCTATTTCATCAGGAATTCCAGCTTCATCCCGCAATCGGAAGTATATTCATGGCGGTAATCACAGTTATAACAGTGCTTCGCGGATTTAATAATATAATTAACTCGGTGAGTATTATCGTGCCCTTTCTTATTCTGGCAGCTGTTTTAGTAAGCATAATCACCCTGGTATCAAACTCAGGTTTAAGCAATCTTAATCATAATACAGCACAAAGACCAGTGCTCCTTAGAAATTGGCTGTGGTCAGCCATACTTTACATATCATATAATCTGGTACCTTCAATCTCCATTCTGGGCCCTTTAGGAAGGAGTGCCGCTGATAAAAAAACAATCAAGAAGGGAGCCATATTGGGCGGCATCGGTCTTGGAACAGGTGCTTTAGCGATCTACCTTGCATTATGTGCCAATCTTGATCTGATAAAGAATCTTGAGATTCCTATGATTATGATTGCCTCTAACATCTCTGCTCCTGTCAGAATTTTCTACGCCATTGTATTGATAGCAGAAATATACACTACGGCAGTTGGAGATTTATACGGCTTTGCTGCAAGAATATGTGATATGAAAACAAAAAAAGCAGCTTTTGTTATAACAGGCTGCTGTGCTTTAGCTTTTATTGCAAGTCTCGCCGGCTTTTCAAACCTTGTAAAATATCTCTATCCTGCTGTAGGTTATTGTGGGGTTGTAACATTGATCTGTCTTATTTATTACAGATACAGGAAGTAAAAAGTCAAAAAATTGGTTGACAATTTTGTATTCTCATCATATTATATTTAAAATACATATTGTAAATACTATGACGGGGAAAAGTAAGTATCTCTTAACCTACAGGGATGATCCACCATAGACTGAGAGTGGTTCTAGATACTAAGGATATATGAAAGTTCTCCCCCGAGTACGCGAGCTGAATGTTAAAACTAGTAGGTAAGTGCGTTAAGCCCAACGTTACCCGGGCAGGATATCGGATATTCACTTGAGTATGATCCCGTATCTGTAAGAGAGCATCATGTTTGATGAATTTGGGTGGTACCGCGGAGTAAAGTCTTCGTCCCTTATAGAGGGATGTAGGCTTTTTTTATTATGAAACACAAGGTTTGCGGGCCCTGCTTGCAATTGCACAGAAGGACCGTCCCCATGTGTTTCTGAAGTTAGGAGGATTGAAGCAATGATTATAGTATTGAAGCATGGAATTGAGCAGCAACAGATTTCGTCTTTAAACACTTGGTTGTCTGACAAGGGATTAAAAGTTTTTCCAATATACGGCGCTGAAAAAACAGTACTGGGCCTTGTTGGCGATACTTCTCACTTATCTATCGACGAGGTAAGCATGCACGAGGCTGTCGAAAAGGTACTAAAGGTCCAGGAGCCCTATAAAAAGGCTAATCGCAAATTCCATCCTGAAAACTCCATTATTAATGTGGGGAATGTAAAGGTGGGTGCTAAAGAAATGGTTATTATAGCCGGGCCTTGTTCTGTCGAATCAGAGGAGCAAATAACCGAGATTGCTTTCCAGGTTAAGAACTTTGGGGCGACCATGCTAAGAGGCGGTGCATTTAAGCCCCGCACCTCTCCATATGCCTTCCAGGGCCTAAGAACCGAGGGGCTGATGCTTTTAAAAAGAGCAGGAAATACCGCAGGGCTTCCCATAGTTTCTGAAATAACTAACCCGGCATATTTAGAGGTGTTTGATGAATATGTAGACCTTATTCAGGTGGGAGCACGAAATATGCAAAACTTTGAGCTCTTGAAGGAGTTAGGAAGGATCAAGAAGCCTGTCCTGTTAAAAAGAGGCTTCGCTAATACCCTTGAGGAGCTTCTTATGGCTTGCGAATATATCATGAACGAGGGCAACCAAAACGTTATTTTATGTGAAAGAGGCATCCGTACCCACGAAACATTTACCCGAAACACCCTTGACTTAAGTGCTGTTCCTGCCCTTAAGCGTATGAGCCATCTGCCAGTTCTGGTGGATCCCAGCCATGGCAGCGGTCTTTCCTGGATGGTAGAACCTCTTTCTAAAGCAGCTATTGCTGCAGGGGCAGATGGACTTGTAATTGAGGTCCATAATAACCCCATTAGAGCACTCTCTGATGGGCCGCAATCTATTACCCCTTCAGAATTTTCCAATATTATGCCTAAGCTCAGAGAATACGCTCTCTTAGAGGGAAGGTATATTTCCATTCCCCATACTGTTGCCTATGCTGGTACCCCGGGTTCATTTGCCAATGAAGCAGCCGAAAAGCTCTACCCCACCTATACTCTTACAGGTCTGGAACGCTTTGAGGATGTATTTGATGCTATTTTGAGCGGAAAAATAGAGATAGGGGTAGTTCCTGTCAGCAATACCCTTGCCGGCGAAGTGGAAGAAGTTCAGGCACTGCTTCAAAATGATAAGATTGAGGTAATTGACAGAATAAAACTTCCAATTATACAAATGCTTGTAGCGACTGAAGGAACAGAGCTTTCGAGCGTACGAAAAATCTATTCTCACGAAAAGGCCATTCAACAATGTGAAGCCTTTCTCGCCACCATGCCTGACTGTAAGATAATCCCCTATTCAACAACCTCTGCTGCAGCCTCTGCTATTGCTGCCTTAAATGACAAATATTCAGCCGCAATTGCAAGCAAAACAGCAGCAAAGCTTAATCGTCTTGTAATACTAAAGGAGTCCATCCAAGATTCAGATGAGAACTATACTGAATTTGTAGTAATCAAGAAAAAATAAGCCGAGAATAATCATAAACCGCCAAGATTAATGTTTTGGTGGTTTTTTGAATATTATATTACTTGAATACAAACACTAGATAAAAGTCATGAAAGGAGCGAGTATATGGGGAAAAAGCGTAAGGGTAAGGCGAGCTCGGATTCCATTCCTAAGCACACACCTAACGGAGAAAATGAAAAGCGCTTAAATCAGGTTCCGAACAGTAAGAATCCAAAAGTTCCCGGAAACGAAGTACCCTATTAAATGCGACAAGTGGAAGTTGGATTTGGGATGTGAGGTGAATCGATGCAGATACTGGAGGTATAATCTCAAAAATTCTCACTGCTGGCATCCAACAATCCACTTCGCATTTACATAGGTTAAGTCAGCCATACTTTCATCTAAGGCTCGTAATAGTCTTCCGAATCATATCCATTGGCGGACGGTTTTTTTATAATCATCTTTATTCCAACAATCACTAGGACAGCGCCTACTATATATTTTAGATATTTTCCAATAGTTCCTAATGCAAATATTGTAAAGAAGACCACTGATATACCAGTAAGAATAAAAACAGGTATCAATAAACCAGATTTGCTTGTATCGGTGAGGTACAACAGAAATAGTCCCACCGCGGGAGCCATAATAAATCCTGGCCATAAAACAGCCCATAGCCCTAATAATTGGGCAAAAAAGCATGTCCCTGCAACCGTAAATAATGTCCCTATGGGAACTAGCAGACCGGGACTCCTGTCCCCAAAAATGTATAACAACAATAGTCCAACTGCAGGGGACGCAATAAATCCAGGCCAAACAAGTCTGTATGATATTAGTTCACCTATAAGCAAAACCATTCCGATTGTAAAGAAAATTCCACCCGGTACAAGTAAGCCGACTCCCCTTGGCCTTTTAGACATATATCCTATGAAGAATAGGAGTGAAAAGCCAATGATTATCATGGGCCATGTCAGGCTGAATAATAATGATGTAAGAAAACCTATCCTTCCAAATAACACTAGTATGCCAAATATTATGAGAGCAGCCCCCCATACATATTTCATGCTGCTTTTCATATAATGATCGCCTCCGTTTTTTTATCTGTTTATAGTATACAGAAGCAATATGATAGTACAATGGGGTGATAATTAGAATTAGATTAAAAACAACATCATAATATCAGCATTGCATCTCCGAAGCTAAAGAATCTATACTGTTGGTTTATGGCTTCCTTATAGGCCTTCATTATTTTCTCGCGTCCTGCAAACGCGCTTACAAGCATAATTAATGTTGATTCCGGAAGGTGAAAATTCGTAATCAGAGCATCCACCATTTTAAATTTATAGCCCGGATAAATAAATATATCAGTTTCACCTTCTCCGGGTAAAATTTTACCTGTATCGTCTGAGGCAGTCTCTAAGACCCGTACACTTGTTGTGCCAACAGCGATAATACGCTTCCCTGCTTCACGGGCACTGTTTATTTTGTTACAGGCTTCGGGGCTTATACTATAGGCCTCTTTGTGCATATGATGCTCTAATATGTTCTCCGTTTTAACGGGTCTAAATGTCCCTAGGCCGACGTGGAGCGTTAATTCCACAATGTCTATACCCTTATGACGTAATAAATCAAAAACCTGCCGGGTAAAATGAAGGCCGGCAGTAGGTGCAGCTGCAGAACCATTTATTTTAGAATATATGGTCTGATAACGCTCCTTGTCCTTCAGGCTTGTGCGTATATAAGGAGGAAGAGGCATTATTCCTACCCTGTCAAGGACCTCTTCAAATACACCCTCATAGAAGAATTTTACTATTCTGTTTCCGCCCTCTGCTATTTTTAAGATTTCAGCTTTCAAAAGGCCATTACCAAATACAAACCTGGCGCCGGGCTTAGCAATTTTCCCCGGCTTTAAAATAACCTCCCAAACATCGGCTTCCAATCTTTTTAAGAGTACAAACTCAATTTTGCCCCCGGTTTTTTCTTTTTCACCTAAGAGCCTTGCCGGGATTACTCTGGTATTGTTCAGGACAAGACAGTCTCCCGGTTCAAGGTAATCAGTTATATCTATGAAACGCTTGTGTTCAAAACTATCTTCATTTCTATTTAACACCAACAACCTTGACATATCCCTTTTTTCTAGGGGGTCTTGTGCTATCAGGTGTTCGGGCAGGTCATAGCTGAAATCCTTTAATCTCATAATAGCCTCATTAATAGTGAATTACTCCGTTCAATGAATTTCGCCATAGCATCGGGTTCAAGCTGTCTGTGATTCAGTATGGCCAAATCGTAAATATGGAGTGTTGCAGTTAATACATCTTCTTTCCTGTCCTCTTCATTATAAAGCTCAGCAATCCTGTTTACCATAGGATTATTGCTGTTTATAACCAGAGTTTCGGCATCCGGGAAGAGCTCATTGGTATTGATTGCTCCACCATAGGCACGGCTCATTTCTTTAAATCTTCTGGACTGCTCCGAAAGAAGGATTACCGCAGGTGTTGTCTCATCCTTCAGGGC
Source organism: Clostridiaceae bacterium (assembly GCA_012523705.1). Taxonomy (GTDB): domain Bacteria; phylum Bacillota; class Clostridia; order DSM-8532; family DSM-8532; genus DTU059. The sequence continues at coordinate 6,343 of JAAYTU010000120.1, forward strand.
CTCAACTTTAATAGTCATCTTATCCTTTTCTGTGGCTTCTTTAAAGAGCTTATCCAGCTTCTCTTCTAATTTTTTCTGTTCATCATCGTCTTTTGAATCCGACTTCATGTTCTCCATAATGTCGGAATCAACCCTCATGAATTTAACATCCTTATATTCCTGCTCCATAAAGCTGATGAAATGGCTATCTATCAAAGTATTAAGAATAACCGCATCCATGTTGTTTTCCTTAAACATTCTGATATAGTGAGCCTGTTGGTTTTCATCATTTACATAATATATTTTTTTATCTGACTCTTTGTTCTGCTCAAGATATTCTTCTGTAGTAAGGAATTTATCATTTATAGTCTTGTAAATAATTATATCCTTTACTCTCTCAAAAAATTTAGGTTCTCTCAAGCAACCATATTTAATAAAGGGATTGATATCTCCCCAATATTTTTCATAGTTCTCTCTGTCCTTTTTAAACATGAGAGTCAGCTTATCTGCCACCTTCTTTGTTATATGTGAAGCAATTTTTCTTACATAACCTTCGTTTTGTAAAAAGCTTCTGGAAACATTCAGAGGCAAATCGGGACAATCAAGACAGCCCTTTAAGAGCATGAGAAATTCGGGAATAACCTCCTTGATATTGTCGGCCACGAATACCTGATTATAGTAGAGTTTTATCTGGCCCTCCATTGTTTCAAATTCATGCTTCAGCTTAGGGAAATAGATTATACCCTTCATATTAAAGGGGTAGTCCATATTTATATGAATCCAAAAAAGAGGATCATTAAAATCTGTAAAAACCTCATGATAGAAATTCTTATACTCTTCATCAGTACATTCTCTGGGGTTTTTCAGCCATAAAGGATAGGTGTTGTTAATTGGCTTTTCTTCCTTACCTTTGGTATCATCCTCGCTATCCTCGGACTTTTTTTCATTCTCATCAATTAGATATATTTCATATTGGAGGAAAGCAAAATACTTTCTCAATATTTCTCTAATCTTCCATGCATCTAAGAATTCCTTCGAATCCTCGGCAATATACATTGTAACAGTGGTGCCAAATTCTTTTCTCTCTGAGGGTTCCATGGAATATTCAGTACTACCCTCGCTCTCCCAGGAAACAGCCCTAGACCCCTCTTTATATGATAATGTATCAATTCTTACTTTAGTGCTTACCATAAAAGAAGAATAGAAGCCTAATCCAAAGTGTCCTATAATTTGCTGATCATCAGTTTTATCCTTAAATTTTTCAACAAAATCCTTCGCACCTGAAAAGGCGATTTGATTGATATATTTTTTCACCTCTTCATCGGTCATTCCAATACCATTGTCAGAGACAGCAAGAGTTCCCTTTTCTTTATTTACTGAAACTGTTATTCTGGGCTTATAATTCTCAGGAAGCATCGCTTCTCCGATGTCAGACAGTTTTTTCAGCTTACTTATTGCATCTGATGCGTTTGAAACAATCTCTCTTAAAAAAATATCCTTTTCCGAATAAAGCCATTTTTTAATAATAGGGAAAATATCTTCTGTTTGAATAGATATATTACCTTTTTCGCTTACCATTAGTAAAACCTCCTGCTTTAGTACTTACACATAAGATATGATAATATTATGGTCAGGGAATGTCAAGATAGAAATTAGCACTCCTTACTAAAGAGTGCTAATTCATTTTTACTATATAATTGCATTAAAAATTATGCTCGCGATAAACTAACTGGCTTATCCTGTACCTCTTTCTCTAATTCTTCAGCTAAATTAAAATCGGTATCAAAGGTGGAATCCAGACTTTCAACCAACTGCTCATCATCGATACAGTCCATAAGCTTGAGCTGAGATTTTATAATGCTTTCCACTTTGCACTTATATGCAGTGAGATCCCGTCTCAAACGCTCATATTCAAACTTAACGCTTAGTATCTCCTTATGGGCCTGATCAACTATTTGTTGGGAAGTCAGCTCGGCTTCCTTCTTCATATTGTCAGCAGCATCTCTGGCATTGGCAACAATCTCATCACTTGTTTGTTGTGCCACAATCAAGCTATTATGTAATTTGTCCTCTATGCCTCTATAGTATCTAACCCGTTCCTGACTCTCCTCAAGCTTTTCCTTCAGCTTATTATTTTCCTTTATGAGCTCCGACAAATCCTCAACTACTTTGAGTATAACATCCTCTACCTGTAGCATATTATATCCGCCAATAGCTCTTTTAAAGGCAATGTTTTGCAAATCATTCGGAAGAAAATTCACCGATACACGCCCCCCACTTATAAAAAATTAAATCATCAAACAAGTTACATGTCTAAATATATCTGTATAACAGAGTATTAATTAAATAAAGAAGAATAATAACAAACAAGGGTGATATATCAAATCTAAGCGGTTTTCCTTTATTGGCCTTAATGAGCTGTTTACGAACAGGATTTAATAAAGGGTCAGTTACATTAAGTAAAAACTTAAATCCTGCCGTATCCCTGCGAATCAGCTTAAACTCACAAACAACTCTGATGACAAGCACTACTTCCATGGTATAAATTACGGCTCTTAGAGCTGTAATGAAAGTGGCTGAAATCTTCATAGTCTATTTAGTCCAAGAAAAAGCGCCTCTATTATGCATATCATCCTTTAAATCCCCGGTTATCTCAATTGATGCAGGAGTTGCAAGGAAAATACCGCTGGATATTTTCTGAATATCACCATCCAGGCAATAAACAGCGCCACTTAAGAAGTCCACCATTCTTTGTGCCAGTGGTGTGTCCACTCCTTCAACATTCATGATAACTGGCTTGTTAGCTCTAAGATGATCACAGAGCTCACGGGATTCAAGAATATTCTGAGGTGAGAGAACAACAACCTTTAAATTATTGCTGTTGTTCATGTTAAGAACTTTGCCCTGAGGGCCTTTTTTGGTGGAAGCATTACGTTCGGTTTTATGAGGAATATTGTCAATTATTTCATCCTCATAAATATCCTCTTCTTCATCGTAATCTGTTTCCCAACCAACAAAATCAAGTACCTTCTCCAGTAATTTAGCCATCGTAATTTCCTCCAGTTTTCATTCGTAAAATCTTAAGCCTTTTCAGGCCCGGTAAATTCTTTCTCCAAAGATAGCGCTTCCAATTCTTACAATAGTGGACCCTTCCTCTATCGCAACAATATAGTCACCGCTCATTCCCATTGAAAGTTCTCCCATACTGATATTCTCTATTTTTTCCCTCATTATGTCAACAGAAATTTTTTTTAATTTTCTGAAAACATGTCTTACTTCTTCTGGCTGGTCAGTATAGGGTGCGATTGTCATTAGGCCTCTTACTTGGATATTACCCATTTTTGAGACAGTTAACAAAAAATCTTTAACCTGCTCAGGCTCTATTCCAGCCTTGGATGTTTCTCCCGATACATTTACCTGCACCAGTACAGGAAATGCAAAGTCAATTTTTTCACCCCTTGCCTGTAATGCCTTTGCTAGTTCTATACGGTCAAGAGAGTGAATCAATGCCACACGCTGGTCCAAATATTTCACTTTATTGGTCTGTAGTCTTCCTATCAGATGCCAATTACACTTTCTTTTTATTATATCGGTTTTTCTTAAGTATTCCTGAACCCTATTTTCACCAAAATTAGTAATTCCCAAATCATAAGCCTTTTCCATCAGGTCGCAGCCAACTGTTTTGGTTACTCCTAACAGCATTATATCTTCTGGCCTTCTGCCTGATTTTTCAGCCGCATTGGCTACATTATGTTTAATTTCATCAATTGCTTCCTGCATTCTGTTATTTTCTATAATCATTTATCTATCACTTGACCTTCTTCTACATTCTTAGGATTAATCAAATAGACATCAAAAATGTTTACACTCTGCTTCGCATCGGTTACATCTATACTTTCTATTATGGCATAATTATCTTGCCTTGCAACTATCCTGACACGAACAAACTTAGCCCTGTCCATATCAAGTAAACAAATATCTGCAGTATCATCTACTGAGTTTATATTAAATAGGCTCCTTAATGGCACCTTCATGCCGGTAACACTTTCAACAACTAGGTTTCCCTTAGTCCCTCTATAATCCATAGTCTTCTCAATCATTTTATCCATATAAGCTATTACTTTACAAAAACCATTTTCCTTGTCGTATACCTGCTCTATAACAACAGGTATACGCTCATTTATTCCATCAAGCTCTATCTGCAATGATAAATAACTGTCATTCAATCTGGCTTTTTGATGTAATATGGAAATCTCCTCTCCCTGCTTCTCAGGAACAAGGAATACTATCCACGCCTTATCATTAAAAATGAGTTTTGCATAGGGCTCGTCAGCCTTAGCATTAATCTCTGAGGGGGTAAGGGACTTTTCTTTAATTTTGTTTTCGTCAACTGCTTTCTTAATATCCTCAACCGACAGATTGTTTAAGCTTTCTACAGAAAATACTCCTTCTAATCCGTCACAATGGTATGACACAATTCCTGACTCCGGAGAAGAAAGACTCTGGACAGTTTTATCCACATTACTTTTTAGCCTGTCCAGCTCCTGTTTTTCACTTAGCAGCTTATCTTGATTTGAGCTGTTGTCAAGTATGGCACGGGCACGTGATTCTAAAACACGATTAACCCGTTCTCTTATATCCTCAGCATCACTTAAATCACCACTGTTCGAGGCCTCAGTAAGCCTGTCCACCTGCGTTTCTATTGCTGAATCCCACACTTCTCTTTGCACGCCTGTCAGATCACCTAAATAGGATACTACCCGTCTTAGAATATCTGCCTCCATTTCTCTGTAGCCTTCTACTACATCCTTCATGTTGGATTGTATATATGATGCTACCTCACTGGCCTTAGCCACCCGTTCTCCGTTTTGCACAGTAGGAATAATAATTCCGGTGCCCGGGGATGTTAAAAGCATCTCATTTCGTACAATAACGCCCTCGATAGGTGCCTTAACTTCGATGGTAGATGTTCTTACTACTCCAATTTCATGACTGGAAGAAAAAAGCCATTTCCAAACAGCCGGTATATAAACAAGCAACAAAACTAAAGCCAGTAAGCTAAACAGTCGTCTGCGTCTGCGCCTGATTATTCGTTTTTTTCTTCTTTCTTCTATTTCGTTAGTCATTGCGGCACCCTCTTAAGGAGTATTTCGGAATTAAATAAAGAATCGTTAAATACTATAGTATAACCAGGCCTTCATCAATAAGCTTTTGAACTGCGCACATTACTCCAAGCTTGATATGCTCATATACTAAGCCGCCCTGCATATAAGCAATATAAGGCTCACGAATTGGCGCATCAGCACTTAATTCTATTGAGGAACCCTGAACGAAAGCACCTGCCGCCATTATTACCGGGGAATCATATCCAGGCATATCCCAAGGTTCGGGTGTAACATAGGAGTCAACTGGCGAACCCTTTTGTATGCCCTGACAAAAAGCAATTACTTCTTTATCGCTATTAAATCTTATTGCCTGAATAATATCACAACGCTTATCGAATGGCCCGGGATGAGTAGTATATCCCAAATCCTTCATAAGCTGAGCTGTAAAGACTGCTCCTTTCAAGCTTTCTGACACGATGAGAGGCGCCAGAAAAAATCCCTGGAACATCAATCTATTATTACCTAATGTAGCACCTACCTCACGACCTATTCCCGGCAGAGTCATGCGGTAAGAAATCTTCTCCACCAGATCTGCTTTCCCTGCAATATAGCCTCCTGAGGGAACTATACCCCCTCCCGGGTTCTTTATTAATGAACCGGCCATGATGTCTACCCCAACCTCTGTAGGCTCCCTGTCCTCAACAAATTCACCGTAGCAATTATCAACCATAACTAATAAATCTTTTTTATAAGATTTAACAAGCTTAACTACTCTCTCAATTTCACTGATAGTAAGAGCAGGGCGCCAGGCATATCCCCGGGAGCGTTGAATGAACACCAGCCTGGTCTTATCATTTATTGCATTTATAACACTCTGGTCATCGATTACTCCATCCTCTGTCAGCTCAACCTGTGAGTAGGTAACGCCATAATCCTTTAATGAGCCGCTGTCCTTCTTGCCCCTGACACCTATTACCTCCATAAGCGTCTCATATGGTTGACCGGTAATAGATAAAAGCTCATCACCGGGCCGTAATATTCCGTACAGACACAAGGATAAAGCATGTGAGCCGCATGTGATGCTATGGCGAACTATTGCGTCCTCGCAGCCGAAAGCATGGGCATATACAGCGTCAAGAACTTCTCTTCCTCTGTCGTTATAACCATATCCTGTTGTTCCTGAAAAATGGGTATCACTGAGCCTTTCCAGTTGCATGGCCCGTATGACTTTAAACTGATTCTGTTCCTTAACTGCATTGATGTTTTCAAAACTTTGATATACAGTATTCTCTGCCCTCTTGGCAGCTTCAGTTATCTTATGATTAATCCCGAACTCTTCATAATATCTTCTTTTGTTTTCCATAAATAACCCTCAGATAAGGCAGGGGACGGTTCTGTGTCTTACTCACCGTCATTCTCCGAAGCAACGGCATCTTTATTTTCAACATCTGTATCTGCTTCTTCAGAAGCTGCTGCTTCAGAAATCCTGTCCGCTTCCTTTTTTTGATTTAATTCTTCCTCTTTAGCAAGCAGGCTATCCAGGTATTCTTCCACCTGGGCCTTTGTAATGGTGTTGGTATTCCAGAATTTTAATGTCAGTGCATTTCTAAGCATATATATGGCCTGACTTAATTCTCCCCTGTTTTCTAAAACCTTTGCATAATTATAAAAGGCCTCAGGAAAGTTTGGTTTTCGCTTCATAACATCCTGATAAACCTCATAGGCTGTGTCGTAATCTCCTGAAAGATAGTAGGAACACCCCAAATTATCCATGATGACAGCATTATCGCTATTAAACTCCTTGGCCTTCAGGTTGAATTCTAAAGCTTTCTCAAAATCGCCCTTTTCGATGTAAAGAAAGCCTAGGGTGGCATAAACATCAGTAGTCTCAAAGGTTGTAACGAGCTCTGAAAGCATGTCTATGGCCTGGTCTGTTTTTCCTTCCTTCCAAAGCACCATTGCTTTAGTAAGGGTCAGACCATTCCTGTCATCCCGCTTCTTTCTAACATTTGCTATTGCTTCATCAATCTGTATAGACGCTTCCTGAGTCTCTCCAAGCTTTAGTAATAAAAATGCATAGCTTCCGCGGATGTTTGCGTTTTTGGGATCAGCCGAGACCGCTTTTTTAAGATCGGCTAAGGCACCCTCGTAATCACCCTTTTGAAACTTTCTGCCGGCCCGGTTATGGTAATAAACTCCTCGGTTTAAATACATGAAAAGAGCCGCCAACACAATAAAGCCGCCCACTATTAAAATAGCTTCCAGCAATCCAAGAATATTCATAAGACCACTAAATATATAGTATAAGCCTACAACTACGGCCAATAATTGAAATGATGATCTAGCAGAATTGTTCATTTGTCATACTCCTCTGTATACTTTTATAAAGATAAAAATATATTATCATTATTTACTCATCATTTCAATTCCAGGAAATGTTTATACTCTCTTATTTGGCGAGAAATATTCTGAAGCGTGTTCCCACACCCTCTTTACTCGCGACCTTGATACGCCCTCCATGGCGCAGAACAATAATTTTTGCTATGGACAGTCCCAAACCATGTCCGCCATTTTCACGCTTTCGCGAACTATCAACCTGGTAAAAACGGTCGAATATACTTGAAAGATCCTTTTCGGGAATTCCCTTTCCTGTATCCTTGATGGTAACTATTCCATATTTATCATCCTTAGTGAGGCTTAAAATGATTTTTCCCCCAGGTTCGGTATATTTAATGGCATTATCTACAAATATTCTCAGTGCCTGCTTTATTCTATCCCTGTCTCCATTAAGTAATATATCAGGTTCAATATTACTTTCAATAATATGTTGAGTTTCAAGCATCTCGGTGTCCCTAGTCAGCTCATTCATAAGCTCACTCATGTTAAATTCCTTTTTTACAAGGACCAGGGTGTCCTTATCATTCCGTGCAATAAAGAGAAGCTTGTCAACTAAATCCTGCATATTCTTAGATTCTTTATTTATGGCCTGAATGGATTCGTGAAGTATTTCCTTATCGTCTTTTCCCCAGCGTTCAAGCATTCTTGCATAACCTTGGATAACCGCAATGGGAGTGCGAAGCTCATGGGACGCATCGGATACAAACTGATTCTGCTTCTCATAGGACTTTTCAATTCTGTCCATCATGCGGTTAAATGTAAGAGCCAGCTCTATTAACTCATCTGTGGAATCGCTTACATTAAGCCTCAGGTTCAGGTTTTGTGAAGAAATATTATTAGCCTTTACTACAAGCTCCTCTAAAACTCCAAGGGCTTTTCTGGTCATATAATTGCCCCTTAGATAAACAACCCCTGTGGATATCAAAAATATTCCTATCGCGGCTGCGCCGATAATTACTATTTCTAATATGAAAACACTGATATCATTATAGATAACAAGAATTAAATCCCGCCCCTGTATCCATAAGCTCTTCTCAAAGGAAATATAAACTCTGTCATTCCTCCGTTGCAAGCCTATATAAGGGTTGGCGGGTATGCTTAGATCGTCTTCTGAGTATTGTAATGACGAGGCTAAAAGAGTCCGGTCCTGGTCAATAACTGCGAAGCGGCCTGCCTGAATAGAATTAACCTGCTCTATGAGCTCGGAAATATTATTGCTCTCTTCTATGTGATTTATAGAAGGCTGATTCTCATCCATCATGGATAAAAATGTGAAAAGCATTACAAGCACAAGAATAACCACCAATGATAATGATAACCAGGTGGCAAACATACTGTTATAGAAAGATGAAATTCGGAAAGCTAACGATGAGTGCAGCTTTTTCTGTTTCTTCTTTTTTCTGTTTTTAGTCTTATTCTTGGCTTTCAAATATATAACCTACCCCGCGAATAGTCTTTATAAAAGGATCTCCGTATTTTTGGTCAATCTTGCTTCTGAGATATCGGATATAAACATCTGTAACATTAGTATCTCCAATAAAATCATAGCCCCAGACATTTTCAATCAGCTTTTCCCTGTCCAGCACGATGCCCTTATTCTCCATAAGATATAAAAGCAAATCATATTCCTTTTTAGAAAGGAATACTTCTTCACCATCATATGTTACCTTATGCTGCAGCTTATTAAGGGTAAGCTTTCCGGCAGTGATGAGCTCGGGCTGAGCCTCCTTGATGGCGATTGTCTTTCTCTTTAATGCCGCTCTGATTCGTGCCAATAGCTCCTCTATAGCAAATGGCTTTGTTATGTAATCATCTGCTCCACTGTCTAAACCAGTTACCTTATCAGAAATATCATCCTTTGCAGTAAGCATGATAATTGGGATATTGGAGAACTTTCTAATCCTGCGGCATACCTCGATACCACTCATCAGTGGTAACATCAAATCCAGAATAATTAAATCGAATTCTCCCTCCTGGGCCCTTTCAAGGCCATCCCTGCCATCATAAGCTATTTCAACCTCATAGCCCTCATGCTTGAGCTCAAGTTCAAGAAAACGAGCTATTTTGCTTTCATCCTCAACCACTAAGATCTTCTCTGCCATATACAATACCTCCTTCAACTGCAATAGTGCCCTGAGTGGTAAAAATGCTGATTTCTACCACTCCTGGCACCTTTATCTAAAAACTCTCCCGAGCTGTCTGTTGATTATTCTTTATTATTCCACCGTATATTCGCTAAAGCCCTCTTCGTCATCCTTCTCTTCAGCCTTGGGTTCAGGTGATGCAGTTTCTGTGATATTTGCTATGCTAGTCTGGACAGGGACTATATTATTTCCGTTCTTTCCAGCATCAAAATTCTGAGGGGCATTGGCCGCCTGTTCTTTGTTAATATTTGTTTCTCTATTGTTATACTGGTTATTGCCGGCATTTTGATATCTGTACGAATCCTGACTACTGCTTGCTTTTTGATTACTGCTTTCGTTTTTATTCTTTTTCTGTTCCTTGTCTGCATTGCTGTTTCTTGTTTTTTCATTAATATCCCGGAAGATGGATCCAATGTTTATATTTTCATTTTTAATAAACTCAAGTTTTACTCTATAGCCTATCATTGTCAAAAGAGCAAATAGCAGAAAAACTGGAATCCATAGGGGTATCAGTACGATGAGCAATATTATGGGGAAGGAAAACAGGGTGGCTTTTGCGTCATATATTACAACTCTTGTGTCAAACCCTTTTTGAATAAGGTCAGCAACCTTCTTTTCATAATCTTCCTTATGCCTTTTATTCTTTTGCTTACTGCTTCCGCCTGATTTTGTTCTCTCAAAGTCAATTATAGCATCTAAAACGTCGCCATTATTCTTCTCAAGAAAATACTTTGCATCTTCATAGCTTGAATTGGTCCGTTTTCTGAACTCATCAATCTGTTCTATCGTAACCATATTACACCTCTTTGTTATAAGCAGTAGTTAGTTGTTTTCCCATCTCTTGCTCTTTATTCTTTCGATAAAGGCAGCCACATTTACATTTGGATCAGAAATCTCAACGAATCTGAATTTATATCCTAATATTAGCATAAAAATAGCCGCCAGCAATAAAATATGCCATGCAAATCCAAAAAGCAAGAGTAAAATCAATGGTATATGAATGGTCAATTCAGCTCCATCAGTAACAGCAAGTTTTACATCTATAAGCTTTTGTACCACCCTTATAAGGGCATTTAACAAGCGGCCTCCTCTATGGGCCCTCTGATTAGTATTATTTTTTTGATTTCCATAGCCGGTTTTCTCTCTTTCGTAGGCAATGACAGCCTCCAAAAGGTCTCCATTTGTTCTTTCAAGGTAATGTTTAGCCTCATCGTAGCTTGCATTTGTTCTTCTTCTAAACTCATCAATTAATTCAAAATTCATTATATGGGCACCTCCAATTAATTTAGCTTCAAGACTTTACATCTCCAATTGTAATAATTGATTATTAGGTGCTACTGTCAGTTAAATTAGAGTTCTATTAAAAACCTGTACAGATTTATTAATTAAAGGTATCAAAGGACTGGCTTCAAAACAACCAGTCCTTTTGTAACAGTTTTTTATATTCAAACAAATGCCCGCAAA
>JAAYTU010000121.1 GCA_012523705.1 Clostridiaceae bacterium
ATATTTTATTATTGCATACAGAATTATATCACAAATATATATATAATTTCATCTTCTAAAGCGTTTATTGAACAGAGTTTCTCATTATTTTTTTGGGACAATTTTAAAGAGTTATAAAAAACTATGTACATACCAATCGATTATATTATTTCCAAAGAAACCACAAAGGAAGGTGGAAATAACTATAAATGGCCCAAAGGGCAGGGCGCTTTTTTTATTAAGCACTTTAAATATTAGCAGGATGATGCTAATAATTCCACCTATCATGATTGAAAGAAATAGGGAGAGCAATGACAGCTTCCATCCTAAAATCATGCCGATGGGGATAAACAGCTTTACATCCCCCATTCCCATGCCACCATCATCACGGTACTTTATAAAGGATAATAGTGCGATAATAAACAGTATCCCTGAGGAGGAAATCATACCAATAAAAGGTGCATACCAGGCGGTTGAGCGATAAATAGAGATGGGCTCAACAAATATATGGTAGGCTGAAAGCAGTAATCCGCCAATAAAGCCTGTCAACACCAATCCGTTTGGAATTATCATATGATTTAGATCTATTATAGCTACAGGTATTAAAAGAGTATAAAGAAAAATGATAGCCACTGTTTCAATTGAAAATCCGAATTTTATGTAAGTAAAAAGCCAGACTAATCCGGTGAAAAGTTCGATTAAAGGATATTGAATTGAAATGGGTTTTTTGCAATATCTGCATTTCCCTCCAAGAAAGATATATGATAAAATAGGAATCATATCTATTGATCTCAGTTTTTCATTACAATCAGTACACGCAGAATTAGGAAATACAATTGATTTCTCCTCTGGCAAACGATAGATTATCACATTAAGAAATGATCCTACACATAAACCAAATAGAAAAAGAAATACCTTCATAAAAAGCTGGAATTCTATTGACGAAATATCAATCATTTTATCATCCCTCACATTTTAAGTATGTTATATACTTCATCGGGTATATGGGTACTAGTCATTAATAGTTTTACTCTTTCGATGCTGCTGCCAGATCCTTGACTTCCTGATAAAGGTCTCTGGATATTTCAATTAGTCTGTTGGGTATTCTCTCCTTTTGTTTGGGGTCTGAGAAGCTCATAATTAGTCTGCTAAGCCATTGGGTGCTATCCTCATAATTTCCCAATCTTTTGCTTAACTCACCGATTATGTAGATACAGGTGTACTCGTCGAGCTTGCCTTCTTCGGAAAGATCCTCCTGCGAATATGCCTTCTTATAGCTTTCCAGGGTATGCTTTAAATATTTGTTTTCCTGCTCCTGATCTCCGCTATATCTGTACAACCATGCAATTCGAAGGCTTATCTTCCCTATTTCCGACTTGGGACCATCCATGGCATATAAACTTAATAATACTATTTTAAATGCTTCTAATGCATGGAGCAAATCTCTTTCACCTGTAAAGCTGCGTTTTTGCCATTTGGGGGTAATCTTTTCCTTAATTTTAGCCCTTGCGTATCTATCGACATTTGAAAACGTGGTAATATGCGAACCATATCCACACTCTGAGCATATTACCGCCTCATAAAACAAAGGGTTTACTCCATCATAATAAGGGCAAAAATCGGTATCTTGCCTCAATAGCCTAATCTGCTTTGATCTGACCTTTGTATATTCAATCTCACTATCACATACGGGGCAGGTAATTTTTGAGTTGTAAACCGGTTTGACATTTCCCATAGAGTTAGATTACCTCCAAGAATATTTGCTATTCTACAATTACCACATATTTGCCGAAATAATCACATGCAAGTCAGCAGTACAGGGGACGGTTCGGTGTCCCGTGAGCAAGACAGGCCACGGAACCCGTCCCATGTCTTATCTTGTTCACAGTTCAATTACCTCTGTGTTTGCTATGGCTTCATCTATCAGTTCATCCTGGTTTAAGACACTCTCATACTCTATAGTCTTGCAAAGGGTGGGTTTGGTAACCGGATGCTTTGCTACAAATATGGTACAACAATCCTCATATGGAAGTATTGATGTGTCATATGTTCCGATTTTTCTTGCCAGATTTATGACCTCGTTTTTGTCCATTCCCACTAAAGGACGGTAAACAGGCAAGTCCACAGCATCATTTGTAACAAGCATACTTTCCATGGTCTGGCTTGCCACCTGGCCAATTGCTTCTCCGGTAATGAGCCCCAGGGAATTATTCTGTAATGCAATTTTTTCTGCAATCCTCATCATTAATCTTCGCATTATTATAGTAAGGTATTCTGCAGGACATTTTTCATTAATAGCCAGCTGAATATCGGTAAAGGGTACAACATGAAGCTTTATTCCGATACACCATTCAGATAAAATCCTCGCGAGCTTTATAACCTTATCCTTTGCCCTATCGCTAGTATACGGGTGACTGTGAAAATATACGGCCTCAAGCTGTACTCCACGCTTTGCAATCATCCAGCCGGCGACCGGGCTGTCTATACCACCGGACAACAGAAGTGTTCCTAATCCGCCCGTTCCGGTAGGAAGGCCTTTAGCGGCAGGAATTATCTCGGAATAAAGATAGGTCTTTTCCCTTATCTCAACAAAAAATATGAAATCGGGATTATGAACATCTACCTTCAATTGAGGTACACTTTTAAGAATATGGGCGCCAAGTTCTGCACAAATTTTAGGTGAATTTAACGGGAAGCTTTTATCTGCACGCTTTGCTTCAACCTTAAATGTTTTATAGCCCTTCCGCAATATTAGATCTTCAATCATTCTAACCGATGTTTCTTTAATCGAATCGAAGCTCGAATCAATCTTTGTAACGGGGCTGACTGATGCAATTCCAAAGATTGTTTGAAGCCTTATAATAGCCTCCTGCATATCAAAATCGGAATCGGAGGATTCAATATAGATTCGGCTCTGGGACTTTCGTACATCAAATATGGCTATGTCGGCCAGTCTCTTTTTAATATTCTTAATTAGCTTATTCTCAAAGATATGCTTATTTAGACCTTTTAAAAATATTTCCTCATATCTTACCAAAATTACACTTTCCATGTTATCAACTCTTTCTTTTATATTCTTGCAGGTTTATGCAGCAATTCAATAGTCAGACCTGTAATACCCTTTTTATTGCTTTTGCTACTTTCTCTGCCTCTTCTTCTGTATTAAAAGAACCAAAACTAAATCTTATGGCGCTTTGTGCAAACCTGGCAGGCAACCCTACCTCAGTCAGCACGTGGCTGGTGGTATTCCTTTTTGAATGGCAGGCCGAACCACTTGATACATATATCTCTTCTATCTCAAGAAAATGGAGCATGGTTTCGGATCTCATTTTCTCAAAGGATATATTAATGATGTTCTCAATTCCATCCTTGGGGGAGTTTATATGCATATTGATTTCAGGGGATTTTTCCAGCTCCTTTATAAGTATCTCCCTGATAATTTTCGATTTTTTCTGATCTTCCTTCATTCTGTCTATTTTCTTCTCTGCTGCGAGGCAGAATCCTGCAATAGAAGGAATATTCATTGTTCCAGATCTGAGCTTTCCTTCATGACCACCGCCAAAAATTATTGGATGAAGCCTGTTGCCTTTTCGCATATAGAGCATCCCCACCCCTTTTGGACCATGAATCTTATGTGCACTAAAAGATATATAATCAGCTAATAGATCTCTTGTATTAATAGGAAGCTTGCCATATGCCTGAACAGCATCCACATGAAACACAGTACTCTTATTATTGGATTTAATAATATGTGAGGCCTCAATCACCGGCTCAATTGTTCCAAGCTCATTATTTACAGCCATAATATTAACAAGTATTGTGTCTTTTCGAAGCTTCGCCTTCAGATGATCTAGTGAAACTCTGCCGTATTTATCGACCTTAAGATATTCTACCTCGAAGCCCTGTCTCTCAAGATCTTTTAAAGATTCAAGAGAAGCAGAATGCTCAACAGGAGATGTCAGGATATGATTGCCTGACCTTTTTAAGATTTCGGCCGACCCCCTTAGAGCCATATTAATTGACTCAGTTCCGCCAGAGGTAAAAATAATTTCTTCGGGCCCAGCCTTTATTGTCTGTGCCAGCTTTTCTCTGCTGTCCTCCAAGATGCGTTCTGCCCTTATTCCTAGATTATGAAGGGATGAAGAATTGCCGAACTCCTCAAGCATCAGCCTGGCTATTAATTCAACCACCTCATCATAAGGCCTTGTTGTAGCGCTATTGTCGAAGTATATCATTATTTCGCCTCTCATATTTTAATTATTTCACTTAAATATTTAGGATCCGTGTCTCAATAGCATTTTTTGAAATCTCTAGAAGCCCATAGGTAGGCGAAGAACCGCGGGGATAACCAAGGCTTCCGGGATTTAAAAAAACTATATCCGATCTTATCTCCTGCAGTGGAGCATGGGTATGTCCGAATAAGACTGCATCTGTGTTTTGTCTTAAAGCGTATTTCTCCAATCGGTCAAGACAGTTTTTAACATTAAATCTATGTCCATGGGTTAACAAGATCCGTTTATCTTCAGCCTCAAGAACAATCTCAGAAGGCACATCAGCTACAAAATCACAGTTTCCAGGTACCATATACATGTCTAAATCTTTAAACTGGGTTTCCTTAAGTATAACCGCATCCTTATAATGATCTCCAAGATGTATTAGCCCATCTATTTGTCCATATTTTTCAATCACAGTTCTGGCAGTATATATGCTGCCATGGGTGTCGCTAATTACTAAATATAGTTTCATTGCTACTCCAGTTAATAAGCTCTTTTGCCACTAATTCAAAGGCTTTGCCCCTGTGGCTGATGCTGTTTTTTATGCTTTCATCTAGCTGAGCCAGTGTTTTCTTATATTGAGGAACATAAAATATCGGATCATAGCCAAAACCGTTGTTTCCTTTCGCTGAAAAGGATATTTTCCCCTCCAGCACCCCGAAAAATGTCATTTCTTTTTTGTCTTTTACAATGGATGCTGCACATCGGAACCTGGCATTTCTAAATTCGTCGGGTACTCCATTCATAAGCGAAAGCACGCCCTGGCATCTTTTCTCATCACTGATCTCACCTAAAAATCTTGCCGAATATATGCCCGGTGCCCCTCCTAGATAGTCGATTTCAAGTCCACTGTCATCTGCAATAACTATCTCGCCTGATAATCTTTGTATTGCTCTGGCCTTTATAAGAGAGTTTTCTTCAAAAGTCGATCCGGTCTCTTCTATATCGATGTCAATACCCACATCCTTTAGCGAGAGAACTCGAAAGCTGCAGCCCGCCAGCAGACTTTTTATTTCTTCCACTTTTCCTTTATTTTTTGTAGCAATAATAATGTTCTTCATTACTTCTCCCCGGAAAGAAAAGCAGCCCTTTGAATATTTAGTATTTCCTCAATACCTTTTTCAGCAAGGCTTAGCAAATCATCAAAGGTTTTTCTGTCAAAGGGGCTCTCCTCACCTGTTGCCTGTATCTCAATCAATTGCCCTGAAGCTGTCATAACAACATTCATATCAACTATAGCCTTTGAATCCTCGGCATAGCATAAGTCCAAAAGCTCCTCATCATCAACTAAGCCTACACTAATAGCCGCTACAAAATCCTTTATAGGAATTTCACTTATTATCTTCTTTTTAACCAATAAAGCACATGCATCCATAAGTGCTACAAACCCACCGGTAATAGCTGCTGTTCTTGTTCCTCCATCAGCCTGAATTACATCACAATCTATAGTGATGGTTCTTTCACCAAGAATCTTTAAGTCCATTACCGACCTGAGAGATCTGCCTATCAGCCGTTGAATCTCGCTTGATCGCCCACTTATTCTTAGAGAGTTTCTGTCCCGATTGTTTCTTGTGGAGGTGGATCTTGGAAGCATATCATATTCGGCTGTAAGCCAACCTTCACCAGATCCTTTCTTGAACATAGGAACCCTCTCATCAATGCTGGCAGTGCATATAAGCTTTGTATCGCCAAACTCAACCAAAACAGAGCCTTCGGCATACTTGTTAAAGTCTCTGGTTAGCTTGATCTTCCTTAATTCGTTATTTCTTCTTCCGTCTATTCTTTGTTTATTCATTATTATATACCGTCCACGTTTTTTCTTTAATATGTTATCACATGTGTGTAATGTTATCCAGAAAATTAATAAAACTAGCACATTATTTGAAATCATAAATGAAAAATAGGAAGCCAAAGTGCTCCCCATCAATGCTTAAGTATATTGTATAAAAATCATCTAAATGTAAATCAAGCGATAATCGCATTATTACTTATATTTACTAATACAAATGTGCCTTCAGCCATTTTTATTTCTAAAGCGACCTGTGAAGGCTATGTAATTACTAATACAAAGTGGTCCCCCGGCTAGCTTATCTGTAAGATTTCAATAATACTTCTTGCCAGAGATTCAGCTGCTTTTTGAATAAAGGCATCATTATTCAACAGCATCAAATCATTATTATCGGACATACAGGCTATTTCAGCTAAAACAGCCGGCATCTTTGTATATTTTAGTACGTAGAGGGCATCTCCCTTTATCCCTATATTATTGGTGTTCAAGTCTTCTATCAGGTTATTCTGCATAATCCTGGCATAATCCTTCCCCTTGTAGCTGGTGGGGTAATACAAAGTCATTGAGCCTTTATATCCTTTAGGCATGCTGTTATTATGTATGCTTACAAACAATGTTGCGTTCAGGTCATTTGCAATTATCGTCCTGTCTTCAAGACTGACATATTTGTCTGTTGTTCGAGTCATGGCCACATTGACGCCCTTGCCCTTTAAAATAGCCTGACATCGTAAGGCAATATCGAGATTGTATTTTTTTTCTTCATATTCATCTTTAGGTCCAAATACTGCTCCAGGATCACTTCCTCCATGGCCGGGATCAAGAACTACCAGCTTAGCAGTTGCGGCAGACCCGGAATCATCCTTTTCAGTTATTATAAGCTCATCTGTTCCGACACCTATAGTAATTTCAAGCTCTGTGTTGGGATTCTTCTTTGTAAGAGTCAAGAAAGTGTAATTCTCGGTGGTTAATGTAGAAACAGAAGATGCCAGACTATGATTCAGATCCATTTTCCCATTTCCAAGATTTGTAATAGTAATGGGCATCATAAAGGTTACAGAGCTTCTGTCTTTAGATTCATCAACAATTATTTTATCCTTATGTGTGTGATACTTGCTTATTATTGACTGTCCTGTAAGTCTCACAATTGCCTTATCATTATCGGTTCCGGATTTAAGATTAGAAGGAGCATCAGCCTTTTCTGTCGGGGGCTGGGAAGGAGCAGAAGGTGTCGGTGTTGGCGAAGGAGAAGCTACAGGGGCAGATGGTTGTGGAGTATCAATAGGTGATTCTGAAGGATTTGAGGGTGAATCAGTAGGCACGGATTTGCTCCCTGAACCAATAACAAATACAGAGCTTCCACCTGACACTGTATGAGAATATGTAATGGCATCTGAAAAGCAGATGCGGATTATGGTGCAATTATGTTTTGCATTATAGTTTACCAGAACCCCATAGATAACAGAATTGCCGGACAAATAACCCTCTTTGAACCTTGTATCCTTGCCGGGCAATGTTATTTGTATCATTTTTTCCTTTTCCCTGAGCTCAAACCTCGGATTTGATCCTATTGTAGATTTAGTCAGACTGATATTGTCCAGGGTTAAAATACAGGAATCTCCGGACATACTCCAGGATAATGGTCCGTTTTTAGTTATTTTATAGCTTGTATTAGTCTTACCTGGAGTGGTTGGCGACGCCGGAGGATTTGATGGCGTCGGTGTTGCACCAGGGCTTGGGGAAGGACTCGGCGAAGGAGCCGGAGAGGGTGACGGAGTCGGACTAGGACTCGGCGTCGGATTCTGACTTCCCTTACCAAGTGTCAAAATAATAGATTTTCCATCAGAAGCAGTGGATATATTATAAGTTGGCTTAGTTTTTGTTTCTACTACGACATTGGTGCGTTTCGGATCGGACATGTTGGCTAATCTAATTTGAACAACATTGCCCTTGTTTATATCGAATCTAATTGTTTTTGAGACATTAGCATTATCTATTTCAAAGCACAGACGATAATTCTTAGCAGAGCCTTCTGGCACAATAATATATTGCTTTAGAATCTTGGTTGAGGATGAGAATATCCTGATTTCTTCCAAGTCATCCTCTTGCTTGTAAGTAACCTTCGATACTGTTCCTCCAGTTTTAGTCTCCAGAGTAGTACTTCCATGCGAAGGTACAGTAGCAGAAATGAAGGATAGAAAAATAATGCATACAAGAATTAAAACCGATATATTTTTCTTCATTATTCGCACCTCTTGAAGTTTTTCTTTCGTAAAAATGATTTAAATAAACTGTTGAAATAAATAAATATAAATCATCTAGTGTATATTTTACCACATTTTTGTCGGCTAAAATATACAAAACCTAAACATTTAGGTTACAAGATTCTTTCAAAAATCCTATTCAAAATTATATATCGGCTTTTTGGGGTGATCAGATTCGCTATATGAGTAAAAACAACCACAATATTTCTGCATATAATAGTGCTTTCCCCGTGAAATTTCTCTGCCCCTTCTGTAGAGATTACGAAAATCCTCATAATAAAAAGAAATGCCATATTTGTCAGCTGCCTTTTCAGCCAGCAACTTTATCAAATCATGGTTTTGATAGGGACTGATAAGAAGACTGGTGGTAAAGGCGTCATAGGAATTATCTTTGGCTGTTTTTGCCGCTTCATTCAGCCTTATTGAGTAGCACATCCTGCAACGGATCAGCTTATCCTCATCAAGGCTATTTCGCCAATACTCCAGCATATCAGAGTCCTTGTATATGACAGGAAGATTATACTCTCCCGACATGATTGCAAGGGCGTCCTTACGCTTTTTATACTCCTCTTCCGGATGAATATTAGGGTTATAGAAAAAGCCCCCTAAGAGCGTATCGGAAGTGTTATTAAATTTTTCAACTATAGCAACGGCACATGGTGCGCAGCAAATGTGCAATAAGAGCTTCATTTATTATCCTCTCGGTTAATACAACCAAAAATCATGCCTTCCTTTAAGTCATGCCCGCATGCGTATTGGTGTGGTGTCATTTTTTTACAAGATTCGACCTGGATTTCGCGAACAAGCAAAGCCCCGTCAAGAGTCTTTACCCACATATCGCAGTCTCCCAGTTCAAGGATGGTTCCGGGCAAAATATCATCATCCTTTATTTTTTCCTTTAGGTTCTCAGGAACATCTTCCAGCCTTGAGCAGCATATTTTTGTCCGTTTTTCGCAAAGTCCTGTGTAAGCACCCGGCCATGGTGTGGTTCCTCTGATAAGATTATGAATGTCTAATGTCGGCTTGTTCCAATCAATCAATCCTGTTGTCTTATCTACTTTTGTAGCATAGGTTGCCAGACTTTCATCCTGCTTAATTCTTTTTAATGTGCCATTTTTTATGGCTTCAATAGTATCTATCAAGGTTTCAGCCCCGAGTAACGACATCCTGTCATGAAGTTCTCCTGCTGTCATATCTATAGATATATCAATCTCAGACTGCAGAAGTATGTCACCGGTATCCAGACCGAGCTCCGTAAACATTGTGGTTATACCAGTCTTCTTATCCCCATTGATTATGGACCATTGTATCGGAGCGGCACCCCTGTATTTAGGCAATAGTGAGGCATGGACATTTATGACGCCATGCTTCGGAATATCCAATACCCTTTGCGGAAGGATTTGTCCAAAGGCACAGGTTACAATCAGGTCGGGCTTTAACTCTTCTAATTCGCTAATAACTTCCGGTTCCTTTGATAATTTTATTGGCTGATAAACAGAAATATTTTTCTCCAGAGCATACTCCTTTACTGGAGATGGCTGAAGTTTATGACCCCTTCCCTTTGGACGGTCAATTTGAGTAACGACACCTATAACCTCGTATTTTTCATCAGTCGCTTTTAATGAGGGCACTGCAAATTCAGGAGTACCCATAAAAAGTATTCTCATATATATCTATTCCTTTTCTAACTCAATAAACTCAGTTACCTTTTCGTCAAATAAAATACCGTTAAGATGATCTATCTCATGACAAAGGCAAATTGCCTTTAAATCTTCCCCTTCGACCCGCATTTCATTTCC
Source organism: Clostridiaceae bacterium (assembly GCA_012523705.1). Taxonomy (GTDB): domain Bacteria; phylum Bacillota; class Clostridia; order DSM-8532; family DSM-8532; genus DTU059. The sequence continues at coordinate 10,103 of JAAYTU010000121.1, forward strand.
GTTGCGGTCAAGATACTCCACAACAACCTTTTTAGGCCTTTTAACTATGCCATAAATACCTGGTAAACTCAGGCAGCCCTCTGCCTCATTCTGCTCGCCCTCACTGGCTATAATAACCGGATTTATTAATTCGAGGTAATCTTCCCCTACATCCATAACCACAACTCTTTTGAGAACCCCTACCTGAGGAGCGGCCAGACCTACCCCACTACTTTCGTACATAGTTTCTTTCATGTCATCAAGCAGCTCAATTATTCTTTCATTGATTTCTTTTACTTCTTTACAGCGCTTGTTTAAAACTTCATCGCCCTTTTTAATAATTGTTCGTAATGCCATATTTATCTCCCTTTTTAAGACAGGGGACGGTTCTTTGTCCCAATCAGGACAAAGAACCGTCCCCTGTCTTATGTCCTACTTTTCACATTATAACACGATTGATACATTAGCAACAAGAATCACAGGCCAACCGGATCTATATCCACGCTCAAATATGCACCCTTTGCCTTAAGCTTAGGAAAAATGTCCAACGTCTCATTAATGAGCTGAACCAATGTGTTTATTGATGCCAGCTTAATTATTATACGCCATCTTGCCCTGTTTCTTACAATGAATATAGGTGCAGGCATTATATCGGAGCATTCAACGCCGGGAATCCTGCCGTATTTTTTAAATATCTCGTTTTTTAATCTCTCTAAGGTTCTTAATGCTAGCTTTTCATCTTCTGCTGATACTACAATAGAGCCAATATGACAAAAGGGTGGAACCATGAGTTTCATGCGCATGGTTATCTCCTTTTCATAAAACTCTTCATAGTTTTGTGTCAGTGCAGTCTGAATGGCATAGTCGTCAACATTATAGGCCTGTACTATAGCCCGGCCAGGCTTCTCCCCTCTTCCAGCCCTGCCGGTAGCCTGGGTAATAAGCTGAAATGTACGCTCACTTGCCCTGTAGTCACTGCTGAAAAGGGTAGAATCAGCGGAAATAATTCCTACAAGGGTTACCTCCGGGAAATCATGCCCCTTAGCTACCATCTGAGTACCTGTAAGGATATCTGCCTCTTTATTTCTAAAGGCATCTATGATTTTCTGATGCCCGTTTTTACCACTTGTTGTATCCATATCCATCCGAAGAACCCTGAACCCTGCTTCATGATTTCTGAGCTCTTCCTCAGTTTTTTGTGTTCCAGCACCAAACTCCTTAATACTATACCCTTGACAGCCTGGACACTTCCTTGGAATCAGTTCCGTATATCCGCAATAATGGCAGATCATCCTTCTTTCATGGGAATGTACTGTCAGCGAAACACTGCAATGGGGGCACTTAATGGTGTAGCCGCAATCCCTGCATAGAATAACGGATGCATAGCCACGCCTGTTTAAAAACAGAATGCTTTGCTCACCTTTGTTCTTATTATCCACAAGCTCTTCCATAAGCCTTCTGCTAAACACACTTCTGTTGCCCGCCTTCAGTTCTTCTCTAAGATCAACTAAGAACGTTTGAGGTAAAGGCATAGTATTAGGTCTGGTTTTCATGGTTAAGAGCCTGATTTTATTATTTAAAGCACGATAATAAGTTTCCACCGAGGGGGTGGCAGAGCCTAGCAGCAACAAACAGCCATTGATATTACAGCGCGCCCGTGCGATATGCCTGGCATCATATTTCGGAGTAATTTCTGATTTGTATGTGTGCTCATGCTCCTCATCGATTATTATAACCCCTAAATTCTTAAGCGGCGCGAAAATTGCTGAGCGTACCCCGACAACCACATCAATTTCGCCATTTCTGATTTTGCACCACTGGTCATATCGCTCACCGGGGGACAACCTGCTATGCTGAACAGCAACCTTGTCACCAAATTTCCCTACGAACTGTGACGTCATCTGAGGAGTTAAGGATATTTCAGGAACGAGGAAAATAGCGGTTTTATTATTTTTTAAAACCTCCTCAATAATGCGTATGTATACTTCAGTTTTACCACTGCCTGTAACACCGTGCAGAAGAGCCTCCTGAAGCTCACCTCTATTGAGTAAAGGGATTGCCTCATCAAGGGCATTTTTTTGATCCTCAGTAAATTCCACCTGCTTATGGGGAACAAATTCTATCTTTTCCAAAGGGTCTCTTTCAATCTCCATTTCACAATATGAAACCCAGCCCTTTTTCACCATGTTTCGGACTGTGGATTGATTAACCCCAGCAATTAACAGTAAATCCTGAAGGGCACATATTTCCTCAACATAAAGAATCTCCATTATCCTTATGAAATTGATGCTACGGACCTTTCCTGCATCAGAAAGTGAATCAAACTCTTCCTTGCTTATTGAGGGTACTACTGCCTTTACAGTCTTTTGGTTAATAGCCTGAGAGTAGGTCTCCTTTTTAATAATAAAAGCTTTTTCCAATAAATTTATGACATCATTACCAGCTTCCTCATCTGTTATGATTTCTTTTTCCGGCAATCCGTCATTACTCTTAGTAAGCTTATCAATAATGACTTGTTGCGATTTGCTTAAGCTTGAATAGATTTTTGATTTTTCTATATTATCTTCATTAACGACCTTTTTATTAATCTTATAAATAATGTTCTTTTTAAGGTTCATGCCCGATGGAACCATAAGCCTTATACAATCGCCCCAATTTGAAAAATATCTGGTTTTCATCCATTTAGCCAGCTTAATCATTTCATCATTTAATAATGGGGCATCATCGAGAAATCGGGATATTTCTTTAACTTCAAATTGAGGTTCACCCTCTTTAAGTTCAATTATCCACCCAATTCTTGTGCTGTTTTTCGGGCCAAAGGGAATTAACACCCTTACCCCGGGTGCTGCTTTTTCTAGCTCTGATATCGGAATTTTATAGGTATAAAGCTTGTCAAAGCTTCTGTTTGCATTAGAAAGAGCAACAGACGCAAGGAGCATATCTGATTCCTCCAAATAGATTAAGGTGAAGTAAAAACTTCACCTTTATATAGTACATTTTTATTATTCTTAAGTCAAAAAGGGACCTGTAATCATACAAGTCCCTAAAATCTCAACAGGAATACTCCTTGTAAACAAAATCAGGAATATTACTGATATCTCCGCTTATTGAAAATGTGAATTGTGTATCAAATTTATCTGATAATATCTTAATCTGTTCAAAAAAGTATGGATATTCCTCTTTCGCAATTTGATATTTTGAAAGCCCATCAACAAAAATTGCTTTAATATCATAGTTCTGGGATATCATCCCGCAAATGAAGGATAATAATTGATCCATTGTTTTGATTGGGAAGTCAGATATGTCAACATATCTGATTGGTTGTTTGATATTTGTAATATGAGAGATTCCATGGTTAATAAATACGATATCTCCGGTACAGCTTTCAAGCAAAGTGTTTGCTGCTGCAATTAGGTATTTTGTTTTGCCTACGCCCTTGTTACCATAAACAACCTTTATCATGGGTATCGTCCCCTTTCTATTCCTTTTTATTATTGTTTTCTTTTACAACCTCCATTTTAGAAACTGAAATCTCATAGGCCACCCTTTCCTCAACCTCATCTTCTGATAATTTCTTCTGATATGTGCGGCTCTGGATGCGGCCCCAAACCCTGATATTATCCCCCACTTCAAAGGAGCCTGCGAATCTGGCATTTCTTCCCCATGCAATACAGGGTATATAGTCAGACTTGTTATAGGCCCGATTTACAGCAAGTAAAATGTCAGCGATTTCCCTTCCAAAAGGTGTTGTTCTGTAAACTGGCTTTCTACAGACAAAGCCATTTAAGTGAATCTGGTTTGGATTTTTATTTGTCACCTCCTCAGTTAGAATTTCTATTTCTCTTGCAAAAACGGTAAGCATAAGCTTATGTCCGCTTTCATTGTTATAATTGTTATATGAGCGGAACTGTCCTTCCACCTGAATATTTTGACCGTCTTCAATGCTGTCAGGGTTAATAAGCCGTTCTGAAAACATGACGGGAATA
>JAAYTU010000122.1 GCA_012523705.1 Clostridiaceae bacterium
ATAATTCCTTCCTCCACAAGTTGGTAAAGAGGCATGTTAGCTAAAAGAGGTACCTCGCCCCGAATATATTGACCAATTAAGCCATGGGTTAAAATGAGGTTGTATATGATTTTCTTAATACTTTCATTTGCTTCAGTTGACATCTGTTGATAGATTTGTGCAGAGCCAACATTATGCACAAAAAGGTTGTATCCCTTTTCCATCCATTGTTTTCTCTGATGCATAAGTCCTGACTTAGCCACCTCAGACCACTTTAGCGTTTCTCCAATCAAATAATTATGATATTCCTTCAGATTTAGATTCGAAAGGAGCTTAAGAGTTCTCTCTACATACTCCAGCACATAGTTATTCTTTGTCTCGTCAAGAGAGCTCAGTCTTTCAAGATTTATATTAGATCTGATGTCAATGCTAAGTACATTAGCCATTTTTCTTTTTTCAGAACCTCCAAATGGCCGTTTTTAACTTTTTCTATGTCTGATAATGATTTCATCTATTCCAACCTCATATTAATACTATCAATAGTTTTATTCTTCGGATTTACCGCTATAGGCACTTTCTGCTCACCTAGGACATAGCTCTAACCATTTTCTAATAGCTATGCAGTAATCTTTCTTTAAGCTCCCATAGTGGAAGAGATAAGTCCACATAGTAATTATGTGGGTTTTCAAATCTTTTTACCTCATCCCACAATGTATCTATCTGCTCCTTGCAATAGGTTCTGATATCTTTTAGTCTCGGGCCTTGATAGACACATTTACCCTTATCGAATATCTGGACCTGGAGCTTCTTTGCAGTAAAATTGGAAACAATCTTTCTCTTCCAGGTGAATTCGGGATCAAAAAGCTCGTAGGGCTGGCTTTCATCTATTACCTCGCCTTTAAGGGTAATAAGATCAGCTATGGCCTTCCCGGTTTCATTATCAAAAAGCCTCCAGAGATCCTTATAACCTGGATTTGTGATTTTTCCGATGTTATCACTTACCTTAATCTTGGGTACAATCTCACCATCCTTTTCAACTGCAACCAATTTGTAAACTCCACCAAAGACCGGTTCTGCCTTGGATGTGATAAGGCGCTCGCCGACACCGAACAGGTCAATCCTCGCACCTTCCAGAAGAAGCTCTCTTATAATTTGATCATCGAGTGAATTCGATGCTACGATTTTGCAATCACTGAACCCTGCATCATCGAGCATTTTTCTAGCTTCCTTTGACAGATAAGTGATATCACCACTGTCAATCCTTATTCCTGCAGGCCTGAATCCTCTGGGAACCACTTCCTCTTCAAATACCTTAATAGCGTTGGGAACTCCTGACTTAAGAGTATTGTATGTGTCTACAAGCAAAGTGCAGCTATCTGGATATGTCCTGGCATAGGCACGGAAGGCGTCCAGTTCAGTCGGAAACATCTGTATCCAGCTATGGGCCATGGTGCCAAGGGCAGGTACTCCAAATTCCTTTTCTGCTAAGGTACATGCGCTTCCCACGCAACCACCAATGTATGCTGCTCTTGCTCCGTATAAGGCGCCATCATAGCCTTGAGCTCTCCTTGAACCAAATTCCATAACAGCTCTACCCTGAGCAGCCCTTACAATACGGTTGGCCTTTGTTGCAATCAAGCTTTGATGGTTTATTGTAATAAGAACCATTGTCTCAATGAACTGAGCCTGAATTACCGGGCCTCTGACCGTTACTATGGGTTCGTTCGGAAATATGGGAGTTCCCTCGGGTACAGCCCATACATCACAGGTAAACTTAAAATCCCTAAGATAATCTAAGAATTCTTCACTGAATATTCCTTTGGATCTGAGAAACTCTATATCCTGGTTGTCAAAACTCAAATTCTTGAGGTAGTCTATAAGCTGCTCCACACCGGCCATTATTGCAAAGCCACCACCCTCAGGAACTCTTCTGAAAAACATGTCAAAGTATGCCTCTTCATCCTTCAGGCCATTTTCAAAATATCCATTTGCCATGGTTAGTTCATAAAAATCAGTCATTAAAGTCAATTTCTTGTAGTCCATTTACTTCACCTCCGCAACGACCTCAATCCCGTTTACTATCATATTGTAGAGTGCCATTGTATTCATAAGATCTCCGTCATGAATACCCAAATCATAAGTTTCAACAGTATTAATCGGAACAATGACTCTTGCATTTTTATTCTGCATATTAAAATAGGTTTTCAATGTTAATGCAAATTGCTCTACACATATATTAGTACAAACGCCTGTAATTATGAAAGTATTAATTTGTTGATTCTCATTAAGCCATTTTTTGAATTCCTCTTCATGAAATCCGTTAGTTGAGTTTTTTTCAATAAGAGTATAGCCCCCTATCCTCTTCAGCTCATCAACGACCTCGCTCTCACTGGTTCCTGCAAGGCAATGTGTGGGGTAAGCACCGAATTCAGGGGATTTATCTGTATGACTGTCTGCAAAGGCAAGCTTTTTAATACTGCGCTTATCGATCTCTTTGGATAATGATTCTATGGCAGGAATTACAGTCTCGGCTCTGGGACTTTGCAAGGCACCTTCTCTGACAAAGCCGTTTATCATATCGACTATTATAAGTGCAGTCTCTTTTTCCTTTAAGTCATCGAACCTGATAGCCGGCAAAGCAGCCAGAGTATCAAAGATCTCTGCTAATAATCCTGTACTTTTTTCTAAAAACTCATTTTTATTGATTCTCATATTTCTTCTCCCCTCATTCTATTATATTTAAAGAGCTTTGATGGCCTGTGGCCGGCATCTTTAGTGTATTCATTTGTCTCTGTAACCAGATGAGCTATCTTTCTTCTGAAATTTGCCTTTAATAACTCTGTATCAAGAATAATCTCGTACACCTTCTGTAATTCTGTGAGCGTAAACTTCTCGGGCATCAGATTAAAAGCTATGTCTGTATATTCAATTTTGTTCCTGAGTCTTTCAATGGCATACTCAACTATTTTAGCATGGTCAAAGGCTATTCCGTTAGATTCAATCACTTCCCTTTCTATTTTTGTAACCTTACCCTCTACAGTCTTTTTTATTTTTACAATAGCTGAAAGCTCATCCTCTTCATTGGATAATACTAGTCTGATTAATCTTTGATATATATATCCGCTATCAGTTAACTCCTTATGTTCCTGAAACAATTTGCACGAAACTGTAAACCATTTTGCATCATCAGCATCATCGCTTGCTTGGATTTCAAGGGCGGAACTGTCCACCAAGGCCATATATGAAGTACTGATAACCCGGGTTCGTGGATCACGTCCTATATCCCCCCATGTATACAGCTGTTCCATATAAATGTTTTTAATATTGGTTTCTTCCTGCAGTTCTCTTAAGGCTGCTTCATCCAGGCTTTCATCCATTTCAACAAATCCGCCCGGAAGAGCCCATTGTCCAATATACGGATGGTCACCTCTTTTTATAAGGAGCAAGCGTAAAACCTTTTCGGGAAGCTTCCTGTAGTTTTGATTTTCTTCATCAGTTACTGTAAAAATCAGCATGTCTACTGTCACTGATGGTCTTTCATATTTACCGGCGTCATATCTGGCCAAGAATTGCTCTTCGGTCAGACCCTGTTTATTCTTTAAGGACATCTCATCACCCTTTTTGTGTTATTGTTTTATTGATATTATCAATTTGTTAATAACATTATATTACCCTTAGCATATATTGTCAACAATAATTTAATTATAATTAAAAAAGTAAAAAGGCCGTTCGCTTAACGCATGAACGGCTTTCTTAAAAGACAAGAAAAATCAGTCTGATTGCTCTTTGCTATCGAACATATTTATTGTACGGAAATATCTGGAAAATGACAATTAGATTATCAAAATTTTGGTTAATCCGCGTTATATCAAATCAATTGACATGGATTATACGAAGTTGTATAATAGTTCCATCTTATATAAGAATCAACCATATCCTTGAAAATAATAGCTACATAACATAAAATTAAAGCAAGCAACGGAGGACAATCTGATGAATTACAATGTACCAATATTATCAATAGTATTTATGGCCATTTCTGCCCTAGCTGGTATTGCTATTCCGGTTATACTGTTTGTTATTTTCAGAAAAAAGTATAAGGCTGATATTAAGCCGTTTTTCATTGGCTGTGGAGTATTTGTTTTATTTGCCATGATTCTAGAACAAGTCCTACATATCATAGTGTTGTCATCTGATGTAGGTGAGATCATAAAGAGTAATGCATGGTTATTTGGTATCTATGGCGGACTGATGGCGGGAATTTTTGAGGAAACTGGCCGATTCGCTGCTTTTAAAACTGTGTTAAAAAAGAATAATGAGAAGGATACAAACTCCCTTATGTACGGTGCCGGACATGGCGGAGTTGAAGCATGTATTATTTTATTAATTGCCATGATATCTAATATAGTAGTATCATTAATGCTTAATAACCAGAATATAGACATTCTTCTTACTGGTGCTGTTAATGACGCACAAAGACAGGCACTGATAATCAATTTTGAAACTCTTGCCAATACTCCTTCTGAACATTTTTTAATGGCTTTAGTTGAGCGCATTGCTGCAGTAGCAATTCATCTTTCACTGTCAGTTTTAGTATGGTTTGCCGCAAAAAAAGGAGGGAAAAGCATATTGTTATATCCTTTGGCAATTCTGTTACATACTCTTGCTAATGCAGTTTCCGTAATACTGGCAAATTATGTTTCGAACATGTGGATAGTTGAAGGCGTTTTATATCTGATTACAGCATGCTTAGTCATAATTGCTATAAAAGTATGGAGAAACCATCATATCAGCAATTGTGAAGCGGCTGAGAACGGACAAGGGGACAGCACCGCCTGACAGATTTGATGCCACAAAGATCACAAAGGCCTCCGGATTCCGGAAGCCTTTGTGGGTTTTCGCATTCAAGCCTTCCACTTTGTGTATAGCCCTTCAATTACCTGTTCAATAGGGGCCTTCTTTATTTCCACATCTTTAATACCCCCTATAGTTGACAACTTATTTAACAAATCTCTGACAGATGTATTAGATAAATCCACATCATATTCAAAACTACCGTTATTTGAGGATATTAGCTTACAATTCTCAAGAACAGGAATAAAGCCCTTCTCCATTACCACGGCCACCCGTGTAGGGTTACCTGTGACAGCTCATATGTGCTGTTTTTATATACTTAATCATGGTAATGCTCCTTGTAAAATGTAAAGTTTTAAAATAGCATAAAAAAACCAGGTATCCGCTCGAATACCTGGAAAAGCATTACATAATCAAGCCCAAAATTCAGGCAGGATTTGTCTGAGGCAAGAGGCATTCATACCTCTCACTACCATTCATTAGC
>JAAYTU010000123.1 GCA_012523705.1 Clostridiaceae bacterium
CACAGAAAGAGCAATACCATTTCACTATCAGGAACAGTGTTTGCTAAGGATTCCATCCGTATAGTTGATTTCTTCGGCTATCCTCTGGATTTTGAGCCTACCAAGCATGTTTTGGCATTACAAAACATTGATGTTCCTGGTATTATCGGAAAGGTTGGAACTCTGTTAGGGGAGAAAAATGTTAATATCGGAGCTATGCAATGGAGCCGCCGTGACGCTAAATCAAACAAGGCTGTATCCTTTGTAAGCGTTGATAGTGATGTTTCTGAGGAGATTCTGGAAAAGCTCCGCAATACTGAAGGAATAATAAAGGTTTCCAAACTGAATTTTTAATCAGCTTTTCTCAGATTATTTAATCGAATAATATATTGTGAAAAAATCCTTTAACTGGGACTGTCAAAATATAGGCCGACAGTCCCTTTTTGCGTTTTTGATATTTTGTAATTCCTCAGATTGTGTTATATTATTAATAATACTTATATAACACTGCATAAATAGCTGACGAGGGGGACAATAGTATTGAAATTGCAAGCAGTTACCCGTTACAAATACAAAAATCAGAGATTTCGAAAGGGTTCCGGTATTCTAGTTACCTCAGGGGAGACAGCCCCGTCTTTATTAATAAATTGCAATAGCCTCCTTACAGGAGGGGCTATATGAAGAATAGTTTTAAAATAGGTTTAGTATCATTAGGATGTCCTAAAAATTTAGTAGACAGTGAGATTATTCTTGGATCTTTAAATGAAAAAGGCTTTGAAATTACTCCCTTTCATGAATTAGCCGATGTTATTGTAATAAATACCTGTGCATTTATTTCTGACGCTAAAGAGGAAGCGATAATCAGTATTCTTGATGTTGCACGATATAAAACCCAAGGGAATCTTAAGTATTTAATAGTGGCTGGTTGTCTGGCTGAAAGATACAAAGAGGAAGTCTTTAAAGAGATGCCTGAGGTTGATGTGGTTGTTGGAACGGGCAGCATTGATCAGATTACTGGTATCATCAGTAGACTGTTATCGGGAGAGGCCGAGAAAGAAAGGAATAAGGTATATGCAAATAAGCCTGATTCTGTTGATTATTTAGAATTATCACGCCTTATGTCGGATGATAAGCCCTACGCTTATTTAAAAATTGCCGAAGGCTGCAGTAATTGCTGCACCTATTGCATTATACCCAGCATAAGAGGCGATTTCCGGAGCAGAACCATTGAGAACATTACAAAGGAAGCAAGGCTTCTTGCCCAGAATGGCCGAAAGGAAATAATCCTTGTAGCACAGGATGTGACGCGTTACGGAACCGATATATATGGTGAAAGAAAGCTTGTCAGCCTTATAAGAGAGCTTAGTGCTATTGATGAGATTGAAAGAATCAGGCTTCTGTACTGTTACCCCGAATTGATAGACCATGAGCTTATCAAGGAGATAAAGGAGAATCCAAAACTTTGCAAATATTTGGATATTCCACTGCAGCATATTTCAGACAAGATGCTTAAGGCTATGGGACGGCGGGGAAATAAGCAGTATATATATGAATTACTAGATAAAATAAAAGAGGAAATACCGGAGATTGTTTTAAGGACCTCTTTTATTGTCGGATTTCCCGGCGAGACACTGGATGATTTCCAGGAGCTTTTTGATTTTGTAAAGGTCGGATATTTCGAGCATGTTGGTGTGTTTACCTATTCTAGAGAGGAGGGTACACCTGCATATAGTTATAAGACGCAGCTACCTGAAAAGATCAAGAATATACGCCGGGAAAAGCTGATGGAGCTTCAGCAGAAAAATGTCGAAAAGTATAATAATTCACGAATTGGTCTCATCTATGATACAATAGTCGAGGGTGTAGCAGATGATGGTATTTTCTATGAAGGAAGAACCTGCTCTGAGGCACCGGAAATTGATCCGGTTATTTACTTTACTTCGTCTGAACCCTTGGAAAACGGCATGATAGTACCTGTTAAAATACTATGCTCAAGTGGATATGATTTAGTAGGCGAAGTGGTTTTTCCGGGGAGCGACGTTGATTGAGCGTTAAACCTAATGAAACTAAGTGTGGTGACCAATATAATGAATCTTGCAAATAAAATAACATTATTTCGAATATTTGCTACCCCTGTTTTTTTGTTTTTTCTGGTGCCGGGCTGGTTCGGGCAATTTTTTGGGTTGGATTTATGGGGTAGGTATGTAGCTGCCGGAATTTTTATAGTGGCCTCAATCACCGATGCCATAGACGGAAATATTGCTAGAAAGCATAATATGATTACAGAACTTGGACAATTTCTAGACCCGATTGCCGATAAATTGCTTGTTACGGCAGCACTGATAGCTTTAGTTAAAACAGATAATCTTTCAGTTTGGATTGTATTTATCATTATTGCAAGAGATTTTATTGTTACCGGATTTCGCGTTATTGCAGCAAGAAAAGGAACTGTCATTGCAGCAGATAAGTGGGGAAAGATTAAGACTGTGGTACAGGTAATAGCGATAGTTGCAATACTTGTTAATAACTTTCCCTTGTCACTAGTTACTGATTTTCCCCTTGGGATGGTATTGATATATATAGCAACAATCTTAACAGTAATTTCCGGGGCTAATTATTTGGCTAAGAATGCAAAATTAATATTTGACAAATAGAAGACAAATCCGGTTTTACTTTACATGGCAAATATTTTATGCTAGAATGTTTAAGTCTATGAACCGAATGCGTGGTTAAAGGCACTCCGACCTTTTACTGGGCATACGGCAATTTATTGAAAGGAGAATTTATTATGGCTAGATTGTCTAAACAAGAAATTATAGCACAATATGCGCTTCATGAGGGTGACACAGGTTCCCCTGAAGTTCAGATTGCTTTGTTGACAGACAGAATCAATCATTTAACCGAGCATTTAAAGTATCACAAAAATGATCACCATTCCCGTCGTGGATTACTTAAAATGGTTGGTGCAAGAAGAGGTCTGTTAAACTACCTTACCAAGAAGGATATTAATAGATACCGTGACATTATTGCTAAATTGGGCATCAGAAAGTAATCTCATAAGTGAAAATCAAAAGGGCGGGTTTGCCGCCCTTTTTTATAAGCTATCTGTGTTCCATAAAATCCCTAGTTGGTATATAGTATTTTTAGTATTGAATTCAACAAAGATATAGATAATAAACTATATTTTTGGTGAGATTATAAATAATAAGATTCTTATATAGTTATTAATCCTACCATAGTCAAGGGCAACAGAAGATCAGAGAAGAGGCTGCCAAAGAATTGAAGCTTGTTCCCTGACCTTTTGTCCCTGACCTACAGATAGGCCAATAATAACTATAGGAATCGGAGAAAAGGAGATAATAAATGAAAAAAGTTTATAGTATTGATGTGGCCGGAAGGCCTTTAACAGTCGAAATCGGACAGCTTGCACAGCTTGCAAACGGGGCTGTACTTGTAAGATACGGTGAAACAGTAGTTTTATCTACTGCTACTGCTTCTAAGCAGCCAAGAGAGGGAATTGATTTCTTCCCTTTAAGCGTTGATTATGAGGAAAAGCTTTATTCTGTGGGTAAAATACCCGGCGGTTTTATTAAGCGCGAGGGTAAGCCTACCGAGAAGGCTACCTTAGTATCCCGTGTAATAGACAGACAGATTCGTCCAAGATTCCCTAAGGATCTTAGGAATGATGTTGTAGTAGTTAACACCGTTTTATCAGTTGAGCAGGATAATTCCCCTGAATTTGCAGCAATAATGGGTAGTGTACTTGCATTATGTATTTCGGACATACCCTTTAATGGCCCTATTGCAGGTATAATACTGGGACTTGTTGATGAGCAGGTTGTTATAAATCCTAATTCTGAACAGCGCTCAACAAGTGATATGTATGTTACCCTTTCAGGTGACAAAGACAAGATTATTATGATAGAAGCGGGAGCTAATGAAGTTCCTGACGAAGTAATGCTTGATGCACTCCAAATTGGTCATGAGGAAATCAAGAAACTCATTGCTTTTATAGATTCCATTGTACAGGAGATTGGAAAGCCCAAATTTGAATATGAGTCTGCTGAAGTTCCTGAGGATATATGGAATGCCGTATGGGATATGGCTAAGGACAGCATGAAGGCGGCAATCACAAATGCTGACAAAGCTACCCGGGACAATCAGGTAGATGCTGTATGCAGTGATGTTCAGGAAAAATTAGCAGAAGTTTTCCCTGAGCAATCGGCTAAGATTGGCGAAGCTCTTTATAAGCTTCAGAAGAAAATAGTAAGAGATATGATATTAAATGATCACCAGCGTGTGGATGGTCGTGATCTTATGGAAATCCGTGCTCTTTCTGCAGAGGTTTCACTTCTTCCCAGAACACATGGTTCAGCTTTGTTCCAGCGTGGTCAGACCCAGGTGCTTACTAATGTAACATTAGGTCCATTAGGTGAGGGACAAAAACTTGACGGTCTTGATGAATTAGAAGAAGGTAAGCGCTATATGCACCATTACAATTTCCCACCCTATTCTGTGGGGGAGGCAAGGTCCTCAAGGGGTCCTGGTCGTCGCGAAATTGGACATGGCGCTCTGGCAGAAAAGGCTCTCGAACCGGTTATACCAAGTGAAGAGGACTTCCCATATGCTATTCGCCTTGTTTCTGAGGTGTTGATGTCCAATGGCTCCACATCACAGGGCAGCGTTTGTGCAAGTACTCTTGCTCTGATGGATGCAGGTGTGCCCATTAAAGCACCCGTGGCTGGAATTTCTGCAGGGCTTGTAACTGACGAGGAAAATCCCGAAAGATTTATTACCTTTATGGATATCCAGGGTATAGAGGACTTTTTCGGTGATATGGACTTTAAGGTTGCCGGAACAAAGAACGGCATCACAGCTATTCAAGTTGATATCAAGGTAGAAGGACTTACCTTTGAAATTATCAAGCAGGCCTTTGAAATTACCAAAAAGGGAAGATTCCATATTTTAGACACCTGTATGCTTCCTGCTATTCCAGAGCCCAGAGCAAGCTTGTCTAAGTATGCACCTAAGATATACCAGACTCATATAGATGTTGATAAGATTCGTGAGGTTATTGGACCTGGCGGAAAAGTTATTAATAAGATTATTGCCGAAACTGGTGTGAAAATAGATATAGAAGAGGATGGCTCGGTTTATGTAGCTACTTCTGATGAAGAAGCGGGCCTGAAGGCTATAAGTATCATCGAAGGAATTGTCGGTGATGTAGAGGTTGGTACCATTTTCGAAGGTAAGGTTACGAGAATAATGAACTTCGGAGCCTTTGTGGAATTCCTTCCGGGCAAAGAAGGCTTGGTTCATATCTCAAAGCTTGATCATCAACGCGTTAACAGGGTTGAAGATGTTGTTAATGTGGGAGATACTATCACCGTTAAGGTTATGGAAATCGATAAGCAGGGCAGAATAAACCTTTCAAGAAAAGATGCACTGCCTAGAGAGAACTGATTATAACACAGGGAACAATTCTGTGTCTTAAACGAGACAGGAGACGGTTATAAGTACTACCTGGAAATCGGAAGTTAGATGTTGGAAGTTAGAAACCAGAGTTCTCTAACCTCTAACCTCTAACTTCTAGCATTTAGTAGGACACAGAACCGTCCCCTGTCTCGTTGTTGTTTAGAATGAGTATAAGATGGTACAATCTTAAGTGAATGGGGTGTCTCATATGGAAAACAAGCTTAAGATTTTATTTGCTGCAGCGGAGTGTTCCCCCTTTGTTAAAGTCGGTGGCCTGGCTGATGTAGCAGGAGAATTGCCAGTAAAGCTGAAGGAGCTTGGCGCTGATATCAGTGTTGTAATCCCGGGGAATAAACGTATTGTAGCTAAAACACAATATATTACCGATTTTCCTGTTGAAATGGGATGGCGCAAAGAAACCTGTATTCTGCGCCAGATTATTGACGCCCCTGTGGATACTTACATTATTGACAACTATCAATACTTTGACAGGGAAGAGGTCTATGGTCATATCGATGATGCAGAGCGCTTTGCTTTTTTCTCAAATGCCATGCTTCAATTGATTCTACGCATGGATTCCAAGCCTGACCTGCTGCACTTGAATGATTGGCATACGGCACCTATTGCAATGCTTATGAGAGAAAATGAGCAAAAATATCCTGTGCTTTCAGAAACATCAATACTATATACTATTCACAACCTTGAGTATCAAGGCATAAGCGGCAAGGATGTGTTCAGGTTGTTTTCAGTTAATGATTCTGCCTTTTCTGTTGAAAAGACAGAATACTACGGCTCGTTTAATGCTATGAAAGCAGGAATTAATTATGCTGATTTAATATCCACCGTCAGCAAAACATTTTCTAAGGATATACTGACTCCTGAGTATGGCTATGGTCTGGATGGCGTGCTAAGAGACCGGGCTACCATAATAAAAGGTGTGACTAATGGCATTGATATAAACAACTGGAATCCAGAAGCTGATAAGGCTATATACTTTAATTTCAGCAGGACTAATCCTGCCGCAAAAAAGAACAATAAAACCAGATTAAAGAAAGAACTTGGTCTGGACAATATTTCGAGTAAAGATGCGCCTCTTTTTTCTGTAATTAGCAGATTGGTACCGAATAAAGGAATCGATATTATGCCCCCTGCATTTGAGGCTATTCTTAAGAATGGCGGCCAGCTGATTATCTTAGGTAGTGGAGATAAGCATTATGAAGGAATATTTACAGAACTTACCCGGAAGTATCCCGGTCAAGTATCAGTAAATATTGAGTTTGATGCAAATAAGGCCAGAAGGATATTTGCAGGAAGTGATTTCTTGCTTATGCCTTCAAAATATGAGCCCTGTGGTATTAGCCAGCTTATAGCCATGAGGTATGGAACCATACCAATTGTTCGTAGAGTAGGTGGCTTGGCTGAAACGGTTATAGACGAATCTAAATATAAAGGACAGGGAACGGGCTTTTCCTTTGTAGGCTATAGCGAGGAAGCCTTTAAACGGTCTATAAATAAGGCAATGAGAGTTTATCATGATAAAAAGGCATGGCCTGGACTTGTAAAAAGAGCAATGAATGCAGATTTTTCATGGGACAAAGCTGCTTCAGAATATCTGTGTTTATACAAAGAAACAAACGAAATGAATGACCAGAGAAAAAGTGAGGGAAGAACCTGATTTGAGGAAAAGTGAACGGGCTAGAATAATATTAAATGAATTAAAAAAGCTATATCCTGATGCAGGCTGTACTTTGGATTTCACATCTCCTTTAGAACTCCTTATAGCTACACAGCTGGCGGCTCAGTGTACAGATGCAAGAGTTAATATTGTAACAAAGGATCTGTTCAAGAAATATCCGAATGTCGAGGCCTATGCGGCAGCCGATTTGCAGGAATTGGAGAAGGATATTAGATCAACCGGATTCTTTAGGAATAAGGCCAAGAATATAAAAGAATGCTGCACAAGACTTCTTACCCATTATAATGGTAAGGTTCCTGGCAATATGGAAGACTTACTCTCCCTACCTGGTGTGGGTCGAAAGACAGCAAATGTAGTATTGTCAACTGTTTTTTCAAAGCCTGGGGTTATAGTAGACACCCACTGTACAAGGCTGTCAAATCGTCTTGGTCTAACTAAATCGACAAATCCTGATATAATAGAGAAGGATCTTATGAAACTTTTGCCACAAAGTGAATGGGCGAATTTTTCTCATCGTCTTGTTTACCATGGAAGAGCAGTTTGCCAGGCGAGAAAGCCGAAATGTGATATTTGTGGTATCAGGTCATATTGCACATATTATAAGAAAGCTATAAAATAGTGTTAGTAATTTGTGGGGGAAATAAATGCAGACAAATGAAGAACTATCCTTAGTCAAGATGCCTGATGATGTTATTTTTGCTCTTGATATCGGAACGCGTACAATTATCGGGGTTGTTGGAATACATAAAGGCAATGATTTTCAAATTTTGGCCGCCGAAAAGGTTGTTCATGAAAGCCGTGCAATGGTAGATGGCCAAATTCATGATATCGACAAGGTGGCCCAGGGAGCGGCAAAGGTGGTTAACGCCCTGGAAAAGAGGCTGGGATATAAGCTTGCCAGAGTGTCTATTGCTGCTGCCGGCAGAGTATTAAAGACCTGTCAGATTAAGGCTGAGCGTGTCATAGAAGAAGAAAGAGAAATTGATGCTCAGCTTATCAGTGCTATAGAGATGGATAGCATTCAGAAAGCTCAACTGGAAATTGAGAAAGAGTTTTCAGAGGGCGAGAAAAATCAGTATTATTGCGTCGGATACAGTGTAGTCGGTTATTATCTTAATGACTATGTGATTTCTACCCTGATGGGCCATAAAGGCCATAAAGCCGGAGTTGAGGTTTTGGCTACATTTCTTCCTCAAACAGTAGTGGACAGCCTTCATTCTGTAATGGAGAGAATCGGGCTAGAGGTTGATTTCTTAACATTAGAACCCATAGCTGCGCTAAATATTACAATCCCTAAGGAATTGAGGCTTTTAAACCTTGCTTTGGTTGATGTGGGAGCGGGGACAACTGATATAGCCATAACAAGAGGCGGGACAATAGTTGCTTACGCCATGGCTCCTATAGCAGGTGATGAATTAACTGAAGCAGTTGCTCAAAACTATTTAGTGGATTTCGATACTGCTGAGCATATTAAGCTATCTCTGGCCAGTGGTCAGAAGGAGGTTCCTTTTACCGATATCCTTGATAATAAACTCACTGCTAAGGCCGAGGACTTTAAAAGGGTTACGAAGCCTGTGGTTGACAGCCTAGCAAAATTAACATGCGAAAGGATTTTAGAGTTAAACGGAGGAAAAGCCCCGAATGCTATATTCCTGATTGGAGGAGGCAGCCAGTCAGAAGGCCTGTGTGAAGCAATTTCAGACATATTGGAATTACCTCTGGACAGGGTTGCCATAAGAAACCGCAGTATAGCTAAGAATGTCATTACAAATGAAACCATATTAGATGGCCCAGACGGAATTACACCCCTGGCTATCCTGGTTACCACTGCACTTACAAAGGGGCAGGACTTCTTCTATGTTACTGTAAACGAACGCAAGGTCAGACTATATAACTGCAGAAAGATGTTAGTCTCTGACGCGCTTATTTTAGCTGGCTTTGATCCCGATCAGCTTATATGCAAAACAGGTAAGAGCTTAAAAGTTAATGTAAACGGCAAGGAAAGGACTATAAGAGGGGGTCAGGGAAAACCGGCTGAAATATATGTAAACGATGAAATGTCAAGCTTAAACGCATATATAAAGCCTGCAGACAAGCTTATTGTTATACCTGCAGAGAATGGAAAAGAGGGGTCAGCCCTTGTTAAGGAATTGGCGGATAATAAGGTAGAGCCAGTTTATCTGATATGTAACTATAATGCAGAAACTATAGGCCCCAGATTTTATATTAATGATGAAGAGGTTTCGCCGGATACGCCTGTAAGTCATGGTGATAATGTTGAAATAGTCTATGAGTATACCCTTCAGGATATTGCAGACATGTATAAGCTCGAGCCTTCAGCATGGGAATTTACCATTAACGGAGCTCCGGCCAATATGGCAACTGTAGTATTTCCGGGAGAGCAGATTGTTGGAAAGTCTAAAAAATTTTCAGTACCTGTTAAACCAGAACCATCTCTTGATGGTTTTACCGAATTATCATATGATATAATTGAATCAGAGCCACAAACCCAAAAGGAAGATGACAGCATTATGCCCATAATGAGAAAACCGGCGCAAAACCTGGCTCAAAAAGGTGGAATATGTGTTATCATTAATGAGGAGTTGGTAAACTTACCCCCCAAACAAGTCGATTATTTATTTATAGACTTGTTTAATTACATAGATTTTGATTTAACTTCCCCAAAGGGAATGATTACTCTAAGGCTAAACGGAAAAGATGCAAATTACACCGATAAAATCAAAGCTGGCGACGAAATTGAGATCTTTTGGAAGGGATAATTGCCAGAAGATCTATTGGGAGGTAACCTTTGGATACTTTGAAGCATGGTTACGAAGAAAAAAATTATATGAGCTACATGAAATTTGAGCGAAGCCTAAACAGATACGGATGGATTATATATGTTTTGTTAATTCTAGCCGACATCTATGTAAGAAGGCAGATAGCTAATCAGTCGTTAGATAATAAGCATATTATTCTTCAGTGTGCCTTTGCATTGCTTTATATAATTATTAGCTATATAAAACTCTCAAAAGGAAACCTGATATATCAAAAGCCGAGAATCGTTACAATAATCAAAATCTTTGAGATAGTTACTGCTGTATGTCTAATAAGCACCTTGTATAACAGCATAATGTACTATTTTGTTGCGCTGTTGCCTATTACTATTGTAAGCCTATCCCGCGGATTTAAAGGCTCTATAGTATACTTAATGCTTGGCTGGGCTACCCAAAACCTTTCTCAACATTTATATCTAAGATTTATTGGCGGAGGCCCAGACTATTCCCATCAGTTTCCTTGCTTCTATCTGGTTATTATTTCTATACATTACCTATTATTCACGGTTTTTTGTTTCATTTGGGGAGATATTTTCAACGAGTACATAAAAAGCGAGGAAGAAAACAAGACTCTTATCGACAGGCTTGGAGATAAGTTTATTCAATTGGAGCAGGCTCAGAAAGAGATCCAAAGTCATTATGATAAACTGATCAAAACCAATAATATTCTGGAGGAAACCAATAATAAACTGACAACCAGTGTGGCAGAATTCTTTACACTCCAGCAAATATCCCAGGCTATAACATCTATATTTGATATGAACGAGCTGTTGAAATTTGTTAATGACGTAATTATAGGTGTTATGGGTGTTTACCATTCAACTATTGCACTTTGTTCCGGCCCTAATAATAAGCTTAAGGTGCAGGTGTCAAGTATCTTCGATAAAAAGGATCTGGCCATAGTATCGGATTATATTAACTGCGATATAATCACTCAATCAAGCTTAGAAGGCCATTCGATGATAGATAATAATGTGAACACCAGCGAGTACCCCTTTACAAAGGGACGAAATATTCAATCTCTGATTTGTGTTCCCTTTTTCTCAAAGGGCAGGCCTTTGGGCGTTGTTTTGATAGAGCATAGTATTAAGGATGCCTTTGATGACGAGAACATGAGATTGCTAGAAGTCATAGCCCAGCAAGTAAGTATTGCAATAGAGAATGCCAGATTATATCAGCAGATGCATGATCTAGCCACTCACGATGCACTTACCGGAGCATACAATCGTTTGTATTTCAATGACAAGATTATTGAGGAATTTAACAATGCACTGGACAGGGGGCATGATTTATCCTTCATAATCCTTGATATTGACTTTTTCAAAAAATTTAATGATACCTATGGTCACCTGTTTGGAGACCTTGTGCTTAAAACCATCTCCAAATATATTATGAAGACTCTGAGAAAAGAAGATATGTTTGCCAGATATGGCGGAGAAGAGTTTGTTATTTTGATGCCCTATACATCATTGGAACAGGCGGCTGAAAAAGCTGAGGAAATAAGAGAAGGGGTGTCTAAGCTGATTGTTTCTGACAGAGTAATTTCTGCCTCGGTTACCATTAGTATTGGAGTTTCATCCTATCCCGAGACATCAGGCAGGCCGCAGGAATTAGTGAGCATGGCCGATGACGCTCTTTATAAGGCAAAGGAATCTGGAAGAAACAGAGTATGTATTTCAAAGCCCAAAAGCGAAAACTAAGTATAGTAACTCGAAATAAAAGAAGAATATAATAAGCTGTCTGTAAATTTCACAGACAGCTTAATTATTTCAACGATGATAA
>JAAYTU010000018.1 GCA_012523705.1 Clostridiaceae bacterium
AAGTTATTGAATCTCTTTAGAAAAGATAAAATCAATCCAATGGTTGGTGCTGCAGGAATCTCAGCATTCCCGATGTCAGCCAGGGTTATTCAGAAGTTAGCCAAAGATGAAGACCCCCACAACTTTGTGCTTATGCAATCTGTTGCAGCCAATGTATCGGGCCAATTAGGTTCAGTTGTTGCAGGTAGTATGATTCTGGTCTTAATAGGTAAAATTGCAGGTCTATAAAAGGAGGATTATTAATGAATACAGAACTTAAAGAACTATTATTGCAAGGTCTTGAGGTTACAGGACTCGGATTAGCCGGAGTTTTCGGTGCTCTTATCGCCTTTTATATTATGATTGTTTTACTGGCTAAGATTCCTGTGAAGAACACTAACGAAAACGAGAACCAGGCTTAATTGTAAATATATAAATAGTAAGATATGCTCGAGTCGATAAACCCTTATAAGGATTTATCGACTCTTTTACATGCACAAAACGACGGTTCTTCTGTGTTATTTTGCTATTACGGTGTATGTTCCCATATCCAGTCTATAGAATAAATAGGCCCCATCCTCGTTAGTGTAAGTTATCTGTACTGGTATATTATTGCTATTACATAGCATCACAAGAGCATTACTGACCGGAACATTATTTTTATCAGTAACAATGCCATGTATGGTCCCCTTCAGTATTTTCTTTTTCAAAAATACTGTTTCTAGTGTAACAATATTATGTTCCCTTAAAATTTCAATATTGACAACTCTATCATTATAACTTAAGGATTGAAAGGATATTCTATAGTCCCCCTCTTCTATGTTATCAAAAACAAATAATCCCTCCTGATTTGTGAATGTAACATCATAAGGGTTAAGACTGTTTGATCTATATATGGTAATTCTTATTCCCGAAAGAGGTTTTTGTTGCGCATCTCTGACATTGCCGAATATTGTGGCTCCAAGCTTAGGTAATGGGAACAGCTCCAGGTTAAGAGCTTTTCTGTCAAGTCCGGATGCTGGCAAGGCCTCGCTTGAAATTGTTCCATAGCCCTTCTTGCCAGCCAAAACTCTTATGGATGGGCTAAAATTGCCTTCTATTGTAAAGTTACCATCGATATCTGAATAATTATAGGCAATCGGATTATATTCATTATCACAAACCTTAACGCATACTCCCTCTATCGGTTTGCCTGTGAGCTTGTCGCTAACATTACCCATAAGGGTATTCTCATTCCAGACCATTTCGCTTAGAACTATTCTAGCTAATACTTCTTGATTTTCCTCAGCTATTATAATATTTTGAGGCGGTGTTGGAACAACAGTCTTACTCACCTAATATCCCCCTCATATTCAGTCCCAAAATATTATATGTACTGATCCTATTACTTGTGAAAGGTATATTATCCAGAACCCTTAGGAAATTATGTTCATATAATATAGAAGCCCATTATCGGGGAGGCTATGCTATGTCAATACTTAACAATGGTTGTATGTTGAGCCAATCTGTCAAAAAGAGTATCAACGATGCTAATAAGGCTGAGAGAATAGATATAACAATACACCACTACCCTGTCCTCAGCATAATAAATAGCAAAGGAAAAGAAAAGGACGGCTTTGAAGATCCTATAGCTGATAATGAAGTAATAGTTGTTATAAAGAACAATCATGAAGAAGCCTTAGCCAATTCAGATGTGGTACTCTATCGTGTTGGGAGAAATAAAAGCCTCTTCCCTGTAGAATATACCAGAACTAGCTGCGAGGGGATTTGTCGTTTCATTAATAGTCCAGACTATTTTAAAAAGAAATAAAAAATCAGATATGCAGCTATAATTGCGAGAAGTGCTACACCTATCCATAATGCTTTTTTACCAAGACTTTTTAATGATTCTTCGTTGTGCTTATTTATGCTTGCATCATCAAAGGATGGGTCTGCTAAAATCTCCTCATCATTAATATCCTGAGCAGAATCAAGAATTTCTTTAGCACTGTCAAGCATTTCCTCAGGAACAAAAACATCTACCCCCATTAAGGATTTGCCAAGAACCATAGTGAAAAAACCTCCATCCTCCCTATAGACTTTTGTAGCTGGGATTTCGTTAGCTTTTAGCATTGACACTATTATAATAGCCTCCACATCATCAGAGGCAGTTAACAATAATGCTTGTCCCTCAAGCTGATTAATCTTTCGTCCTTTTTTAAAAAACATATCTTCTCTTCCATATTTTGAGAACTTATTACTTCTAACTTCTATGCAATCAGTATACCAATTTATTGCCCGGAGTGCTATACTACAATGAAAGAGACAGATTATAGTTTTATTCGCGATTTTGTATATGGAGGAACACTTTGAAGGTTAAAATTAAATTTGGTGATGTTTTGGTGATTCTGGCAGTAATCCTCTCCAGTGCCATTATTGCAATGTCTATGCATCAGGAGGATTCAGAACAAAGGGTTGCTGTAATCTCTCAAAACAACGCTGAAATAGGCAGGATATACTTAGATAAGTATCAGGAGCCATACACAATTCCATATTCGGGGCAATACCCAGTAATTATTGAGGTGAATAACGGAAAAGTCCGCTTCAAAGAAGCTCAGTGCCCCGACCAGGTATGTGTTCACACCGGTTGGATCGAAAAGCCCGGGGAAATAGCAGTATGCCTCCCTTCAGGCATAATTATTAAAATTGAAGGTTATAACCAATCTGATGTAGATATTATCGTAAGGTAAAATCTTACTAGATCAGAAAACAACTACAAGTATTACACGAATCGTTTAATGGTGACTCAATGAAAAAGCTAACTTTGAACAGCATATTAATATCTCTGGCCGTTGTGCTATCTTTTATAGAGCGCCTTATTCCGCTTAATCTCATAGTGCCAATGCCTGGAATTAAGCTTGGATTTGCTAATATTGTAACAATGTTTGCTCTTTTTTGCGTAGATATTCCCTCAGCTATAATAATTACAATCTTAAGATGTATATTGTCATCTCTTTTATTTGGCGGAATGACTTCCTTATTATACTCCCTTTC
>JAAYTU010000019.1 GCA_012523705.1 Clostridiaceae bacterium
ATGAGAGTTCCCTTAAAGGAATTGAAAAAGCGGCCAGCCTTTCTTAGTGGATGGAATAAGCAAAAGCAAAGTCAGCAGAGTAATGGAAAGGGGTAATATGAAAAAGATTGCAGCAATTATTTCTGTGCTTCTTATTATACCTTTATTAACCGGTTGCTGGGACTATAGGGAAGTTGACAAAATGGCTATAGTAGTAGGGTTTGCCGTTGATAAGGGTACTGAGCATGAGTATCGTGTTACCTATGAGATCGTAGATTTGTCCCAGATGCAGGCAGAGGGAACAGTAAAATCTGTGATAGTTGAGTCAGAAGGCGACACCTTTCTCGAGGCAGCAAGAAATGCCATAAGTAAGAATTTTCCTAGGCTCTATTCTGGGCATACCGTATGCATTATCATAAGTAAAGAAATTGCCTCGGAGGGCATATTAGAACTAGTTGATTTTATCTGCAGGGATGCCGAAACCAGGCTTAGCATACATCTGTTTGTATCAAGGGAAGAAACAGCAGGAGAGCTTCTGCAGGTCAAGCCTTTGGGGTCGGAGCTTTTATCGGTAGAAATAAACAGTATTCTGATGGAGCAAAAACACCTTGCAAAAGCCATTGCTTTACAAACATATGAGTTTATTAACTGTGTTCTTTGTGAAGGAAAGTCATGTGTCATGACAGCTCTGTGCATAGAAAAAAATGCAGAGGAAGAGGTAGTAAAAATATGTGGGTCGGGCATCTTCAAGGAGGAGAAGCTTTTGGGGTTTATTGGCGAGGAAGAAACCAAGGCCTTAAGCTTCATACTTGATAAGGTCGAAGGCGGGGTTATTGTTGCAAAGACTGGATCCGGAGAAGATGAGGACCGTTTCTCTTTGGAGATATTAAGCAATAGTACAAAAATAAAGCCTGTACTTAAGGATGAAAAGCTGTCAATTGAAATAGATGTTGAAACAGAAGTCAGGCTTGATGAGCATTTCTCAAAAGAGGATTTTGAAAATGAGAAGGGACTTGAAGAGTTGAGTAAAATAGCAGAGGAGCAGATGAAAACTGAAATGGAGACCCTGATTAATCAGATTAAAACTGAATTTGGATCAGATGTTTTCGGGTTTGGAAATTGTGTTTACAGAGATTATCCGGAACAATGGAAAAAAATCAAAGATAATTGGGATGAGGAGTTTAAAAACATAGAGGTCAAGATTAAGCCGAAAATTAAAATCTTGAACTCAGGCACACTTAAGAAATCCCCATTAAGATAGGAGAATGCAATATTGATTACTCTTACCTTTACAATATTTGGTTCAATATTTGCCAAAAAGGATCTAGTACCTCTTTATAAAAATGAAGAATGGGTTGGCTTCTTTCTATATTTAGCACTCTTGTGCCTGGGCTTAACTATAGCTATTTTATCTGATTTCAAAGTGCAAATACCAAACCCTATTGATCCAATAAGGAAATTAATTGAATTCATTCTGGGGATAGAAGAGTAAAACAGAAGGAAGGCTGAAAAGCTTTCTCATCATGGACAAAAGAGGGATTGATTCAATGCAGAAAGAGGTTATCAGTCAAAAACAGGCCATTATTATTATGTCAGCTTTTATAATTGGCAGTTCGTCGGTTGTAGCCGCTGGTTCAGATGCAAAGCAGGATTACTGGATAGCCTGGTTAATATCCATTTCTATGGGAGCAATCATTGTGGCTATATATGCACGAATATCAAAGCTGTATCCGCAAGAGGAGTTTCCTACTGTATTAAATACCTTATTCGGTAAAGTTGGGGGTACAATTATCAACTTGATTTATACCTGGTATGCCTTTCATTTATTCAGCCTGATACTAAGGAATTTTTCCGAGTTTGTGGGCATTGTATCCTTGAATCAGACCCCATCCTTTGTTTTTGGATATTTCGCAGCAGTACTGTCAATCTGGACAATCAGAAGCGGGTTCGAGGTAATTGGAAGAGTACTCTCCATATTCTTCCCGCTATTTATTATACTGGTGATAACAGTTGATCTGTTATCCATCAAGCTTTTTGATTTTGATAATTTAAAACCGGTTTTATATGATGGAATAGGGCCGGTTTTAAAATCATCCTTTGCTTTGTTTTCTTTTCCCTACGCTGAGACGGTTTTGTTTTTATATTTGATGGGCAGCATCCGAAAAACCAGCAGTCCCTATAAGATATACTATGCATCCCTTCTGCTTGGTGGCATTATTCTGGCGAGCATTTCCATAAGAACAATTCTGATTATAGGGGTGCCAAACATATCAATACAAAAGTTTCCGATCTATAGCGCGGTCAGGCTGATTAATGTGGCAGACTTCTTACAGAGGATCGAGTCAACGGTAGCCATTTCATTTATAATCACCGGATATTCCAAGGGCAGCGTTTGTTTATATGTTACAACAAAGGGTTTATCAAGTGCGTTTAATATTAAGGATTATCGGAAGATGGTTGCACCAATAGGACTTTTAGCAGTGCTGTATTCTATCTTTATATTTGAAAACGCAAGTGAAATGTTTTACTGGGCAACCGAAATAAATCCCTACTACACAATTCCTTTTCAAGTCATTATTCCAATCATAATCTGGATTACTGCTGAAATAAAAAGTAGAAAAAAAGCAGCTTGCACCTTATAACAGGGTAACCTCCCGAGGGCTTGTACAATATACTGATAATAGGAGGGGTGAAAAATCTCACTATCGGCATTCAAGGGGGGAGGTGAAATATATGTTTGCCTGCAAAAAGATACTATGTATTGGTTCTATCATTTTAGGTCTTATTTTAATAGGACTTGGTGTTTTCCTTCTTGCGTCTGGTTTTGCAATTGAGACAATTACTATAGGAGTTATCGTGGGTGGTATACTGCTGCTGATTTCTGGTTGCATTAAGAAATGCACAAATATTCCTGGATTACTTTGCATACTACTTACTCTTGTAACACTATTCTTAATAATTTCAGGCATTCTGGCAATTATATTTGTCGGAGCTTTATTTGAAGGATTAATATTAATTGGTTTAGGAGTTCTGGCTGCACTCCTTACAGCAATTTGTCTGATAAACAGATGCTGTTGCAGGGATGTCTACAGGGCAGAATGTTAATGCTCATAGAATGAGCGTTAAACCATGGGATAATGGGGCAAAGGCCCATTATCCCTTTTTAGTACATTTAACATATTTTCATATAACCATTGAAAATTAGGCATGTACTGTCGTCATATAATAGAAATGACGCGACTTCTTTAGGTTTCCAGACATACAATTTAAAATCACATTTCAACCTTGTAGAGTAATTACACACATGCTATAGAAAGGTGAGGTATTAATATGGCAAGAGGCGGAGGAAGCCGAGGCGGCGGCGGTAGCCGTGGCGGCGGATTTAGCGGCGGTCGTAGCAGCGGTTTTGGCGGCAGTCGAAGTAGTGGAGCCCGGATGGGCGGCAGCAGCTCCAGAGGAAGAGGCGGCGGTTCTTCAAGTGGCTTTGGCAGGTCTTCCAGTGGCTTTAGATCAAGTGGTTCATATAGACCATATCCACCTCCACCACCGAGGCCTCCTCGTTATCATTGGTATAACAGACCATACAGGAGGACCAGAACGGTATATTATAATACAGGCAGAGGCTCAGGCTGTGCTACTTTTATTGCTACAATAATAGTAATCGTAGTATTAGTCATAGCACTTCAGTCCATGACCATGGGTAGCTTTTTATCCGGAATTACCTCGAGAGACATTACACCATCGACAATTGAGCGTGTTCCGCTGCCTAAGGGGTCTGTCAATGAGACCGATTACTATACTGACAATAATGGCTGGATAGGTAATGAGACCGCGCTTCTTATAGGCCTTAAAAACTTTTATAACAAGACGGGTGTACAACCTTACCTATATATTACAGACTCAATCGACGGAAACCATTACCCTGATATAGCAGAGCTTACTATCTTTACAGAGCGGCTTTATGATAATTTGTTTACTGACGAGGCACATCTTCTGGTAGTATTCTTTGAATACGAGCCCAACGAATATGGGACTGCATATGTGGCAGGAAGTCAGGCTAAGGCTGTTATTGACAAGGAAGCAGCCGATATCCTGCTTGACTATCTGGACAGATATTATTATTATGATCTGTCAGATGAGCAATACTTCAGCAAATCCTTTAATGATGCGGCAGAGAAGATTATGAAGGTCGATACCCCGGTCTGGGTACCGGTTGCAGTTGTTGCCGGTGTAATAGTGTTGGCTCTTATTCTGTATAATTGGTGGAAAAAAGCCAAAGCGCAAAAGAATAGGGAAGCTGAAATGAATGAAAAGATACTCAATACCCCTCTGGACCAGTTTGGAGATACTATGGACGGGGCCGAGGAGCTGGGGAAGAAGTATGAGGATTAATATTTAATTAATCAAATCACCACGAACAAAATACTATGAAGCTGTTTGATGAAGCATTCTGCCCTCGGGGCAGTGCAAATAATAAAAATGGAGGTTTACTATGGGAATACTAGACAGGTTTGCTGACATTATCAAAGCTAATGTTAACGCTATGTTGGATAAGATGGAAGATCCATCCAAGATGATTGATCAGTACTTAAGAGATATGACAAACGATCTTGCAGAGGTAAAGCGTAGCACAGCTTCTGTTATGGCAGAAGAGGCCAGGACAAAGCGTTTGGTTGATGAGAATCAAGCTGAAGTGGTAAAATATGCTGAATTCGCTAAAAAGGCTGTTGAGGCCGGCAACGATGAGGATGCCCGCGTATTTATTGCCAAGAAGCAGGAGCTTGAGAATGTTGGAGCAGGCTTAATGACAGCCTATGCAGCAGCACATGAGAATGCTGTAAAGATGCGCCAGATGCATGACAAGCTGACCACAGACATAGAAGCTTTAAAGGCTCGCAAGGAAATGATCAAGGCCAAGGTGAGCGTAGCAAAAACACAGCAAAAAATTAACACCATTGATAGCACAAATCAAAAGGCCAGAGGTGCTATGGGAGCCTTTGACAGAATGGAAGATAAGGCCAACAGAATGCTGGATGAAGCCAATGCAATGGCAGAGCTTAACATGGAGCCTATTGATGAGGCAAAGTCCCTTGAAGAAAAGTATGCTTTAAAGGGCAGTGCTTCAGTAGACGAAGAACTAAGGAAGCTCAAGGAAGAGCTTAACAAGCAATAATTGCGACAGCGAGATAGAACACTGGGGGGCGGCCCTTCTGTGTCTTGTCTTAACAGAGGAGGTTAGAATCTGGAGGTTAGAAACCAGAATTCTAACCTCTTAAATTTTGGTTCTATAATATATGTTGGGGTGCTGAAAGACCAAAATATCGAGTGCTCCGGACACAAAAGGACCGTCCCCCTGTGTTACGAACACAAAAGAACCGTCCCCTTGATTTAATTCCCTGAGTTACGTCCACCTGCTCAGGTTAATTCGAACATGCCGGTATAAAGCTGATAATACTTGCCTTTAGCTGCGATCAGGTCGTCGTGGTCGCCGCGTTCTATTATTTCACCCTTTTCAAGAACCATAATAGCATTGGAATTGCGGACTGTGGAAAGCCTATGAGCAATTACAAAAACGGTTCTGCCTTCCATAAGGGTATCCATTCCCTTTTCAATAAAGGCCTCAGTTCTTGTGTCTATGGAGCTTGTTGCTTCATCGAGGATCAATACAGGAGGGTCCGCTACGGCAGCTCTGGCAATTGCAAGAAGCTGGCGCTGGCCCTGGCTAAGATTTGCTCCGTCTGCAGTGATTATAGTATTATAGCCCTCCGGTAAATGCATAATAAAGGAATGGGCATTGGAAAGCTTGGCAGCCTTAATGACTTCTTCGTCAGTGGCATCAAGCTTTCCGTATCGAATGTTTTCCATTACAGTATCGGTAAACAGGTGCGTATCCTGAAGCACCATGGACAGAGATCTTCTAAGGTCAGCCTTTTTTATTTTATTTATATTAATCCCGTCAAATCTGATTTTTCCGTCAGGGACATCATAGAACCTGTTAATCAGGTTGGTGATAGTGGTCTTACCAGCACCGGTTGAGCCAACGAAGGCAATTTTCTGCCCGGGCTTAGCATATAGGGATATGTTTTTAAGCACGACCTCTCCCTCGTTATAGCAGAAGGTTACATCCTCAAAACGCACATCTCCTTTAACGGGTGTGTATGTGACGGTTCGGTCAGAGTGGGGATGTTTCCAGGCCCAGATAACCGTGTCCTTTTTATCAGTCCTGGAGTCCTCTCTTTTAAGAAGAGGAGAATGTCTGCTGTCAGAATCAACTTCAACATATTCGCCCTTTTCATTCAGTTTTGCTCTTACAAGCTCAACATAGCCGTTATCAACCTCAGGCTCTTCATCGAGAACCTCAAATATTCTCTCAGCACCAGCAAGAGCTGCTAAAACAGTGTTCAATTGCTGGGACATCTGAGTAATAGGCTGTGAGAAGGAGCGGGTATATTGTAAGAAGGATGCGATGGTACCCAAGTCTGTCATGCCGTTCAAAGCCATTATTGCGCCTATTGTTGCGGTAATGGCATACTGGACATATGAGAGGTTACCCATTATTGGCATGAGTATATTTGCAAAGGTATGAGCATTAGTTGAAGCATGGGCCCAGTCGTTGTTAATAGCATCAAAGTTGTTCAGGGCTTTCTCTTCATGGGAAAAGACCTTCACTACCTTTTGGCCTTCTATCATTTCCTCCACATATCCGTTTACCTTGCCAATCTCCTTTTGCTGAGCCTGAAAGTACTTTCCGCTTTTACCGCCTATTACTCTGATAATGTTCAGCATGAGAACAAGCATCAAAATTACAAGCACAGTCAATAACGGATTTAAAGCAAGCATCATTATGAATACACCAGCCACTGTCAGCAAAGAGGAAAAAAGCTGTGGCAGACTTTGACTGATCATTTCTCTCAGGGAGTCGATGTCGTTGGTGTATCTGCTCATAAGGTCGCCATGAGTATGGGTATCAAAATACCTGATAGGCAGAGATTCCATGTGGGTGAACAAATCCACACGAATCCGAAGCAGGGTATTGTTTGAGATGTTGACCATCAGCTTACTGCGAAGGTAGGTGGCCAAGACTCCTGCTAGGTAAATGGCGCCCATTAGAACTAGGGTACTCACAAAGCCCGACAGATCGGGGTTTTCCTGGCCTATCAGCGGTACGATGTAGACATTTATAATGGGTTTTAAAAAGTAAATGCCCGCCACTCCTGCAAGGGCGCTGATTATAATTGCTATTGCTACAACTATTAATTGAAACTTATATTTAGACTGATACTGTAACAGTCGCTTTATTATTTTTCCGGCATCTCTGGGTTTGCCGATTTTAGGTTTTCTGCCTTGAGGTCCTGCCATGTTTATGCCACCCCCTTCTGCTGTGATTGGAATACTTCTTTGTAAATGGCATTATCGCTGAGTAATTCTTCATGTGTTCCGATAGCATCTATTTTCCCATCATCCATAACGATAATCCTGTCTGCGTCACTTACGGACGAAATTCTTTGGGCTATGATGATTGTGGTCATGTCTTTAATAATTTTGGATAAAGCCTCTCTGATTTTACTGTCGGTGGCAGTATCCACAGCACTGGTACTGTCATCCAATATAAGAATTTTAGGCTTTCTGAGTAAGGCCCTGGCAATACAAAGTCTTTGCTTTTGTCCTCCCGACACATTTACTCCTCCCTGGCCAAGCATAGTTTCCAAGCCATCAGGGAAGGACATTATGAAATCGTAGGCCTGAGCAGCTTTGCAGGCTTCCACAATTTGCTCGTCGGTGGCGTTCTCATTACCCCATTTCAGATTCTCCTTAATGGTTCCTGAAAAGAGAACATTCTTTTGCAATACCATTGACACCTCATCCCTAAGGTTACTAAAGGTGTAATCCCTTACATCGTTTCCACCAACAATGATGCGTCCGCCGGTGACATCATACAGTCTTGGGATAAGTTGCACCAGAGTTGTTTTGGCAGAGCCGGTTCCGCCAATAATCCCAATTGTTTCACCAGATTTTATCTCAAAATTAATATTATCAAGGTTTAAATGATCTTTATCCTTACAATAGCTGAAGCTTACATTATCAAAGACTATAGAGCCATCATTCAGCTTCAGGCCAGGATCTCCCTGGTCATCCTTTACATCAATATCTTCATCAAGAATCTCGACAATTCTCACGATTGAAGCTCTTGAGATAACCAGCATGACAAAGGCCATGGAAATCATCATAAGGGAAATAAGTATCTGAGATACGTAGCTTATAAAACTCATAAGCTGGCCTGTTTCCATTGTGCCCCTGATTATCATGTTTCCGCCGAACCATGAAATTGCAACCATACAGGCATACATGACAAATTGCATCAAAGGCATATTATAGATAAGCATATTTTCGGCCTTAACGCTTGCATCACAAAGATCATTGGCAGTCTTTCTGAACTTTTCGTTTTCGTGATCTTCTCTTACAAAGGCCTTCACAACCCTTATACCAATCAGATTCTCTTGTACAGAGGCATTTAGGCCGTCAAATTTCTTCAGCATTGCCTTAAACAGAGGGAACGCTTTAGAGGCAATAAAATAAAGACCAATTCCCAATACAGGGATGGCAACTAAAAAGATAGTGCATAGCCTTGGATTGATGGTATATGCCATAAAAGTTGCACTTATCAGCATTATCGGTGAACGCACAAGCATACGGATTACCATTTGCAGAGACATCTGAGCAAAGTTTATGTCTGTGGTTAACCGGGTTACTAAGGATGCGGTACTGTATTTATCAATATTTGAGAAGGAAAAATGCTGAATCTTTTCAAACAGGCTTCTTCGCAAATTCTTAGAAAATCCTACGCTTGCTATGGATGCATATTTTCCTGATAATGCACCAAATAAGAGGGAAAATAGCGCCATTACTATCATTAGCGATCCAATTTTGATTATATAGTTCACATCGCTATTTTTAACACCTATATCAATTATTTTGGACATAAGAAAAGGAATTAATATTTCCAAAATTACTTCAAATATGACCAGGATAGGGGTCAGTATAGTGTGTTTTTTATACTCGCCCAAGTTGGGTAATAGTTTTTTTATCATTCCAGAGCCTCCTTTAATGCGGATCAATGTTAAGGGTCAGGTAGTTGGGCTGTATTCGTGCTGTAGTCGGGCTATCAAACAGCAAAAAAACAAATATTACTCAACTACTAATTATAACCCAAAGATAAAGCCAAATTAGGCTGCCAATACAAATTGTACTTGCAGCCATCCCAATTCACAATTCATATATTATTTTTTACACTTTATTAAGTTTAACATATGCTACAATCAAAAAAAAGCTATATTATTAACAGATTTTTAAATTAGTATTACCCGACACTTGTTAATGGTTGCTACACTTTCATAATGTTTATGATAGAATAAAGGTGTTAAAAATAATCATAATGATAAACCTAAAACAGTATGTGCGAGGGACGAAATGAGCATAGGTTTTTTTGATTCAGGAATAGGCGGATTATCAGTATTAAGAGAGGCATTGACACTAATGCCCCACGAAAACTACATATATTTTGCTGATTCTGTTAATGCGCCCTATGGTACCAAGACCAAGGAAGAAGTTAAAGCTCTGACCTTTAATGCGGTAAGGTTTTTGAATGAAAGAGGCATAAAGGCCCTTGTTATAGCGTGTAATACTGCTACGAGTGCTGCAGTAAAAGCTTTAAGGCAGGTTTATGATTTCCCTGTCATAGGGATGGAGCCGGCCGTTAAGCCTGCAGTAGAGAAAACAAAGGATGCCGGAAAAAGGGTGCTGGTGCTGGCAACCTCGTTAACCCTCAAGGAAGAAAAGTTTCAAAGTCTCGTGGCCAAGTTTGACTCCCGACATATTGTGGATATGCTGCCTGCCCCAAGGCTTGTTGAGTTTGCAGAAAGCTTTACTTTTAGTGGCCCTGAGGTGGATTCGTATATAAACGAAATTTTGCCTGCCGATATTGAAAAATATGGTACTTTAGTACTGGGCTGTACCCATTTCCCTTTATTTAAGGATGCACTTAAAAAGGCATTGCCATCCGGAATAGATATTATTGACGGCAATCGGGGCACGGTAAATTATCTTTATGAGGTATTAATGGGCTCTGGCCTATTGAACAAATCCGATATAAAGGGCCGAATCGAGTTTTATAAATCAGGGATAAAAGTGGAGGATGATGAGACTTTAAGAAAATATGAGATGATCATTCATACTTCCGGCTAAGATTCTCCACATATTTTTTAAACATGTCTCCCCGAATTTCAAAATTATCATATTGATCCCAAGATGCACAGGCAGGGCTTAAGAGCACCACATCGCCGGCAACGGCATTGAAATAGGCCTCAAAAGTTGCCTCCTCAAGATTATCAAAGGCTTTACAGGGGATATTGTTTTCAGAAGCAAAGGAACAAATACGTTCCTTGGTTTGCCCAAAGGCTACAATTAGCTTCGTGTTTTTAAGATAGTCCTTAAGCTCCGAAAAACTGTGGCCTCTGTCAAGACCGCCAAGCAAAAGAATTGTAGGGTTATCAAAGGAGCTTAACGCAATTTGGGTTGAGGTAATGTTTGTGGCTTTGGAGTCATTATAGAACTCAATATCATTGATTGTGGTGACATATTCTAGCCTGTGGGCAACTCCGCCAAAGGAACTTAAAACTTTGATTATTGCCTCATTATCAACACCGAATTCCTTTACTACAGCAATTGCAGCCATTACATTTTCATAGTTATGCCTGCCCTTTACCTTCAGATCCTTTAAAGCAAAGACTTTCTCATTGTTGTAGCAAATATGGCCATCAATTATTGAGGCACCCTTATCATTTTTGGAGAGGGAGGAAAAGTACTTCCTTGCAGATTTAATATCTTTAGAAAGATTGAGAGACTCCTCATCATCAAGATTAAGGATTGCCAGATCATCCTTAGTGTGATGATTGAAAATCCTCTTTTTCATGCTCTTATAGGTACTGTAGTTACCATGAAAATCAAGGTGAGCCTCTGATATATTTGTTAATAGGGAAATATCTGTTTTGTACTCGATAACGTTGCAGAGCTGATGATCTGAAACCTCCATTACAGCAATATCGCCCGTTTTTAGTTTTGAAACAAAGGAGCATACCGGAAAACCGATATTGCCCATAAGATAAGCAGGCTTACCAGTCTCAACTAAAAGCTTATATATTATTGTAGTCGTAGTAGTTTTCCCATTTGTGCCGGTGACGCCGATGATTTTTACGCCTTTAGGAAAATATCTGTAAGCAAGCTCAAGCTCATTTATAACAGGGATATTAAGCTCAGCAGCCTTTTTTACATATGCATGATTATTTGGAATGCCGGGATTCTTGACAAGCAGATCAAATGTCGAATCAAAAAGCTCCTCTGGGTGACCGCCTAAATGAATTTTAATTCCCAGCTTGTGTAACTCTTTTATTTGATCCGGGTTTTGATCTTTTTTTGAATCGTTTATTACAACGCTATAATCCTTATTAACAAGAAACTTTGCTGCTTCATAACCGCTTCTTGCCATCCCCAGAACAAAGGCCTTTTTTACCTCACACATATATAAGCTCCTCAATTATTCTCAGATAATTATAGCACGATTGCACTAAATGCAACAAGTGAGACGTGAGACAGGGGATGGTGGGACACAGAACCGTCCCCTGTCTCACTGAGTTATCGTCTGTTGTCTTGATTACTATTTTCGTTGTTTCTGTTTCTGTCTTGATTCTGGTTCTGGTTTTGGTTCTGTTTCTGGTTTTGATTGTTTTCGTTGCGTCTGTTCCTGTTGTTCTGATTTGCCATAGCTGATTCACCTCCTAAGTATAAGAAAATCGAAAACACAAACATATTTTCAGTAATATGATGCCTTAAAAGCTAAAAAATATTACCAGAATCTAAAGATTTTAAAGAATAGCATTTTTAATTGAAGCAAACAATAGTTTAAATCATCATAATTTTATGCGAGGGAAATATGGTATTAATAAAAAACGGTAAAATTCTTACCATGGCAGGGCATGTCTATGAAAAGGGCTGCATATTAATAAAAGACGGAAAGATAGCTAAGGTAGGAGAAAATATAGAGATTAAAGGAATGGTGGTAAAAGAGCCTGAGCTAGTCAATGGTTGTCACCATATGAACAAACAAGAGTATGCCCAGAAGGAGAGGGACGAAAAGAATACAGTCACCGTAATTGACGCAGAGGGCTGCTGGGAAGGTTTGGGTGTGGAAGAGGCCTTAAAAGCTGTAACCATTAACGCGGCAGAAATATGCAATGTATCTGACAGGGTTGGCAGCATAGAGGCAGGAAAGGACGCTGATATTGCCATATTTGACGGGGATCCCATGAACATATTTACAAAAACATTGTACACGATAATTAATGGAGAAATAGTATATAAGGCATAGTGTTTCACATTATTCTTCATATCCAAAGTATTGCTGTAATAAGATGATAAAATAAAATAGAAAAGATAATAAAAAATGCCACATGTTATTTTAAAAAGGTGGATACCAATAAAACTTCAGAGGAAAATATATCTTAAATGCTTAAATAAGGTAAATTTAACTTGATAATTGTTTTATATTGGTGTATTGTGAAAAAGTTGATGTATTATGGCAGAAAATACACATAAAATGCAATACTAAGATGGAGG
>JAAYTU010000020.1 GCA_012523705.1 Clostridiaceae bacterium
AAATTTGCAAATAGTTTTATATATGCATAAATACACCATACATGGAAAGAGACTTGGTTTTAGTTGTGAGGTCTGTTGTATTACCCTTTATGAGGAAATGTTAAATATCTTGAATAACCCAAAAAGAGGATATATTCTGATTTCTATGAAAATATCCTCTAAGTAATGCTTTCATTATTAATTTTTTCTTTAACCGATATATAAATCCTTACACACTCTACTACTACTGCTGCTGTAGAACAGCATTGTATATAATACCATAAAACATAACATATCAATATATGACCATAGTATATAGTAATTATATTCTGCAACAAGCTTGCATTTTTACAAAAACTATTTGTACCTTTTTAACCACTCCATTATCCTGTTTACTACCTCATCATACCTCTGCCCAATTAGTAGCCCTGTGTGGGTTGTATTCTAAAACCGGTATACTCAGCCTTAAGGTGTTGCGCTTCCGCCTTACCTCGTCTTTTATAATGGCTTCTTAAGTTCATTACAAAACAAGGATAACCTTGGCTAACAAAATTCATTAATCGGCCGTTGGATAATAAAAGGTAATAGCCTTAATTACATTATCTTTAATAAATAATGCCAAATAAACTGGTAATTTATCATGAGTCACTGCCAAATTAACCGGTGAATTACCCCGATGCGGATCATTAATATTTGCAATCATTACATAATCGAATTGATTAGTCCAATAATAATCTTCTCCATTGTAATCCCAATCACTGTCAGTTCCTATATAACTACTGGGATAAGCAGTTCCATTCCATCCCTGATGACCTGTAATCTCTTTATATACATAATTATTATCAAAATCTATTACAGCCATATTTGGATAAGATTTTAGTATCTCATCCTCCGTCATGCCTACAGTAATTCCATTGGCTAATGAATATTCATCACTTATAATGGCATACCCATATAATATCATATCATCCATTTCTTCAAATTCATAATTTCCATAAAAATATTCTATACCTTCTATTTGTACTTCATTCCATGTTCCTTTACCCAAACCCGGAAATTCTCCCTTTATCTCATGAATCGTTCCTATTTCGTAAGCATCTTCAATATCATACATTACCACTTCAGGTATGACTGCCATTTCCTCAGACTCAAAAATATGTATATAATCCAGTTCTTCATTAATATCTTTACCTTCCTCAACACTTGGCATATAGTAATCCATTTCAAAATCGTTAGGGTCTACAGTAATATCCGAACCAAATCCCACATGAGAAATTCCTACTAATACAATTATAACTGCTAAGGTTGAATACTTTCTTGTCATAACAATTCCAGTAATTATCAAAACACAAATTTCAAAAATCGTTAATACTGTCTCACTCATATTATACTCCTTATTTCTTGGTGGATTAATTACATCATTAAATAATCTCAAACTCAGATCACCTACAAATATATAATGCATCAAAAAGACATATAATTCCAGTATCTCTACAAGAATAATATGTCCTTTATCAAATTCTATATTATATTTACTTCACTAAGGTTTTTATTTCAGCCTTATTGTCTTTATTTCTTCTTTATTCATAGCAGTTGGACTGCAAGACCACACGTACCAGATGGGTGATGCACTTTTTCAGCTGCTCTCTACTTAAGCTGCCGTCTGCCAGTGCTGCGCGGATGCTGTCAAAATCCATTTCCAGGCCGGGCATGACAATATCATTTCCAGCGATCATGCAACCAGCTGCCGTGCAGTTTTCATCTACATTTGTGGTGGTCCAGTCTGTCATGATCACACCATCAAAACCGAACTCATGACGGGCTACCTTTGTGCAGATATCATAATTGTTTGCAGCATGAATACCGTTGATCAGGTTGTAGCTAGTCATGATGGAAAGGGGTTTCGATTCTTTCACAGCAATCTCAAAACCTTTCAGATAGATCTCACGAAGGGTTCGCTCGGTCAGTATACTGTCGGAAGCCATGCGGTTGTCTTCCTGGTTGTTGCAGGCATAATGCTTGATGGTGGTTCCGATGCCCTTATGGCTCTGCACGCCCTTTGTGATGGCTGCCGCGCAACGTCCGCTTAACAGAGGATCCTCTGCAAAGTATTCAAAGTTACGTCCGCACAGCGGATTCCTGTGGATATTCATGCCGGGGGCCAGCCATAGCTGCACACCAAACATTTTCATCTCTTCACCTACCATTACGCCAAGTCTTTCCAGCAATTCCATATTCCAGGTCTGGGAAAGGCAGGTTCCTACCGGGATAGCTGTACAGAACTGATACCACTTTTCTCCATCAGGCTCTGCTCCGTCATAAAGGAAACCGTGCTCCAGATTCATCTCCATGGGAGTGGGAACAATCTTGCCGTCCTTGATGTAATAAGCCTTTGTCAAACGAAGACCTGCCGGGCCGTCAGCCAAGACAATATTTGCAATACCCTGCTCAAGAGCAGCCGTGCTTGTCTCTGCAGCGGAACCGGGAACAGATGCGCCTGCGCTTCCCAGTGCACCCTCCTGTGCACTCTCCTCACTCTGACCCTTTGCAGGATCACCGCAAGCCAGAAGCACCAGCTGCTCATCGGTCAGAGAATCTACCAAACGAGAAGCCTCATCTTCAGGTTCTGCCACCTCATAATCCACCACAACAGTCTCTATTGCGGTAAGATCATATGCAACAGTAGGAACAAATGCCGCATCCTGCACCATAGCTTCATAGCGGGTTCTGCGTTTTTCAGCAGGCAAGCTTAACAAATTCAGGTTATGCTGCAGCGGGCAGATGTTTGTGACCTTGGTAAGAACCTTATCCTCTGAAAGCTTTAAAGCGGCGCAAAGCCTGCTACCTTCAAGGGAGGTTCCCACATAAATGCCGTATATACCTTTTTCCAGAATCCATTCTGCATGTTCTTCATCATAGCTTTCCAGTTTGTCAGCATCAAAGCTCAACGTCATGATCTGAGATTCACAGGGTGCAAGAAGGTTGGTCTTTCCAAATGCACAGAGACGTCTTGCCTCTTTCTCAAGCTTTCCGTCCGGAAGGCCTACATAAACTTCCACGACCTCTTTTCCGGAAGCATCTCCAGTGTTGCTGACAGATACTTTTACAGTCACAGTGCCGTGCACATCTGTCACAACCGACTCAAAGTTTACGGAAAAAGTAGTATAGGATAATCCGTAACCAAATCCGTAGCGGGCAGGAACTTCGAAACTGTCAAAGTACCGGTAGCCTACATAGATACCCTCCTCATAGAGTTCCTGCTCCACATTTCCGTTATTGTGTGAGAAGCTTGCCGCATTGGGATAATCTTCATATCTCATTGCCCATGTATCCGTAAGCTTTCCACTAGGATTGACCGCACCAGAAAGTACATCGGCTACTGCATGACCACCCTCCATACCTGGCTGGGAGACAACAAGCACTGCCTTAATCTGCGAAAGCTCATCCAGGAAGGACAGATCCACAACGCCTCCCGCATTAATCAGCACAACAACTTTTTCATAGCTGGCACACAGATCAACAAGCATCTTATGCTCTTCATCGCTCAAATAATAATCGCTTCCCTTTGCATGGCGGTCCGCGTTTTCACCCGCAATTCTGCTCAGCACATAAACTGCCGTATCAGCCTCTGTCTGATACACATTTGCACCCACAGGCATTATAAACTGGTGTGCGGTATAAGCCTCAAAAAAACTGCTTAACTCACCTGCAGCTGATCTAGCTGCTGAATCCTCCAGAATGGCTTTCTTCCATGCCAGACGTGCTTCAGTATATTTCTTATCATAATCATTAATCCACTCTTCTGTTGTTATCTGGTATCCTGCTTCCTTTAATCCTTGGTAGATGGTAACGCTTGCACGTTCATTCACATCTCCGCTTCCGGTGCCACCCTTGATAGTTCTTCCGGCACCTGCTCCAAACAGGGCAATTCTGCTGCCGGTCTGAATGGGCAGCAAATTATCTTCATTTTTTAATAGTACGAACCCTTCCGCAGCTGCCTCGCGTGCCAGTGCAGAATGCTCTGCTTCATATGCGCGGGGCGCGATGTCCGGTGTTCCTGTAAATGTTCTTTTTTTGATTATTCTAGTCAAAGTTTTTTCCTTTCGATTCCTTGTACTTTTGTATACAGATGATGGGGATAGAACTTAAGAAGATGGTTTGCTAATAAATTGTTTCCTATTTTAAAATATTTATTGCATTCTTTTATAAAAACAGAACTAACTCCATTACTGAGGTTCTTATTTAGACATGTTCTATTATTCTTCAGGTTCATTATTGGTTACCACTATTTATAAATGGTCGTAAACCTATCGTAAGTTGGTCGAAAATATTAGTCTATATAGCAAAAGGGAACTATAAAATACGCTCCCTCTCTACTTTCAAAAACGAAATTGATACAGGTACCACTTTCGCTAAAAACCTCTTAGGTTTTTGTTCCTTGAA
>JAAYTU010000124.1 GCA_012523705.1 Clostridiaceae bacterium
AATTATTTCGTTAAGGCTTGCACATCACTTTTTTTCATGTTACTTTGTTCTTAGTCGTTTCCATTAGTAGGCTTTTTTCTTTTTAGAGCTCTACCAAAGGTCTTTCAGGTCTCATTTTTTCATACTTAGTTAACAGAGCCCCCTTGCCCATGAACTTAAACTTGTATTCCGGAATTTCAAATATTATATGCAGACGTTTCGAGCCGATCATCATTAGGGCATTGCCCCTCTTTTTACCTGCCAGCAATTCCTCCTCGGCCTCTGTAAGGTTGTAGAGTTCTTTTGTTTCCTGAAGATTTTTGCCGTCACAGCCCATTAGAATCTTAAAGCAGGGTATATCCAGTAAAGCTTGCCCGTACATCTTGATTTGCGGGTCTAAAAAGTCTACGACGCTATGAGATATAATTGCTATCCCGGCTTCATATTTTCTTGCCCTCTTTGCAACATTTCGTAAGAACACAAGGGACTGGGGAACATTGGGATCAATCATGAGATAAGCCTCATCAGCTATAAGCAGTACTCTCTCGGTTCTGTTACGGCTCATTTGCTCCCAGCACCAGGTCAGGATATTGAAATACTGAGTCCTCTTTACATTGTCAGATGTATTCTGCAGATCATGCGTATCCAGACAAATACAATTAGTATTGGTTTGAAGAGTGCTATGGCCGTTCCAAAGAAAAGAATCGCTTCCTTCGGCTATGTCCTTTAAAAGGCAGGCAAGATCGGCATATATATTTGTTTCGCTCTCTTTTTTTGCTGATTTCTTTATATCAGCCTTAC
The DNA here is from genome assembly GCA_012523705.1 of Clostridiaceae bacterium. GTDB lineage: Bacteria > Bacillota > Clostridia > DSM-8532 > DSM-8532 > DTU059. The sequence continues at coordinate 781 of JAAYTU010000124.1, forward strand.
CAATAACAAGTTTATATAGGTCAGAAAAAACAGGAAAATCTATGTTGGAGAGCTTGCTTATATCTGTGTCCCAATAGATATTGAATTTGTTATATAACTCAATCAAACAATCCTTTAAAACCGCCTTTTGCATTTCTGTCAGGCTCGGTATGTATAGATTGAAGAATATCTCAAGATTCTTGATATGAAGAACCATATCCCCCATACCGTTACCATCATCCAGATATAGCCTGTTTGTCTCATTATCTTCATCGCTAGGGGCAGGGCTACCATTAGGAGTAACTTTTTCCTTTCTTATATCCTCACCCATGGTTGACTTAGGATCTCTGGTCCTATTAATGAGTATCTTTGGAGCAAAGGTAGCTATTATCTACGTATTACTGGGATTGGTTATAGCAATTGTCGGTGGTACAATCATAGAAAGACTTCATATGGAAGAACATGTGGAGAGCTTTATATCCAAAGGAGGAAGTGTTGACATTGAAGCCCCTGATTTGACAAGGCATGACCGATTAGTCTTTGCAAAAGATCAGGTGGTAGATACATTCAAAAAGGTTTTCCCATATATCCTGGTGGGTGTTGGAATAGGTGCTGTTATTCATAACTGGATTCCGGAAGAATGGGTAGTAAATGTGTTGGGTACAAGCAATCCCTTCGCGGTTCTTATGGCAACTGTTATTGGTGTTCCCATGTATGCAGATATTTTTGGTACTATTCCAATTGCAGAAGCATTACTAACTAAGGGAGCGCAGCTAGGCGTTGTTCTATCCTTTATGATGGGCGTTACAACATTATCATTACCATCGTTAATTATGCTGCGTAAAGCAGTAAAACCTAAATTGCTTGCGCTTTTCATAGGGGTTTGTGCTTTGGGTATAATAATTGTAGGGTACTTTTTCAATGCTATTGAGGCATTTATTATTTAAAGTCATTACTATTTTAATGTCTGTATAGGATTGAATCTAATATATTTATTAAGGAGAAATGATTATGGCATTATTTAATTTAAGGAAGAAAAAAGATGGAAACCAAAGCTGTTGTTGCGGTGGCAACTGTGACGCTGAAAGTATGGAAAAGGCCAAAAATGTAAAGCTAGAAGGTGCATCCATAAAAATACTTGGAAGCGGATGCACAAAATGTAATCAGCTTGAAGCTTCACAAGAGAAGCTTTGAAACAGCTCAATATGGATACGGATATTGATCATGTAACCGATTTTTCGCAAATTGCTTCTTATGGTGTTATGACAACTCCGGCTTTAGTCATAGACGGCAAGGTTGCCTCCTATGGTAAAGTTCTAAAGCAGGAAGAAGTAGTACAGCTTCTACAAAAAGCTAGAGGGTAAACTAACGCATGGAGGCGTTTACCTATGGGATACAACGGAGGATTTCATGAAGAATAAAGATGAGATTAGATCATCAATTCGTAAGAATTATGCAAGGGTCGCAAAAGGAGCCAACAGTGGTTGCTGTGGCAGTGGCTGCTGTTGCGGAGGTGCTCCTACAAATGTTAATGAAGCATCATTAAATATTGGATATTCAGAAGACAACCTTTCTAACGCGCCTACAGAATCAAATATGGGACTGGGTTGCGGTAATCCACTGGCTATTGCGTCGCTTAAAGAGGGTGAAGTTGTTCTGGATTTAGGAAGTGGAGGGGGCTTTGATTGTTTTCTGGCAAGGAAGCAAGTTGGCGAATCGGGTTATATAATAGGGGTTGATATGACTCCCGATATGATTGAATTGGCGAGAAAAAATGCTGTCAAAAGTGGCTATGAAAATGTGGAGTTCAGGTTGGGAGAAATTGAACAATTACCGGTAAAGGATTTTTCAATAGATGTTATTATTTCAAATTGTGTTATTAATCTATCTCCTGACAAAGAACAGGTCTTTAAAGAAGCTTATAGAGTGTTGAAACCCGGGGGAAGACTTTCAGCTTCAGATATTGTTGCTGTCAAAAGTCTACCGGAGAAGTTGAAACAGGACCTGGGCTCTATATCAAGCTGTATTGGTGGAGCAGAGCATGTGGAGAACCTTAAAAAAATGATGCAAACATGCGGCTTTAAGAATATTAAACTAGTTCCTAAATCCAACAGTAAAGATATTATTAAGTCATGGAATTTTGGGGATCATGTTGAGGATTATGTCGCCTCATATCTTATTGAAGCGATAAAGTAATTCACATCCACTGCGAGATGTGGGAGAGAAGAAGCAATAGCGAAATCGTAGCCTGACGGAGTGTGAAGTCGAAGCGTAATTGAGATGAAGCACCGAAAGCATAGGGTATTTTGTTTAGAAGCGCTTATGATTATTATGCAGAGCATGGGCATATTTTAAGTTTGAATTGAACCGCCGTGTGCCGAACGGCATGCACAGTGGTATGAGAGGGCGATTAATTTCGCCCTACTCGAGTGACGGTTTTTGAAGAATAAAAAGTTTGGGATGGGACAGATAGCTTTATTTTTGACAAGTGGTGCTATGAATCTTTAATTAACCGAAAATAGTGCTTAATTACTTCTAAACCTCAACGTAAGCTCGTTGCGGTTAGAGCAGCCAGCTTTTTTAAGGATATTTCCTACATGATATTTTATCGTACTCTCTGAAACATAAAGCGCTCCGGAGATTTCGAGATTGGATAAACCCTGTACAACAAGCCTGAAAACCTCGCTTTCACGCCTTGAAAGGGTGTATTTTTTTTCAAAGTCTTCATATTGCAGTTCTTTTCTTTCGCTTTCTGTCATGGTCGCACTATAAAGCTTATTATACAGTGGAAAGAACATAAAAATCACCAAAACAAATAAACCGCTTGTAATTAATATAAGTGGAATAATTTTTTCAGATAATAGAACACCGCATATTGTTCCAAATGAATCACCTATGCGTCCGGCCATAAGCCCAAAGGCAGCCAGAGGAAGCAATGATGCTTTTTTTGAAGCGATATCGGAAAATACGACCACTCGGTAGACCGAAAAAAAGCCAAAAAACACATATCCGAGTATCCAAACTACAACACTAAATCCCGGATTACTGTTTAATGCAAAAGAGAAAAATGAAAAAGCAAGGGCTGCAACACAGCAGATAGCCCCGTATCTTCGATTCATATCACTGATTATTCCGGCAGCTATAAGTCCTACGGCATAAAATGCCCTCGAAAATTCCAGATTAATAACCCCTGAAATATCTGATGCGGGAAAATAAAATCCTATGTTTTTAACCAACGACAGTAAAACCAAAACAACAAAAATATATACAAGGACGCTTGGTTTATCATTATTTCTAGAAGAAGTATCATATGACATGGAATTATCATTAGATAACTTTGAAGTCATAAGTAAGGTTATACCAATTAAGAAAATATATACAATTACAATGCCGTCCATTTTTAAAAAATTACCCCCAAAGGGCATAGATAGAATCCAGCTTCCAACGCTCCCAAAAGCATATCCAAAACCAAAGACACGTCCACGATATTGCTGTTGTACATAAGAACTCAACAATGTCAGATAGAATCCTGCAACCATTCCATGCATAAGGTTCATAACAAAAGCCAATCCAAATGAAAGAACATCCCATTTTGAAAGCATGGCAGCTGTAATGACAGCAGCCTCTGCAATAAGAATAAAGACAAAGTAACGCTTATTTGTATTTATGTCCGGCTTTCTACGGACTCCAAGAGCAAATAACAGCATTCCCAATGCCTGCAGCAAATAGCCTATTATGACATGGTAAATGTCTATATCCATTGCTG
>JAAYTU010000021.1 GCA_012523705.1 Clostridiaceae bacterium
TAATGGGTGATAGAGCTGAGCTTACAACCACCATGCCGGTAAGAGGAACCATTAATAAAATGAAGGACGAAGTAGAGAAGTACTTTTATAAATGGTTTGAAGAATCTCAATTTCTTGGGACAGATGATGTAGAAGAGATTAAACAATATGCACTCCCGTACATACTTGAGGTTGACCATATTGGCTGGCTCCACGAAGTATGGGTTTACGTTTGCATAGCGGCAGGTATCGTATTTATTGGCTACTTAGTATATGTCCTTATTAGAGTACTGACAGGATCCTATGTTTCACAGATTAAGAGATTCCTTAAGAAACACCCTGAGCTTAGCATGGAAGAAATTGAGTTGGACTATCAAAAGGGAGTAGAAATTGAATCTGCCAGGGTTAGTAATAATTACACCTTCGTCTTTAAAGGAAACAGAGCCAACATAATTAAAAATGAAGAGATTATTTGGGCATATCTGAAGAGGATTACCCACAAGACTAATGGTGTTACAACAAGTGTTACATATGCAATTATAATAAATACCAAGGACAGGAAGGAACATACCATAAACATGGCGACTGAGGCAGGCGTTCACGCTGTCCTGGAAGAGTATTCAAAACACAGCCCTCATATAATTCTTGGCTTTAGTGATGAGCTAAAGAAAAAGTATAAGAAGGATTATCAAGCCTTTTTAGATATGAGCCGCAGACAAGCAACTGAAGCAGCTACCCGGGCTTTTGTAGACAGAGGATATAGTAATGACCAGTACACATCAGGCAGCCAGACCTTCGGGCAAGGCGCGGTTAACAAAGTAGTCTTAGAAGATGTAGGTGAAAATAAAATCCAGGTTATTGCAGCTGTTAGAAGCTTCTTAAACTGTGGTTTGAAGGAGGCAAAGGATTTGGTCGATGCCGCACCTTCAGTAATAAAAGAAAATGCACCTGCAGAAGAGGCACAAAAATTCAAAGAAGAGCTTGAGGGTTTAGAAGCGACAGTAAGACTGGAATAATATATTATAAAAGATTATTAATCATGGACTATATCATCGCCACTGGCAGAGTTAGTTTTCTAGCTGGATGGCGATGATTTTTTTGTTATTGAGGATAAACCGAAAACACTTCCCAGGATTCCAAGAAGAACACTTACCGATACGAGAACTGTTGTCACAATCAGCATGAGCTCACTCTTTACCGGCAGAGGAATGAAGGATAAGGTGCTTCCGATTCGCCCATAGCTATAAAGTATTAATAATAGTGCAATTCCTAGGGCCAGCATTCCTGCGCTAATTGTAATAAGCATTCCTACAAGCACAAAGGGTAATCCGATAAAGGAGCCGGGGGCACCCAATAATCGAAGGGTATTGATTTGCTCTCTGTTATTATAAATTCCCTGCCTAATCATATGGGATATGATTATTATAGTGGTAATTCCGACAGCAATTACTACGAGGTAACCTATAGCACTAAGAGCATTTGTTAAACTACTCAGCTGATCTAGGATATCCTTATTGTCCCGAACCGATTCTATCTGGGGAAGGTTATTTAGTTTTTCAACTATCTGGGAGACCTTTTGGGGTTTAATCCTGATTTCTATATAGGCTTCAAAAGGGTTTTCGTCAAAAAGCTCCAAGACTCCAGCTTCATCAGCAAGTATATCTTCCATCCGATTAAAGGCTTCAGCCTCGTCAATCACACTGGCATCTAATACACCGTCAAATGTAGCTATTTGCCCGGCCAGGGCTTGGGCTTCGCTCTGACTGATACTATTATGGAAAAATGCACTTACCTCAGCCTCTCTTTCAAGCATGAATACTAATCTGGAGGATACACTCCATCCCGCCACTGCCAATGCTAGCAACAGTAACACTAGGGTAGTTCCCAGAAAAGTAAAAACATTTGAGAGCTTATTCGTGCGACAAATTCTTCTTGCTTCCTTGAAAAAGTAGCCTATATTGGATATAAAGTTTTTCATTAGACATCACCCCGCCTTTCAACTCGAATGGAGCGTTGATGCATCTGCGTATCAATGTCCCGCTCTCCATTACTACAGAACCTCTTTTCAATCGAAATGGAGCCTTGATCCATGCGAATCAGGGTGAAGTTCTCTTTTGGGTCAAATAGGTGGGTAGCATGAGTTGCTACAATTACCGTTATGTTTTGGTTCTTAAGGGAGGATAAAATATTGAAGATATTAACGGCATTATCATGGTCAAGGTTGGCAGTGGGCTCATCGGCTATGATTATCTTGGGCTCTCTGGCTATAGCCCTTGCAAGGGCAACTCTTTGAAGCTCGCCTAAAGAAAGGTTCTCAACCATAGAATAAGCCTTATGGGCTAACCCTACCCTTTCAATTGCAATTAAAGCATTTTCATTTTTTTTAGCCCATGAGAAGTTAAGAAAACGGACACCCATCAGAACATTTTCCAGGGCAGACCTTCCGGGAATCAGCTTAAGATCCTGAAACACCGGTCCTATTTTTCTGCGTATCCGGCTGATTTTTCGAGGCTTTGCATTGGTAAGAGATTTGCCCAGAACTGTAACAGTTCCTGCAGTGGGATTCTCCATCCCCATCAGAAGCTTTAACAGACTGGTTTTCCCTGAGCCACTGGGTCCTGCAATATATACAAGCTCACCTTGGCCTATATGTAAATTAATATCCTTCAGGGCTAAAGTGCCATTTTGATATTCTAAAGATACCTCTTTCAATTCAATCATACTGTTTCCTCACGCACTAAAAGAATGGATTTGCAGTAAACTCTATGATGCTATCCTTAAGTTTCACAGATTTTATTGTTATATTGTCGCCAACAATTTTGCTAAAATCTATTAATATATAGCCATCTCTGAACAAGTCCTGAATAGCATACTTTTCAAGGGGAAAGCCGTGAAAAGTCCCTTCCTCTGCTATATATCTGAAGGCACAACCACTCTTGTCATCAATAGAAACAGAACCGTTGAGTAATAGTTCATATTCAGGAATATATAGCTGAATTCCCTCAGGGGTAAAAGTAAAAATCAGTTCAGGTGTTTCAGGATCATTTTTTACAGTTTCATTTATTATGTTGTCTGATATCGAACCCTTTACAGATAACAGGCCAAAGCTTAAATTAAAATCCTTTACAGAAAGGTCCGATTCATAAATTATCCTGGTTAATTCGGTTGAAATATCGGCTAGCAACAGCCTAACCTGACTCCAGGATTGTTCTAGAATCCTCAGCTGCTCTTCAAATTGATCCTTCTTTTCAGACAGAGATGTCAAAATGGCTTCCTGATTCTGCTTTCTCTGAAGCTTTTCAGAAAGGACAGCCTGCAGTTCATTATCTTTCTCTTCAAGGGATGCCCCTATGGCTTTTAGAGCCTCCTGTTCAAGTGCTAATAAACCTTTTTCTTCCTCCAAAGTGCTAAGAAGTTTCTCTGTGTTCTTGGAAAGGTCTTTTACCAGATTGAGGCGCTTTATAAAATCTCTGAGGCTATCAGCCGATAAAAGGATCTCAAGAAAAGTTGCGGGGCCATTCTTTTGATATGCTACCAAAACAGCCTCTAAAATCTTAAGCTGGCTGTCGTAGTTTTCCTGACGGCTTTTTATAGAAGCCTCAAGTTTTGAGATTTCCCCCTGGACTTTATCCAATTCTTCGAGAATAATCCGGGCAGATTCGTTTATTTCATCGATTTCCTGAGAAAGAATAAAAAGCTCATCTAAAATAGCCTTTTCTTCATTAGAGATTTCCAAAAAGGTGTCATCAAGATCAGAAGACAGATCTATCTGTCCTTCGACTGTGCCTGCAAGGATTAAGGAGAAGCACAGCGTCAAAATAATAAGAACTGAGAATCCTTTGGCCTTTGTCATGCCCCACCTCAAATATACTGAGCTACTGTGAAGGTTTGCAACTAGATTCTATTATATCATAAATGGTTTTCCCAATCTTCCTTGCTTAAATAAGTAAAATGCTCAGTTCTGGTCTCGCCAACCAGAGGGCAGAACACATCAGGACTGGTATGATGAAATACGAAGCCGCACTTTTCCTGTGCTCTCTTAGATTTAATGTTTCCGTCGTAATATCCGCACCACATCCCGGTGCAGCCTAAATCCTCAAAACAACGGCGTTGAAGCTCACGGATCGCTTCGGGAATAAGACCCTGCCCCCAATAAGGCACACCAATCCAGTATCCTATCTCTACTTCCGTGTCAGTCACCGGGGCATGGGCCGTATCCTTAAACAGGAGACCAATACTGCCAACAGGTTTGTTGGTTTCCTTCAGAACCACAGCATAGGTTTCTGGACTTGACAATACTCCCCGTATGATTTCGAGGCTGTTTTCAACCGAGGTATGTACAGGCCATCCTGCGATCGGCCCTACCCGGGGATCCTTAGCGTACTTATACAATTCCTCAGCATCCTCTTCTTGCCAGGGACGCAGGATAAGTCTCTTTGTTTCAAGCTGCATTTTACATACTTCCTTTCATTTTTATTGGGAAAGTCGCACATTATCAAGAAAAACACAGTAGCTAAAAAATTACTAGTATTATACTACTTTGTATTACTAGTTTAAAGGGATATTGACAAATAGTCATATTTTTATTTATGGAATCTACAAGGCTCTTATGCTGACATATCAATACCTTTGAAATAGTCATATAATTATCTATGGGTATGATGTTATAATTATAGTGCCAGGAGCACATATTTTTAGTGAGAACTTGGGAATTACAAATATAGACGATAGCATAAGAATGTGCCAGGAGAATTTTTTCGCAAGAATTTGGGAGTTTCATATAGATGATAGCCTGAAAATTCATTGGTGGCACATATTTTTAGTGAGAATTAAAAAATAGAGAATAATAAGAGTTTTAAATATATGTTGAACCCAAAATTTACTCCGAAGTAAATATGCCCAATAAGGAGACGCTATGATAA
>JAAYTU010000022.1 GCA_012523705.1 Clostridiaceae bacterium
CCGTCCCCCTGTGTTTTTTAACCTGCTAGCCTGCATTCAGAGCCTTCTTCATCTTTATTACGAAGTCAGTAACATAAGGAGATGCATCCTTGCCGTATTGATCAATAAATTCCATAATGGCTGATCCTACAATAATACCATCAGCATATTTCCCCATCATTTGTGCAAGCTCAGGGGTTGCTATTCCAAAACCGACAGCACAGGGTATATCTGGATTAACCCTGCGAACATGCCTAACCATGTTCTCAATATCAGTCTCTATTTTACTACGCACTCCTGTTACTCCAAGGGAGGATACACAATATATAAAACCGTCGGCATCCTTTGCAATCATTTCTATCCGTTGCTCAGATGTAGGACTAATCAGGCTTATGAAATCAATCCCATATTTTCTGCAGATCGGGGCAAACTCTTCCTTTTCCTCAAAGGGGACATCAGGCAGAATCAGGCCGTCCATCCCTATTTCTGCTGCTGTCTTTACAAACCTTTCGGTACCATATGCATAAACCAGGTTTGCGTATGTCATAAACACCATGGGGACCTTTACTTCCCGTCGAAGATCCCGAACCATATCAAATATCTTGTCGGTAGTAACTCCACCTAAAAGAGCCCGGAGGCTGGCCGCCTGAATTACAGGACCCTCAGCAGCAGGATCCGAAAACGGTATTCCTAATTCAATCAGGTCAGCTCCACTTGCCGCCATTTCCCGAATAATCCTTGCTGTGGTCTCCAAATCAGGGTCACCACAGGTAATGAACGGAATAAACGCTTTACCCTCTGAAAATGCTTTCTTAATATTACTCATAAATCTCTTCCCCCCTGTATCTTGCTATTGCTGCACAGTCCTTGTCGCCCCTACCCGATAGATTAACTACTATGATTTTGTCCTTTGACATCCCGGGTGCTATCTTTATAGCATGAGCCACTGCATGGGCTGACTCGATTGCCGGGATAATGCCCTCAGTTCTGCTCAGATATTCGAAAGCCTGCACTGCCTCTTCATCTGTTATGGCAACATATTCGGCCCTCTTGGAGTCATGAAGACCGGAGTGCTCAGGACCGACACCGGGATAGTCCAGACCGGCTGAAATGGAGTAAACAGGTGCAATCTGACCGTACTGATCCTGGCAAAAGTATGACTTCATGCCGTGGAAAATACCCTGTTTTCCTGTGGTAATAGTAGCAGCAGTTTCAAAGGTGTCTGTTCCTCGGCCTGCAGCCTCACAGCCTATCAAACGAACAGTACTGTCCTTAAGAAAATGATAGAAGGCACCAATGGAATTACTGCCTCCCCCCACGCATGCAATCACCGCATCAGGTAATCGTCCTTCCTTTTTCAGAATCTGTTCTTTAATTTCCATGGAGATAATAGCCTGGAAATCACGCACAATGGTTGGGAAAGGGTGTGGCCCCACGGCAGATCCCAGGCAATAATGGGTATCCTCTAGGCGGGTTGACCATTCACGCATGGCCTCATTAACTGCATCCTTCAGCCTTGCAGTGCCTGAGCTTACAGCCACCACCTTTGCTCCTAACAGCCTCATACGAAATACGTTTAGAGCCTGGCGCTCAGTGTCCTCTTCACCCATAAAGATTACACATTCCATGCCCAATAATGCTGCTGCCGTTGCCGTGGCAACGCCATGCTGACCCGCTCCCGTCTCAGCTATAAGCCTTTTCTTACCCATCTTTTTCGCCAAAAGGGCCTGCCCCAGGACATTGTTGATTTTGTGTGAGCCGGTATGATTCAGGTCCTCACGCTTTAAGTAGATTTTTGCTCCTCCCAGATCCTGAGTCATCTTCTTGGCAAAATAAAGTCGGCTTGGTCTTCCGGCATACTCATTAAGAAGCTCGGACAATTCCCTCCGAAAATCTGGATCCTTCTTGTAGTGCTCATAGGCATTTTCCAGTTCAATTACTGTGTTCATAAGAGTCTCGGGGATAAACTGCCCTCCATGCTCTCCAAATCTTCCTTTTCTCTGTTCCATACTTACTCCTTTCGTCAGAGGGTAAATCATTTAACCAGAAGGGGTTCGTCTTTGCCCCCTCGCCGTTGCTCTATGCCCTCCTTGCTGTAGTAATAAACTCCTGTATTTTGTTAAAATCCTTTCGTCCTTCTGTTTCAACTCCTGTGCTTGTGTCAACCGCAAAAGGCTTACATGCCTTAATTGCTGTTGCAACATTATCAGCTGACAGACCCCCTGCCAAAATAAATGGTCTATTAAAGCCTGCGACTTGTGCCCAATTAAAGCTTTTACCTGTGCCCCCCGGGCCGTTATCAAAAAGAATCATATCTGCCTCAGACTCCATTGCAGAAGAGAGATCCTCTATTGATGAAACTGAAACGGCTTTAATTATTGGTTTTAAGATTCCCATGTCCTCACGAAGGCTTCTGATGTAGCTGTTGTCCTCTTTACCATGAAGCTGGATTATGTCGATAATCCCCTGTGACACTATTTCGGCCACAAACTCCAATTCTGCATCTACAAAGACACCGACAGCTTTAATTCTTTTGTCCAGCCTTTCTTTTAGCTCTGCAGCTTCTTTTGGGGTAACATATCTTTTGCTATTTTTGGCAAAGATAAAACCAACAAAATCAGGCAAAAGGGTGTTAACATGTTCAATATCGCTATTATGCTTTAACCCGCAGATTTTCACATACATCATACTTTTCCCCTCAAGATCTCTAATGCTTTCTTTTTGTCTGATGATTTCATCAGTGTCTCACCTATTAAAACTGCATCTGCTTTAATCCTTCGCAAAGCCTCGATATCCTCTAGCTTTCTTATGCCGCTTTCTGCTACGAACAATATTTCCCGGGGAACTAATCTTCGAAGCTTTTTGCAGTTATCCATATTAACCGAGAAATCCTTTAAATTCCGGTTATTTACCCCGATTATTGCTGCTCCAGCATTTAGTGCTGCCAAAACCTCTTCCTCGTCGTGTGCCTCCACAATAGCTGCAAGGCCAAGGCTTTTGCAAAGCTCTAAATACTTTCTTAAGGTAAGCTCATCTAAAACAGAACAAATAAGCAGTACTGCATTGGCCCCCATCACCCTTGACTGATAGATCTGATACTCATCAACAATAAAATCCTTCCGGAGCATGGGAATCGAAACTACTTTTCTAATTCTTTCAAAAATATCATCCGACCCTTTAAACCACTTAGGCTCCGTAAGGCAGGATATACAATCGGCACCAGCCTCGACATATTGCTCAGCAATTCTAATATAATCAAAATTCTTTGCAATAATCCCCTTTGAGGGTGATGCTCTTTTAATCTCGCAAATAAAGCTGATTCCAGGCCTTCTTAATGCAGCCTCGAAAAGGGCGCCCTCGGCCTGCCCCATTTCGGAGCATATTCTCTTTACTTCATTAAGTGGCATCTTCTCTTTATCCTTTGCTACACGCAGTCTTGCATAGTCGGCAATTGTGTTAAGAATAGTTCCCATTTTTACTCCTTTATTAAATAGCTGCTATTGTGAAGATGTAATAAAGCTATTAAGCTTTTCCTTTGCAGCTCCTGAATCTATAAGGCTTGCTGCAAGTGTTATTCCTTCATTAATGCTTGGTGCTTTATCTGCGATATACAGGGCTGCTCCCGCGTTTAGTAAAACTGCATTTCGTTTTGCACCCTTTTCTCCTGACAGAATTCTGCGTGTGATATCTGCGTTATCAGCAGGTGATCCGCCTACGAGTTCACTCTTTTCACACCGTTCTAATCCAAAATCTTCAGGCTGAATTATGTATTTTTTATAAACTCCGTTTCTCAATTCACAAACAGTTGTCGGTGCACTTGCTGAGACCTCATCAAAATTATCCTGCCCGTATACAACCATTCCGCTTTCCACGCCCAGGCCATGCAATACTCTTGCCAATGGCTCAACCAACGACTCATCATAAACTCCTAACAGCTGCATCTTGGGTGATGCCGGATTTGTAAGGGGTCCCAATATATTAAATACCGTCCGGATGCCAAGTTCCTTTCTGATGGAGCCCACATATTTCATTGATGTGTGATATTTTTGAGCGAATAAAAAGCAAATTCCTACATTATTTAATAGCTCGACACATTTTTGAGGTGACTGATCTATGTTTACTCCCAGCTCTTCTAGGCAATCAGCCGTTCCGCATTGTGATGAGGCCGCACGATTTCCATGCTTCGCAACCTTTACTCCTGATGCAGCTATAACCAGAGCCGAGGTGGTGGAAATATTAAAGCTTTGTGATCTGTCTCCTCCGGTTCCTACTATTTCAAGCACATCCATATCATGCTCAACCTTTATTGAATGATCCCGCATAGCTTTTGCGCAGCCTGTTATTTCATCAATGGTCTCTGCCTTCGTACTCTTTGTTGACAGTGCTGCAAGAAAGGCAGCGTTTTGTACCTGGGTGGTCCGTCCGCTCATGATTTCGTTAATTACGCCATATGCTTCGTCATAGGTCAAATCCTGCTTATCCACAATCTTCTTAATTGCTTCCTTAATCATACTACCATTCTCCCTTGCTTCTTTTTTGATCTGCCCTCTTTAATACCTTATTTCATCGGCCATTTTCAGGGCCTTTACAACGGCCTCAGCCTTGTTTAAGCATTCCTGATACTCCTTTTCAGGAACTGAATCTGCTACAATACCCGCTCCACTTCTGACAAACACCTTTCCATTCTTCTTGTAGGCTATTCTTATGGCTATACAGGTGTCCATATTGCCCGTTAAATCCAGATAACCGATAGCTCCGCCGTATATCCCACGTTTATTGTTTTCAATGTTATTTATTAGCTGACAAGCCTTGATTTTTGGTGCACCCGAGAGGGTTCCTGCAGGCAATATGGCGTCAATTGCATCCAATGCCGTTTTCCCCTCCTGAATCTCTCCGCGAATGATTGATTCTATATGCATTACATGGGAATACCTGGATATAATGTGGTGCTTTTCTACCGTGATACTGCCTGGCCTGCTTATCTTGCCAATATCCTCCATGCCAAGTGTCACCAGCATGTCATGCTCGGATAATTCCTTCGGGTCAGACAGGAGCTCTTCCTCCAGTCTTTTATCCTCTTCCTCGGTCCTGCCTCTCGGCCTGGTTCCCGCAAGAGGATATGTGCGCAGAACTCCGTCTTTCAGCTTTATCAGCGTTTCGGGTGAGGCCCCTGCTATTTCAATGTCATCACTGGAGAAATAGAACATATAGGGTGAGGGGTTTAATGTGCGAAGAAGGCGATAGGTATTAAACAGAGTTCCTTCATATTCTGCTTCAAGTCTGTTTGATAGAACAATCTGTAAGACGTCACCCTCTTTAATATGGTGCTTTCCCTGCTCAACCATCCTGCAATACTCAGACTTATCAAATAACGCGGTTATTTCGGATTTAAGTCTTCCCGGAGTATCCTTATGGGGTAAACCACATTTAATCAGCTCGGTCATTTTCCCAAGTTCTGATACCCCGCGGTTATACTCTTCCTCATAATTTTCAAGGTCAATATTCACTATCAGGATAATTTTTTGTGCGAAATTATCAAATGCAATAACCTTATCAAAAAGCATAAGGTCAACATCCTTGAAGCCCTCGGTATCCTTTGCCTCTAGATTCAGAGAAGATTCAGCATACTTGATATAATCGTAAGCGAAATAGCCCACCAGTCCTCCTGTAAAGGGCGGAAGGCCCGGAAGTCTGGCACTTTTATGGCTTTCAAGTATCTGGCTTATGTGCTTGCCCGGGTCAGTGGTTTCAAATACCCGATCACCTATCTTCATTCTTCCATTAACACATGTAACCTCAAGCTTCGGGTCATAACCAAGAAAGGTGTACCTTCCCCAATTCTGGGCGTCGGAGATTGATTCGAGCATATAGCAATGGTTTGAAATGTTCTTCAGTATTCTCAATACTTCAATGGGAGTCTTTATGTCCGATAAAATCTCCATACTTAGCGGCACTGTTTTAAACTCCCCGCTTTGTGCAATAGCCTTAATCCTGCTTAATTCCGGATATACCATAACCTACACCTTCTTCCTCTGACAAAAATAAAAAAGTCCTTGACAGAATTATTTGAATTCTGTCAAGGACGAATAAACTACTATCCGTGGTGCCACCTTGATTCACGAACATAAGTCGTGCACTTAGCAAGATACCATCATATCCCCGGCAACTAACGTATGCCTGCACGTTGCAGAGTACTCTTACAGATACAATCTGTAATTTGACTGCACCCTCAGCGGTCCATTTGATAATGTGTTTTCCATCTGATTCTCAGCATCTCAGACTCTCTGTGGGATCATCATTACCTTTATCTCCGCCTCAACGGTTTGGTGTCAAAATTATGAAATTATTAGCATAATATCATGGAAAATTCGATTTGTCAATTACTATTTTTAAAATGCTGTGAAGTTTTAATAACCATTGATTTCAGCCTGTTTCAGGGCTTATTGCCCAAAAATTTCTTCTCACCAACACAGATTATTGGCCGTATACAAGCATTAAAAACCAAGATTCGCAATATAATTGTGTGAGGTGGTATTAATGAAGTGCAATTATATCAGAACCCAGACAATCAAGGACCAATTATACCATAATAAGGTGCTGATGGTTGATTTGAAAATCAATTACCCTCACTTGGATCCAGGGTATAGCGGAAACTCGTCACGCTTTAATATGCATTATAGACAAAGGGCAAGAAAAAATTACTATTATGCCTCATCAAAATTTTATCAGGCTGCAGTAAAGCATTATAATGTTAGCCAAGTCCAAGATTTCCCTTTTCATAATTTTGAGTTCATAGAAGTATTCGAAGCTACATATTGCAATAAGCCCCTGATAAGTCTGTTCTTTGATGTTTATGAATTCACCGGCGGTGCCCATGGAACTACTGTCCGAAAGGGTAATACCTGGGATATGAGAAAGGGGATGCTGCTGGCACTTGAACAGCTATTTAAAAAGGATTACTATTATGTACCTATCATGCTGGCCTGCATCGAATCTGAGGCAGCAAGAAGACAAATCACCGGTACCGACCATTATTTTGATAATTTAAATGAGAACATCCGGAAATATTTTGACCCTAAGAATTATTATTTAGATGAAAATGGCATAGCTATTTTTTATCCTCTATATACAATTGCTCCCTATGCCTCAGGAATACAGGTTTTTGTGGTGCCTTACCAGCTTTTTGGAGATAATCTGAGATATAATTTTTGCCAGACTTAATGGTGAACCGGAAGTATAACGGCGGGGGACTATATGGGACACGGCACCGTCCCCTGTCTCGTTTATCCTAGTAACAACAGGCTAAGGCCCATTACAATCATGCCTGCTATCAGGCCCCAGATTGACAGATGGTGTTCGCCGTACTCTCTGGCTGAGGGCAGCAACTCGTCTAATGAAATATACACCATGATACCAGCCGTGGCTGCAAATACTATGCCGAAAATAGCATCATTCATAAAGGGGGCTAATAGTAAATAAGCTAATATAGCTCCTATTGGCTCGGCCAGTCCGGATAATAAGGACATACCAAAGGCTTTTTTCTTATTACCGGTAGCACAATATATAGGCATTGCAACAGAAATACCCTCTGGGATATTGTGTATCGCAACAGCAATTGCTATTGCTATTCCAACCGAGGGATCATTTATGGCTGCAAAAAAGGTAGCCAGCCCTTCAGGGAAATTGTGTATCGCAATTACCAGAGCCGTAAGCTTTCCGGTTTTAATAAGTGCCGCAGAATTCGCACCAAGATTACATACATCAAAAAACTCTGCGTTTTGGGGTTCATGGGGGTTACTTTTTTCGGGAACTAATTTATCAATTATTGCAATTAAAAACACTCCGCCAAAAAACGCAAGAAAGGATATCCAATCGCCTTTTCCCTGTCCATAGTAGCTCTCCATATATCTGCCTGCCTCAGGCAAAATCTCTACAAAGGAGACATAAATCATGACTCCTGCTGAAAAACCGAGAGCAAGAGACAATACTTTAGCATTTACTTTTTTTATGGTTAAAACAATTAATCCGCCTATGCTGGTGGATAACCCGGCAAATAGGGATAACCCCAAAGCAGCCAATACATTCTTATCCATACTCTATGCCCCCCGTATATTATTTCTCGTTTGTAACTTATCTTAATCCTCTTCACCGGCGAGCCTACTTGCCTGATCTGTTGTAATAAGTGCATCGATTACTTCATCAATATCTCCATTAACGAAATCCTCTATACGGTACATCGTAAAGCCTATCCGATGATCAGTTACTCTTCTTTGAGGAAAGTTATAGGTTCTAATCCGTTCACTTCTGTCTCCGGTGCCCACCTGGCTCTTTCTGTTCTCGGCAATATCAGAGGTATGCTTTTGCATCTCTATTTCATAGAGTCTTGCCTTTAATACTCTCATGGCCTTGTCTCTGTTCTTGTGCTGTGAGCGTTGATCCTGGCAGGTAACTACAATTCCGGAAGGAAGATGCGTAATTCGTATTGCAGATGAGGTTTTGTTTACATGCTGTCCCCCGGCTCCCGACGCCCTATATGTGTCAACTTCAATATCATTCGGATTAATGTCAACCTCAGGCACATCATCAGCCTCGGGCAAAACAGCTACAGTCGCAGTGGAAGTATGTATTCTTCCACTGGATTCAGTTGTGGGTACTCGCTGAACGCGATGAACACCACTTTCAAATTTCAGCCTGCTATAAGCACCCTTGCCTTCTATTTCAAAGACTATTTCTTTAAAACCGCCAATTTCAGTCGGGTTCGAATCGATAATACTTACTGTCCAGCCTCTGGCCTCAGCATAATGAGTATACATACGAAACAGCACGGCAGCAAAAAGAGCAGCTTCTTCGCCCCCGGCTCCACTTCTTATCTCAACAATAACATCCTTTTCATCATTAGGATCCTTGGGCATAAGAAGTATTTTTAGCTCTCTTTCAGTACGCTCAATACCTGAAGAAGCTTCTTCTATTTCAGCATCAATCATTTCGGCTAATTCAGGATCGGAATTTTCCTCCCTCATTTGCCTAGCCTCTTCCAAAGTCGTAACGAAGGCCTTGTATTCTCGAAATTTCTCTACTATCTCAGAGAGTTCTGAATGCTCCTTCATAAGCTTAAGATAGAGCTCCTGGTCATTGATAACCGAGGGATCTGTAAGCCTCATATTCAGTTCTTCAAAACGGTTCTCTATAGCTTCTATTCTCTCAAACATGAAGTATTATCTTCTCCTTATGTTAAGCCTTTGCTTTAATTTATCCACCGATGTATTGGCAATAAGCTTCTCCGGGAAACCCATTTTTTTGATGATTTCCACTGCCTCGCTGCTGCTTCCTATATCGGCATGAAAATGAGCATCGCTATTCACTATAATATATACATTATTTTTATAGCATTCCTCAAGTAGTACCTCGTAGTTTGCCGCAGCGCCAAGCCGGTATGAGCCGGGCTTTAATGAAGAATTATTCATTTCAAGAAGAACGCCCGTGTCTGCAGCCGCCTTTACTAGCTCAGAATAGTCTAATGGCACCCTCGAATCATCGGGATGACCTATAATATTGACAAATTCGTTTTCCATGCTTTTTATTATGGCCTTAGTGTTCTCCTTCTTTGTTGAAGAAGCAATACAGGGGCCGTGAAAGCTTGAAATTACGACATCTAAGCTACTTAAGTCGATCCTATCAGTGTCCAGGTTTCCATCATAATCCAGAATATTTGCCTCTATACCCTTTAATATTTCTACTCCAAATAAATGAGACGGAACTACCCTCAAATTGTCAAAATGAAAGGTTATCGGCCCCCCCGGCATGGCTGGGCCATGGTCGGTCATTCCTATTAACTCCAATCCCTTTTGTGATGCTTCCTTTGCATATTCAGTCAGGGTACTGTACGCATGTCCACTATTTACCGTATGGAAATGACAGTCTGCGATTAATTTCATGTAGTATATCCACTTCCTTAATTATTTTTGCACAGTATTTTAATTATACCAAACAGACCATAAAAAGAAAACTACTTCACCCTTTCAGGAATCGGAGTTATGTGCAAGGAGTATATATTGTTTGCACAGGAGTTTCCCAAAGAAGAATATGATTACTTAAGAAAGAAATTTCCAAACTGCGAAATAGTTGAGCCATGAGCACCCTGCATACTGCTCTAAAAATTCATAGAGGTTGGACTTCTTATGGTAATTTTCCTTTTTTCATTAATATAGTAAAGCACATAAACAAAGAGCCATAGAGGTTGCACTCCATGGCTCTATCGGAAATGAGGAAAAATGCTATTATTCGATTTCAATCTTTCTGCTTTTCTGCTCAGGCTCCGCTTTTGGAAGTATAACACTTAAAATGCCGTCTTTATATGAAGCCTTTACATTGTCAGAGTCTATATTGTACACATTAAAACTGCGTCTGCATGAGCTACTTTGTCTTTCCTTGTAGATGTATCCGTCGTTTTCCTCATTCTTTTCCTGTTTGATATCAACACCCAATGTCAAAACATTATCCTGAAGATCAATTATGATGTCTTCCTTGTTAACGCCTGGCATTTCTGCCTCTACTACATACTCTTTTTCTGTTTCCTTTACGTCGGCCTTGATTGGCGTGGAAATCGACGAGAGTCTATCAAAAAACGGGTCTCTGAAAAACTCATCAAAAAATCTGTCTACACCTGTTGCCCAATCATTTCTTCTTGTTATACCATTTCTTCTTGGACGAGGAATTAAATCAAACATACTACCTACCTCCTATACAATCGTTATTTAAAATTTACTCAATCTGACCTTCTTTGACCTTAATTACATTTTATAGACCACCCGCTCAATTATCAAGTTTGATTTTGACTTTCCTTGACCTTAATTTTCCTTAATTCTTGCCCTCTCCTTCTGTATTCTTAATTTCTCTTTTATTTTCTCCGTTTTTCTCACTATTATATTTCTATCATTGTCCTCATTCTTTTATTCTAAATCTGCCGAGCTTTCTTCTTGACTTACTCACTTACCGCGTCTTAGAAACCATCTTTCTATATCTTCTCTTTTGATAATTCCCATTATTAAGTATATTGCGACTATTGTAACAATGCTCATTGCAACCACCATTAAATACGAAATTCTTATATCAACACCTGTAAATACCATAAGCGGCTTTAGCAACAGCGATATGGCTATTCCTATGAGAGCAGCCGATAATGGTCTTACAACCCAACTCCCTATGTCAATGGATATACCCGTCAACTTTGTTATTGTAATGAAATTAAGAACTATAGTTACTCCACTTCCTGCTATTACAGCATATACATAGGCATTCACACCCAAAACCGGAATCATAAGCCATACTCCCAAAAGTCTTACCAAACTTCCTGCCAAGGTATTGGTCAGCATAGCCCTTTCCTTGGAAAGGCCGTTTAGGATCCCAAGCATGGTCTGCTGTAAGTAGATAAACACCCCTGTTATTGAATAAAGTCTTAGTATGGCTCCTACATTTTTGCCCGGATACACCAACTCAGCCAATTCATGGGCACATGAGGTGAAAAAAGCGGTGAATATTAGCCCCATTATTAGTGTCAGTCTTATAGATTGAGAAATCTGCCTGTTGGCAACATTGAATTTGCGACAGGCAATTGCACTTGCTATAGCCGGAACTAAAGCAGTGGCAAGTGCCATTGGCAGCATTGACGGGAAAAAAACCAAGGGTGATGCCATGCCTGTAAGCCTGCCAAACTCCTCCAGGCTTTGCTGGGGTGAAAGCCCATGGAGCACAAGCCTCTTAGGGATTATGAGGTTTTCAATGGTTCCAA
Source organism: Clostridiaceae bacterium (assembly GCA_012523705.1). Lineage (GTDB taxonomy): Bacteria > Bacillota > Clostridia > DSM-8532 > DSM-8532 > DTU059. Next base: position 11,768 of record JAAYTU010000022.1, read on the forward strand.
GAGTTGAGAGCAGCAAGCGGTTGACCGAAAGTGGGAGAGCTACTTTACCTATCTGCTTAATAAGCCTTTTCTTCTCATCTTTTGTATTGCTTTCTTTATCAAACCTGCCCATGCTTCTTTGTCTGATTATATTACCTGCCCGGCTTACATTTTTTCCTTTGGTTTTTTCATCTGCATTATAAAGGGGCTTGCTCCTTCTCTTTTTAATTTCAAAGGCTATATATACAGTCAAAATATTGGCGCATTCACCTATCAGTAATGCAATAACAGCCAGCAAACACATTTTATCTGCGCCTTTGCCTTTAAACAGATCATACATCAATATGATAAAAACGAGCTTTGTCATCTGCTCAATTATTTGGGCTATAGAGTTCGGGATCATTTCCTGCTTCCCGTAGAAATACCCTTTATAAGCTGATACTGCCGCTATGGGGGGCACTAAAATCAATATCCAAAACAGAGAATCCTTTGTTCTGGCATCATTTGTAGTTATAAATACGAGGGTATCAAGATTGAGCAATAGAATTCCACATATAATAATTCCGGCTCCAAGTACCAGGCCTGCAGCAACAGATGCTATTTTAAAAGCTGTGCGATTAGTACTCTTTGAGGATTCTTCTGCAACGAAGCGAGATACTGCGGTTGAAACACCAGCCGATAGCACAAGGACCAGCAGTGAGTAAATGGGAGTCATAAGCTGATACAAACCTAAACCCTCTGCTCCGATGCGGTTGGCAATAAAAATTCTATAGAAAAAGCCTAGTATTTTGACAACAAATCCTGTGGCCGTAAGGATAGCAGCATTGTATTTCAGAGATCTGCGGGCCATTTATTATCTCCTTACATATGTGTCCTTTCATATTATGAAATAAAACATGTAAATATGAGTTTGGCAACTAATTCCATTTAGTTCTCCTCTTTTATGTATTATTATTATTTATTAACATTGAAGAATCTGCCGAATTGTTTTAAAATTAGAAATGAGCGTTTTTTTGGCGAATGTTTGTGTATATTAATATTTAGCAACTTATTATCTAGAAATTCAAGTTAGTTAAAGAGATATATAGGAGGGGGAACTATGTACAAAATAGTAAGAAAAGAAATCTTAAATTCACAGGTTAAGCTTCTTGAAATAGAAGCACCTTATGTTGCCCGTAAGGCAGAACCGGGGCAATTCATAATTCTTAGGGTGGACGAGAGTGGCGAGCGTATTCCGTTTACCATAGCCGATTATGATAGAGAAAAAGGAACTGTCACTATTATATTCCAGGAGGTTGGTGCCTCTACACTCGCCCTTGGCCTATTGAATGAGGGTGATTCCCTGGCAGATTTCGTTGGTCCGTTAGGAGTTGCCTCCGAACTAGAAGGCGTCAAGAAGGCGGCGGTTATCGGTGGCGGATTAGGATCTGCTATTGCATATCCACAGGCAAAGAAGCTGAACCAGATGGGAGCTTCAGTTGATGTCATAATGGGGTATAGGAATAAGGATATTATTATTCTGGAAAAAGAAATGGCCGAGGTTTCGGACAGGCTCTTTGTTACCACAGATGATGGTTCCAACGGCACAAAGGGATTCGTATCAGATATTCTTCAGAAGCTATTAGATGAAGGAACTGAATATGATGTAGTTATTGCAATCGGGCCTGCGATTATGATGAAGGTAGTTTGCGATGTTACAAGGCCTCATGGTATCAGAACTATTGTAAGCTTAAATCCTATTATGATAGATGGCACAGGTATGTGCGGAGGCTGCCGCGTAACAGTTGGTGGCGAAACAAAATTCGCCTGTGTTGACGGTCCTGATTTTGATGGACATCAGGTTGACTTTGACGAGCTTATGAGACGTCTTTCAATGTATAAAGACAAAGAACGCACAGCTGTTGAGCGACATAAATGCAGATTGGAGGATCAGGTAAATGCAAAATAAACGTAATATGTCACCTAAGAAAGTGGATATTCCTGTTCAGGATCCTATAGTCAGAAGTGGTAATTTTGAAGAGGTTGCTCTTGGATATACAGAAGAAATGGCAATAGAGGAAGCTAACCGCTGCTTAAACTGCAAGCATAAGCCTTGTGTAAGTGGTTGCCCTGTTAATGTTAAAATCCCCGAATTTGTCATGCTTATTACAGAGGGTAAATTTGAGGAGGCTTATGAGAAGATTCTTGAAACCAATAGCCTTCCGGCAGTATGTGGAAGGGTCTGTCCCCAGGAATCCCAGTGTGAAGCTAAGTGTGTCAGGGGCATAAAAGGCGAATCTGTCGGAATTGGCCGTCTTGAGCGATTCGCGGCTGATTGGTCAATGAAAAATGCTGAAAAGAAATATGATACTGTTCCTTTCAACGGCAAAAAGGTCGCTATTATTGGATCCGGACCTGCAGGTCTTGCCTGTGCAGGGGATCTGGTAAAACTAGGCTATGATGTAACAATATTTGAAGCCTTCCATCTGGCTGGAGGAGTTTTAGTATATGGTATCCCTGAGTTCAGACTTCCAAAGGATCTTGTACAAAAGGAAATTGACGGGTTAGTTGCTCAGGGAGTAAAGATTCGTACCAATATGGTTATAGGAAAGGTTCTCACCATTGATGAGTTGTTGGAAGAAGAGGGCTTCTCGGCCGTATTTGTTGGCTCAGGGGCAGGACTTCCCATGTTTATGAATATCCCGGGTGAAAACCTGAATGGTGTTTATTCAGCCAATGAGTTTTTAACCCGTATAAACCTCATGAAAGCTTATAAAGAGGATGCTAAAACACCTATTATGCGAGGCGAGGCTGTAGCTGTTGTAGGCGGAGGTAATGTTGCAATGGACGCAGCAAGAAGTGCCAAGAGACTGGGTGCTAAGGATGTATATATTATTTACAGACGTTCTGAGGCAGAAATGCCCGCACGCCTTGAGGAAGTACATCATGCCAAGGAAGAGGGTATTATATTCAAGGTGCTTACAAATCCTGTCCAGATTATCGGTGATGATAATGGTTGGGTCAAGGGAATGGAATGTGTGTCCATGGAACTAGGAGAGCCAGACCAGTCTGGACGTCGTCGTCCTATAAAAATTGAGGGCAGCGAGCACGTAATTGATTTAGATACAGTTATTATGTCAATCGGCACCTCTCCAAACCCATTAATCCGCAGTACTACCCCCGATCTTGCAACAAACAAATGGGGCTGTATTGAAGCAGATGCCGAAACCGGCACAACCAGCAAAGAAGGAGTCTTTGCCGGTGGTGATGCAGTAACCGGTGCTGCAACCGTAATCCTGGCTATGGGTGCAGGTAAAAAAGCAGCAAAGGCTATCGACGAATATATAAAAAGTAAAGAAGCTTAATACAGATAAGTTTAATGATTATTCAAAGGCTGCCTCTTTAATAAAGGGGCAGCCTTTGTTTACATAAATTTGTAAGGACACCTGTTACAGTATATTTTCTTACTTGAAGTAGTAGCTGGTCAAGAGGTCCTCAAGCTTAAATACACCTAATTCTTCCAGGTAGTTTATGGTGTTTTTATAACTGTTATAAATCGGAGCATTATGTGACTCCTCTCTGAAACTATTCTCCTTATAATCAATTCTTATATTTATTCTGTGATTCTCATATTTATTCCCTCCATATAAAACATTCAAGGGATCTGATGAAAGTATGTCCTTTTTATAGTTGTCCAGGAATTCCTGAATATTATCATTAATCTGAATATTGTGATATTCACCATCGTTGGTCTGGAACTCAATATAAATACCTCTGGTATCCCCGGCATTTTTGGTTAGTATAGGTTCATAGCTTTGCATCACACCAGGTATAGCAAGATATTCTCTTATTAGATTATCAAGCTCTGGATTATCCATATATGTGAGTAAGGGGTATTCTCTTTCTATTAATGAGCCATCTTTAAGCCTGTAAGCAAAATAAAGATTCCTGTATTTAAAGTCCATTTCAGTATACATATTCATATATCTATTTTTTTCGTTCTCCTCAAAGAGCTTCTTGTTGTTTATAATAAAGGAGTGAATTTCTCTAACCTTTGAAATAACCTCATAATCTTCAAAAACACCAGGGGTTATACTTCTTAATTCTTTAATGTCCTCGTTGCTCAGATTCTTTATTTGTCTCTTATAGAAATCATCCTTGATTGAATAGCCCTTCTCATCGGTAGCGAAGAGATAGTAATGGGCTTCCGGATCATATTCTTCAGGCATTAATGCAATTCTCGTAGCTTCATTTGCATACCTGTTCAAGAACAGAACCTCTATTTCGCTATTCTGGGGTATCCTTCTTTCGTAACCAAAAAAGTCAAATTCAATACTGCACAGCAATAGTGACAGCACAAGGCCAAAGACAATAAATCCTTTATATAGGCGAAAGACCTTGAAGGTTTTCCGCATAAGCATTTCAGAAGCGAAATAGCCTATGAAGCCACCTATCAGGAAGGCAATAATAAATCCGGCAAGACTTTTTTCAAAATTAAAAATGGTTATAATAATGCCTCCTATAAGTGCAGCCGAGCAAAACGCAACACTATACTTAAAAATCGGCTTTACGAAGGAAAAGCTTATTACATCAGTTGCAACCTCCATATGTCTTTTCTTGTACAGGTAATAACTAAGAACTAAGAAAATAATTCCTGCAATCACATATCCCACTAAGGCTCCTATATCCCCCTCACCTGTGTAGAATCCCCTGTATAAATACTTTAAATTGCGTAGGGGTGAGAAAACCAGCGATTTGGTGAACCAATTGTCAGATGCATAGCCAAACAGGAAGTTATTCAAGATGCTTACAAATACAATCTCAAGGAAAATAGACAGGAAGTTGAAGATGTAAAAGAAAATTGCCTGGGCTGCCATATGACCAGTAAACATGCCTGCGAGCACAGCAAAGTTGTATAAAAGGAAGGTAAGAATAAGATTTATCCCTACCCAAATCAAGGCATAAGAGATGTTCGGGAATCCTGCAACCACCTCTGTTATAATCAATACCAGGCTGTTCAAAACAAGAGGCAGTGTTACAAGAAACAACCCTGAGAGATAATTTGTAACAAACAA
>JAAYTU010000125.1 GCA_012523705.1 Clostridiaceae bacterium
AGCACTTACCTAATAAACCCAAATTTCATTCTAAAACATTATATACTATATCTATTTGGGATTCCATACCTTTTTTGTTTTTTTACCATTTTCCTCTGCTTACATGGCCTACGATTTCAGCCTTACACCTTTGTTTGATAATCCTTGTTTCCTGAACCGCTTGCTTGAAAAGCTTCACACATGGTGGGTCAAGGTCTATTTCTATACCTTCTAGTGCTAATTTTTGAATCCTGTCTGCTAAGTTAATGATTTCCATATGAATATCATTTGTTCTTTCTGAAACAATAATTTTCTTTGCCTCTTCCTCTGTCAATGCAACAAATTTTTCCTTTGGTGCATCACATTTTGGACACTTTTCCGGAGCTTCTTCACCTTCATGGATAAAACCACAAACGCCACATTTCCACAACATAATTTCGACCTCCTTCAATAATCTAAATTATTCGTACAATAATATATTTACACCAGATTCAATGCTCTTAAACAGTTTATTTTAAACACTTTTCCTTGTATTATTTTACAATTAGCAGGCAGTTGAGCCGGCTTGCCTTTATCAATCCGGACCTCCTGCAGAGCATGACCGCAATTACAATTATCTGGCTTTGGACTGCATCGCTTTTTTTAGTAGTGAATATATCGAAGAAGACGCTTCGAGTCTGGCATTTTTTTTGGCAGCAGAAGACATCCTGATTCTAAGATCCTTGTCCTGTATGAGTTTTTGTATCTGCCCATATAAAATATTTGAGTTTAACTGCTCCTGCAAAATGACTACCGCTGCACCCCTCGACTCTAAGGCACGGGCATTGTATTCCTGATGGTTCTCGGCAACATATGGAGATGGAACCAGAATAGAAGGTATGCCTAAGGCAGAAAGTTCACTGACCGTAATGGCTCCTCCCCTTGTAACGGCCAAATCAGAGGCCGCCAGCACTTCTCCCATATTGTATATATATGGCACCACCTCAATATTTTCAGGAAGAGGGCTTTTTATCTCCTGCATAAAGCTTTCATAGTGCTTCATACCAGTGGCTAATATAAGATGGTAGGAAATATCCTTTCCATGATTATTTATCATTTCCTTGGCACATTCATTTATATGCTCGGCGCCAAGGCTTCCTCCGAAAATAACTACTAAGGCTGTATCCTTTGAAAGTCGCAGTTTTTCTCTTGCACTTTCCCGATTAAGTGAAAAAAGTTCCTCTCGGATGGGGTTACCGGTAAGTGTAATAGTGGCTTTACCTTTAAACCTTGAACGGGCCTCCTCAAAGCTTATTGCAACCTGGTCAACATATTTTGAAAGAATCTTATTTGTGACTCCGGGAAAGGCATTCTGTTCATGTATTACAGTAGGTATTTTTTTCAGAGCAGCTGAAAATAATACCGGGCCACAGACATACCCACCCGTGCCTATTACCGCATCGGGCTTAAAATCCTTAAATATTTTATTTATTGAACCAAAGCTCTTTAATAGTTTAGTTATAGTTTTGACCGTGTCAAAGGAAAGCTTTCTTTGGAATCCCTTAACATCAATAAACTGTATCTTAAATCCCTCTCTAGGTATAAGTTTTCCCTCGAGACCGTTCTTTGTTCCTACAAATAATATTTGTGCATCTGGCTCATTTCTAACTATTTCCTTTGCGATGGCGAGGCCGGGATTAATATGTCCCCCTGTTCCTCCACCTGAAATTATATAATTCATATCTTCACCGGCTTCCTATTAACGAATTAAACTGGGCTTTTTTTGACCATTTGTTACTAACCTTAGCTCTGGGGCAGACGAGCCCTTTGAAACGTTCAGCAGAATACCCATGGATGTCAGCAAAAAGATTGTTGATGTGCCGCCATAGCTAAAGAAGGGTAATGGCATTCCCGTTGTCGGAATGGTTGATGTTACAACCGCAATATTAATGATTGCCTCCAGCGCCACCAGAGATGTTATCCCTGCAGCAATAAGGCTACCAAGCATATCACTGGCGTTCATAGCCGCCTTAATTCCCCTCCAGATCAAGAGCATAAACAGGAGGATAACAGTCATTGCCCCAATAAACCCCAACTCCTCGCATAAAATAGCGAATATAAAGTCATTGTGGGGTTCAGGAAGGTATAGGTTTTTTTGAAGGCTTCTGCCTAAACCCCGTCCAAATAAATTGCCTGATGCTATGGCATACAGGGAGTTTACCACCTGAAAGCCTTCATCCTGAGCATATTTAAAGGGATCTGAAAAGGCCAGAATTCTATCCACACGATATTCCATCTTTAATATTAACAGCCAGCCCCCAATAATGCCCGGGATGCCAATAGCTAAAAAATGACCGATTTTTGCTCCTGCACAAAATAATATGATTACTGAAACCAGGGTAATTAAAATAACAGCACTCATATGTGGCTCAAAGTATAATAATGCATCGGTTAAACCAATTATGAGCAGATAGGGTAAAAGCCCCTTAGTGAAGGACTTTAGCCTCTCGCTGTTTTTTGAAAGACTAAAGGACAAAAACAGTATCATCGCAATTTTAGTAAATTCCGAAGGTTGAAAGGTGGTGAATCCAAGATTAAACCATCTCCTTGCATCGTTGGATACATAGCCTATCCCCGGAATAATTACTAAAGTCAACATTACAGTACTGATAATTATAAGTATGGGTGAGGCGGCAGCAATCCTGTGGTAGTCAAGCTTAGAGAAAATAAACATACTTATAACTCCAAGAGCACTCCATAGCAGCTGCCTGAAAAGATAGTGATATTTATTGTTTTGATAAAACTGAGCACTATAAGAGCTGGCACTAAAAACCATAATGGTTCCCATGGCCAGCAAAACAAGGACGGTAAATAGTATCCAGTAATCGTACTCGTTTTTTCTCCTCAATCTCTATCACCTCAATAGAATAAATGCTAAAATGCCGCTAATAATTGTTACTATAGTAAATATTATTACTATCTTAATCTCATTCCATCCCTTTTGCTCATAATGATGGTGTAAGGGTGCCATCAGGAAAAATCTTTTACCTGTTTTCTTAAAATAAATAACCTGTATCATTACAGATAATGTTTCAACTACATAGATTATTCCTGAAATTGCTAGAAAGATTGGCGTACCAGTCAATATTGCAACTGCCGCTAAGGCACCGCCCAAGGCAAGGGAACCGGTATCTCCCATAAACACTCTGGCCGGATATAGATTATATACCAAAAATCCCAATAACCCGCCTGCCAGCATTGAGCAGAAAATTCTGATATAGTCCCACTGGCTGTTAAGGGTAGTAACCAGTGTGAAAAACAATAATACTATAGTTGTAACTGACCCGGCAAGGCCATCAAGCCCATCGGTCAGATTAACTGCATTTGTAAACCCCACAAGAAAAAACATACACAGCGGAATGGCTATTATCACTGGTAAAACCCATGGATTGTTATGCCCTATAAAAGGAATAATCAGTGTCCTCGCCTCTTCAACATATGACACTGCATACCATGTAAAAATTGAAGAAACAATAAGAAGTCCAAACATTTTCTGCCGGGGGGAAAGACCATTATTACTCCTCCGTTTTATCTTAAGAAAATCATCCATAAAGCCAACTAAAGAAAATCCAAGGGTAACCAGTACCAGAGGCAGAATCCTGATATCAAAGAAGCTGTATATGGCACCAAAAACAAAAACAGGTAATAAAAAAATTAATCCTCCGATTGTAGGGGTGCCCTCTTTGGATTTATGACTCTGAGGCCCATCCTCCCTTTGAATTTGACCAAATTTAAACCGTTTTAACAGCGGAATCATTATTATCCCAAGCAGCAACGAAACAACAAAACAAATAAAGTATGCTATTACCTGGGATGGTACGTTTTTTAGTACTGCCAGCATATTATCCTATCCTTCATTTAAAAGCTCATCCACTAGAACATCAAGCTTCATTACACGTGAGCCCTTGAAAAGAAGGACATCTCCTTTCTGCATAAGAGCTTGAATATAGGGTTTTGCGTCACTGATTGTGTCAAACAATTTAGCGACAGTCTGCGAGTGGCAATCCTCTTGTATCCCCTCAATATACCACTTGGCCAAGCTTCCTATACCCACCATATATTCTATTCCAAGCTGCGAAATGAGTCTTCCTATTTTTTTGTGGGCCTCAGCCGCCCACTCTCCCAGCTCGAGCATATCCCCCAATACAGCCCATTTTCTCCTTTTCCCGGCTATCTCACACAAAACATCAAGCGCAGCCATAACAGAGTCCGGAGCGGCATTATAGGAGTCATTTATATATTTTATACCATTTCTATCTTTAATGCTAAGGCGCATCTCTGTACCCGTGAGCCCTTCAAGCCCTTTTTTAATCTCGTTTTCGCCCATGTTCAGGATTTGAGCTACTGCTATACCGGCAAGAGCATTGTGGACATTGTGAATCCCGGGCGCTGCTATAGAAAGAGCCATATCCTTTTCTGGAGTCTTTACATGAAAATCAACGCCCGATTCACCCTTTGATATTAAATCATAGGCCCACAGGTCAAGATTCTCGTTTATTCCATATAACAGAGTTTTAAATTTTAACAGTCCCTTAAGACCTGATAACAGCTCATCATCTCCATTTAGAATGACTACTCCATCTTCTTGCAATCCTTCTAATACTTCTAATTTTGCCTTTAGTATATTCTGTCTGGAGCCTAATTTTTCAATATGGGAAATCCCTATATTAGTTATTATAGCTATCTGAGGCCTTACTATCTTAGACAGAAGATTAATCTGGTCAAAGCCTCTCATTCCCATCTCAAATACTGCAACCTCATGGGTATCATCCAATTCCAGCACTGAAAGGGGAAGCCCGATTTCATTGTTGAAATTTCCCTGGCTCTTATGAACATTATATCTTGCAGACAGTATTGTTGCTATCATTTCCTTGGTGCTTGTTTTACCTACGCTGCCTGTTACAGCCACCATGGGAATGTCAAATAGCTTCCTGTATGCCGCTGCAAGCCTTACCAAAGCCTCCAGGGTATCGTTTACAAGAATTGCAGGGATATCCCTTGAAATCTTTGTATCATCCTGTACCATAACAAGGGCTGCACCATTTACAACAGCCTGTTCAAGGTAATCATGCCCATCAAACCTGTCACCCTTTATGGCAATAAACAATGCTCCCTTCCTCAAGGTCCGTGTATCAGTAGATACTTGATTAATGGTGATTTCGGGATTAGCTAACAGCTTTCCTTCTACCATGGTTGAAATATCTTTGGCACTTAATATTTTCAAGCCTAATCCCCCACTTCTCTCAAAATATTTTCTACAATTTCCCTTTCGTCATAATGAATTGTCTTATCTCTGAATATCTGATAGGTCTCATGACCTTTTCCTGACAAAATAATGATATCATCCTTCTCAGCCATATTCATAGCATATCGTATAGCCTCAGTTCTATCCTCTATCATTATATACTTTCCACCAGTAGGTAAAATACCTTCTTCGATATGGGACATTATGCTAAAAGGTTCCTCGGTCCTAGGGTTGTCAGATGTAATGATAGTAAAATCAGCTATTTTTCCTGATATTTCCCCCATGGCAGGGCGCTTTGATTTATCCCTGTCTCCCCCGCAACCGAATACGCTTATAAGACGCCCTCTAACAAAGCTTTTCACAGTAGAAAGAATATTCTCCAGACTATCAGGACTATGGGCATAATCAATCATAACGGTGTATGGTTTTCCAGGTGTGGGAACAACTTCCGCCCTTCCCGGTATTTGAACATGCTTAAGACCTTCTGCTATCGAATCAGAATCTATCCCCTGATATCCGCAAACCGAGATGGCCGCTAAAGCATTATATACGCTGAACAGTCCGGGAGCCGATACTTTAAATCGGCGGGTAAACCAGGGTGATACGCAGTCAAACTCAACCGAGTCTGAATAGGTAACAATATTCTGAGCTTTAACATGGGCATCATTATCAATTCCAAAGGTTAAGATCTCGCAGGCAGAGTCCTCAATAATACTTTGGGCATAAGGCGAATCATTATTTACTATGCCCGTTTTACACATGCTGAACAATATTTTCTTGGAATTAAGATAGTCCTCCATATCAGGATGCTCGAATCCACCTATATGATCCTTTGAAAAGTTGGTAAAAACACCTACGTCAAAATGGCAGGACCATACTCTGTGCAATTTCAGGCCCTGGGATGAAACCTCCATAACAATTGTTTGAGCTCCTTTGTCCCTCATTTTTTCGAATATTTCCTGAAGATCATAGGACTCGGGGGTTGTTCTCCTTGCAGGTATTTTCTCGTTTCCAATACAATTGGCTACTGTTCCAATCAGACCTACTGTTTGCCCCGTCTTCTCAAGGATAGCCCGGATCATATAGGTTATGGTAGTTTTACCTTTAGTTCCGGTAATACCTATCAGGTTTAATTCGGCAGATGGATTAGAAAACCATACTGCAGAGAGAGCCGCTAAAGCCTTTCTGCTATTAGAAACCTTTATTATTGTAACCTGGCCTATTATTGATATATCCTTTTCCACTACAAGAGCAACGGCTCCATTGTCAACGGCTTGCTGTGCATACTTATGACCATCTGTGGAAAAGCCTTCAATACATACGAAAAGATATCCCGGCAAAGACTTTCTTGAATCGTAGGTTACTCCTGTGATATCAATATCATCCCTGCCCTTTACTTCCAATATATCATCCTCTATAGACCTTAAAAATTCCTTTAGTAACATACAAATTCCACCCTCTAATATTAATCTCCAATCATTTCTACAAAGCTGACCTCAACTATCTGCCCCCTCTTCAACTGAGTTCCGGGAGGATATTCCTGCTTTTGTACAACTCCGCTTCCTCTGATTCTAAGGTTAAGCCCTAATCTATTCATAACATCTATTACCTCTGCGACTGAATTATTCTGCAAGTCAGGCATTGTAACTGTAATTTCAGATTGATCCTGGTCAGTATACAGAATCACAGTCGAGTTTTGAGGTATGGAGAAATCTGATTTCGGTGTTTGATTATACACAACAGCATCAGGATCAGTCTGACTTCCCTGGATTTCAAATTTTAACCCAAATGCCTTTAACTTAGTCTCGGCCTCGGTAATAGTCATTCCAGTTACATTCGGAACGTATACCTCCTGAGTCATTTCGATTTTATCCTTCTCGGTGTATTCTCTCTCGACCTGCATATATTCCAGTATTTCCTCAGTCAGCTTTCCCGCTACCGGCGCAGCCAATATTCCTCCTGATCTTAAATGCATTTCGTTTTGAGGATGGTCAAGCACAACTAAAACACAAACCTTTGGATTGTTCGCAGGAGCAATTGCACAGAAGGATACAACATATCTTCCCTCGGTATCGGTCTCCAATGTTTGCGATGTACCTGTTTTACCTGCTATCCGGTATCCGGGTATATAAGCATTTTTTCCGGTTCCCTCAGCAACAACACCCTCAAGAATCTGACACACCTTTGAAGCAGTCTCTTCAGAAATAACCTTTCTTACCACAGTGGGTTCAAACTTTTTAACTATATTTCCATCACTGTCGCTAATCTGTTTTATAATTGTAGGTTTTAACAAAGTGCCACCGTTGGCTATTGCACCATAAGCCGTAATCATCTGAAGCGGAGATATTTGAAAGCGTTGTCCGAAGGAAGTAACCGCCAGGTCAATTTCCTTTGGATCATTATGCTGAAGCTTTGCAAACTCCTCATTGGCCGGCTCTCCCTGAAGCTCAATTCCGGTTTTTTCTTTAAAGCCAAATAGTTTAAAGTAATTATAGAACTTCTCGATCCCTAAATCCATTGCAACATCTACAAAAACTGGGTTACATGAATTATATACTGCATGCAGGAAGTCCTCGGCACCATGGCCGCCTTTACGCCAGCAATTAATAGTGTGACCGGCTATCGATACAGGCCTACAAAACTTAGGTGTTGAAGTTTCAACTACATTTTCCTCAATTGCCGCTGCAGCTGTAATAGCCTTGAAAACTGAGCCTGGCTCGTATGTATCCATTACAGCCCTGTTTCTAAATACAGTCTGCCATAGTATCTGGCTGTCTTCTGAATCATTAAAGCCTTTCCAATCCTCATCTATAATCCCTACGGGCAATGCGTCCGGGTCATTGGGATTAAAATCAGGCTTTGAAACCATTGCCAAAATCTCACCTGTGTGGGGATCCATAACAACACATGTGGCTCCACGCTTGAGGTTATAGTCTAACATTGCCTGATCCATTGCCTTTTCAGCCAGGTATTGAACGGTCTCATCAATTGTAAGATATACATCATATCCGTCTATTGCATCTATATACTTTTCCTTGGAAAAGCTGATTTGGCGCCCTAATACATCCACCTCATTCATGATTTTACCGTCAACACCTTTAAGAGTGCTTTCCAACACAAATTCTATGCCATTTAAGCCCTGATGGTCATCTCCCACAAAGCCCAGAAGATGTGATGCCAGCTTTCCTTTGGGGTAGTATCTTTTTGAATCTTCGTCTATGTAAATACTTCTGATACCTTTTTCAGCCACATATGCTTTTGCCTCTGTTCCAACTTCTCTGTCTATTCTTTTTTTGATAAACTCAAACCTGGAATTAGCTTTGAATCTCTTCATTACATCTTCGGAATCCATACCTAATATTGAAGCCAGATTATTGGCAATGTCCAGAAGTTTTGACTCATCACCTTTTACTTCATCCCTAAGCTCCTTTGGATTAACCGAAACCGTGTCGACAGATGCACTTATGGCAAGGCCTTTTCCATTACGATCATAAATGGTTCCCCTTTTAGGATTTATAGGTCTTTTTTGAGTTTGATTCAGATATGCGAGTTTCTGGTACTCCTCGCCCTTCACGAATTGTATATATCCCACACGGTATATTAAGAATAAAAACATGGCTGAAAAAAGCAATAGCATAACGAATTCTCTTCTCTTTTGCTTTATACCAGCCTGCTTTTCTTGTAGCTTTTTATTATCGGTCTTGCTTATTGATTTGTTCTGTTTTTTTAATCTCGTGCTGCTTTTCCTATAGTTGGTTCCTCTGGTCTTCATTAATCAGTCTCCTACAAAAAAAGGACAACAGACTGATCTATTGTAAATCTTAATATCAATCTATAGTCCCCTCTTATATCTACTAAAATATATTAGCATACACGATATTTCTTGTCTATTTTCTGCATGAAATATGTTTTATTTAACGGCTATGATTTATTGTAATATCTCTCTTGCCGCACTTATCAATTTTTCTAAAGGAGAAGTTTTTCTTGCATTGCCGTCAATATAATCATAATCCATTACAACACTATAATCGCTCTTAGGGACATTTACCAATACAAGTTGATTCTGATCCGGAGCATGCATATTGAGCTGAACCTCGGCAATTTCCTTAACCCTGTCCAAATCTATGCCGGTCTCAATTTCAACATTTAGCTTCCTGTTCTCATCCCTAAGCTCATCATATTCAGCTTTTAAAGCACCCATTTGTGTATTCATTTCAGAAATGCAACAAAAACGATAAAGAACAACAAAGCAAACACTTACAATAAACATAAGACAGAATAATAGTTTTGATTTGGATCTTGGAGCCTTTTTAGGAACTGCTCCGGGCACTTGTCTGACAACTCGTCGTTCCTTAACTGGATTTTCCGGTTGTTTCGGTAGCTGTGGAGCTGCGCTGCCATATATATAGCTATTATTCCTTGCCATGTTTTCGCCTCCTTTATCTTATCTTTTGTAGTTTATGGATGTTTCATCTCATTGAATAAGAAACAAAAACCCCGAACAGGCTGTGGGAGCCTTAAGCAAGGCTCCCGCCCTATCAGGTTGGTCCTTATCTTTCGTACTTGGCCTTAAAGGCTTTTTCTTTCGTAAATAATAATCTTTCGTACATCTTCGCTTGCATCTGCAAACATTTATCATTAGTAAACCTTTATGAAATGTTTCAAATAGTAGCTTAGTCAGTGGTTATCATTGGGAATTCAAAATGGATTATCTTTTGTGTCTTTCTGAGTGAAGTTTTATCTTTAGTACTTGGTAGTCTTTTCTTTAGTATTTAGTAATCTTTTCTTTAGTATGGTTATGTGAGTTTTTTAGTGTTATCAAATCCTTTGTGCAACCCTAAGCTTTGCACTTCTGGCCCTGGGGTTTATCTCCAATTCGGGGTCACTTGGTGTGACAGGCTTGCGGGTAATTATTTTCAGCTTTGGCTTGATTCCGCAAACACATTGGGGGAAATCCCTGGGACAAATACATCCCTTTGCCTGTTCCCGAAATGACTGTTTGACAATCCTGTCTTCAAGTGAGTGAAATGTTATAATGGCTACTCTGCCTTCAGGATTAAGTATCTCTGATATAGAGTTTAGAAAACTTTTCAAAACCTCTAACTCACGATTCACTGCAATCCTTATTGCCTGAAATGTACGCTTGGCCGGGTGTGGCCCTTCTCTTCTGGCAGCAGCAGGTATCGCGGCTTTAATGATATCAGTCAACTCTCCTGTAGTTTCTATCTTTTGTTCTTCACGACTCTTAACAATGAATTCTGCAATTCTCGAAGCCCATTTTTCTTCGCCATAGTCCCTTATTACCTGTGCTATTTCATTCCTGCTCCAGGTGTTCACCAGTTCATAGGCGTTAAACTCCGATTTTTGATTCATTCTCATATCAAGTGGTGCATCATGCTGGTAGGAGAATCCTCTCTCCCCTTCATCCAATTGATGGGATGAAACACCTAAATCCAGCAGCACACCATCAACCGAGCCTATCTTATGTGCCTCTAAAACTTCTCTTATGTTTTCAAAGTTCGTATGCTCTATAATTACTTTTGCCCTGATGTCAAGGCTTGAAAACTTCCTTTTAGCCGCTTCAATCGCATTTTTATCCTGGTCAATTCCAATAAAAACACCATCTGAACCAAGATTTCTGATTATTTCCGACGAATGCCCTCCTCCACCTAGGGTTCCATCGACATATATTCCGTCTGGCCGGATATTAAGGAATTCTATGCACTCCTCCAGCAGAACGGGTTTGTGTTCGAACTCCATAATGCTCTCCTCTTTCTTTTGGTCTAAAAGTCAATGTCCAACGATTCAAGCAGTTCTTCAATATCCTCCACTTCGGTTTCGGATACATTCTCAGCAGCCCAAACCTCTATTCGGTTTACTGTCCCAATAAAGGTTATGTCTCTTTCAAGCGCGGCCTTTTCTCTTAATTCTTGTGGGATTAGAAAGCGTCCTTGACTGTCCATAGTGCAATTGGTTGCATTCGCACAAAAATGTCGAATTACAATTCGGTTCTTTTTCTTTGATCCAGGGAGTTTCTGAAGCTTTTCAACGAATTCCTTCCATTCATCTTCAGGATAAATGTAAAGACTTTTCTCCTCAGAGCCTCGTGTTAGGACGAAACGTTCACCAAGGTCGGAACGGAATGCTGCAGGTACAAATACACGACCTTTTTGGTCCAAGGTGTTTGTGTACTTACCTATAAACATTCTTTTCACCCCCACCACTTTGCTCCACTTCACTCCACTTTACTTGTATTTTACTCCAAGCTTCTTCACTCGTCAACCCCACCTAAAGTCCTAAAAGCACAAAAAAAGAAGGGTCCTCCTTCGCCCTCCTCAATGCTTTTTTATACGCAAACACAATATGTTGTGGCAACAATAAATAATAACTACAAAATATGCTTAAGTCATATTCTTGTAGTTATTATTACTCTTTGCTAGATATTTATTTTGTAATGGAATTGTAATATTTCTTTTATGACTCAAACATCCGCTTTTCACGTCGCATTGAGACACATACTATCAGACCTATTGCAATATAGTTTGCAATTATTGCCGTTCCTCCATAGCTGATAAATGGCAGAGGAATTCCCGTTACCGGGAACATGCGAAGATTCATGCCTATATTTTCTACAAAGTGAAAAAAGAACATAGCCATGAGGCCGATTACCATATAAGATCCAAACTTATCCTTTGCAAATCTCGATACATACAGGCTTCTTAACAAGATTACCACAAAAAGAATTACTATTAATACAGTACCTACGAAACCCCACTTTTCACCTATTATAGCAATAATGGAGTCAGTAGATGGCGTTGGAACATGCAGAGCCGCCTTTTCAGCACCATGCCCCACCCCCGTCAGCATTCCAGAGCCTATGTAGCGAATAGCCATGCGTACCTGGTAGTCGGTTGAAATAGCATAAGCATCCGGGTTTAAGAAGGACAGGATCCTGTTGATCTGATATTCTTCAAAAACCTTTTCAAGGACGCTGAACCACAAAATAGGCAGTGACACAACAGCAATTCCCAGAGTTATTAGAATAACACGATACTTTATTCCAAAGACAAATATCATGCATACCAGCATAAAAACATATACTACAGCCGTTCCCAAATCAGGCTGCAACAGAACCAGTCCTATCAGAAAACCTGCACAACCAAACAACCACACATAGTTTATTCCGCCATCGCCCTGTTTTATTTTTTGAAAAAAATAAGCCGTAACAATACATAATGTGATTTTACCCAATTCCGAAGGTTGGAAAGATATAAAGCCAAGATCAATCCACCCCTGCGTACCAGTCTCCTCTAGGCCTACCCCTGCAATAAGTACATATATAAGCAAGGCAACTGTCCCTATAAATATGGGGATGCTCAGAAATCTGAAGTCCTTATAATCAAGCATCATGATAATCACCATGGCCGCTATTCCGATAAATGAGGCTATTGCCTGCTTATAGAATAAAGAGGGTGCCTGTAGCTGGTCAGATACACTTTTTATAGCAAGAAGGCCTACCACATTGAGAAGAACTACGGCTACAATTAATATCCAGTCAATATTCTTAAAAAATGTCGGCCTTCTATTCTTTTCTATAGCTACCATTAAATCAATCCTTTATCCTCGACTGTATCTTGATTATCTTCCTTTTCTGCAGCTAAATTATCAAACTCTGTATCCAATCCTTCAGGGCTTTCAGACTCTGCAGGCAATCCTTCAGACCTTTTAGAACGAATTATCAGGTAAATAAGCCAAATAAAAGAGAGAACAAACACAGCAGCAGCTACCACCTGATTATATCTGATATTGCCTGTACCAAACTCGTCTGTTCTAATGAACTCCAGTAAAAAGCGAATTAAGCTGTAAGACATCAAATAAGTGGCAAAAACGCTCCCCTTGACCTTTTTGTTCTTACGAAGCTTCAGGAGTATTAGGAAAATAATAAGATTAAAAACAAATTCATAGAGGAAAGCAGGGTGAACCGGAATATCTCCTATACGCGAGCCTGTCATTCCCCAGGGTAAATCGGTATAGGTTCCATATAGCTCCTGATTGGTAAAGTTTCCTAATCTTCCGATTGCCTGAGATAATGGCAGGTAAACACATGCAAAATCAAACAGGTTCAGAACATCCATTTTTCTTTTTTTGCAGAACAGAAGTACCGCGCCGACCGCTCCAATCAGACCACCGTATATTGCCAGACCACCTTCCCAAATTCTGAAGATACCCAACAAATCATTTTTGAAATTATCCCAGGTGAATACAACAAAAAACAATCTTGCAAATATAACGGCAAAAGGAAGAGCTACAAGAAACATATCAATAAGATCTTCCTCTTCAATATTGTACTTCTTACTCTGCTTCATTCCGATAATCAGAGAAAGAAACATTGCGAATGCAATAAACAAGCCATACCAACGAATATCCAGTTGTGTCCCGAATACGTTTTCAACTATAATAGGGCTTATTTCAATGTGTATACCCAGCTTAGGAAATTCAACATAATCCAGAGTAATACCCCCTATCAACTTAACACAATTTTTAATAGATATATTGTATCATGTATTTATTTTTTTTACATTTATTATTGAGGATTTATCACCGATAACGCCCAGGGGTTATTGAACACCTCCTTAACAACCTGGTTCGTATAATCTAAATCCAATTCCTCATAGGCCCTTGCTATATCAAAGAAGCTTGCATTATTAAAATATGAATCCATTATCAACCGTGCAATACTGTCCATAGAATTCAGGCTTCTTATAAAGGAACCCTTCTGTGATTTCCTTATTCTTTCGAAGGCATCCTTTTGCATCCCCTCTTGAGTCATGTTTTTCAAATACTTTGAAATAATCCCACAGGTTTTCTTAGGATCTACAGACTGTCCACCCCATGCCAAATAGCTATAATTAGCGTTTACCGATGCTTCAGAATTGAAGGATTCATTGATAAGCCCCTGCGAATATAAGTCATTAAAAAGCTGAGAGCTTCTCCCCGAAACGAATTGTACAGCTATATTTAATGCAGTGCGCCTTTTAATCAGATCATAGCCTGTGACAAGCACATTATCCTTAATACCCATATTAAACAATGGCATAGATACGGCAAGCATCTGCTCCATATATTCTTTATTAATCTCCTTTGGCTCATCAGGATACTTTTTCTCAACCATGCCATTGTCTTTAAACTTTATCATCTCGTCTACGATCGAGAACACTGTTTCAGGTTCGCAATCACCGGCTACTGTCACTACCATGTTTGAAGGAGTATAAAATGTGTTATAGCAATGGTATAACAGCTCTTTGTTAATTTTAGATATGCTCTCTATTGTCCCAGCAATTTCAAGCTTAACAGGACTATTTATATATAAACAGTCAAGTAGGTTAAAGAATACACACCACCCGGCATTGTCCTGATACATACGAATTTCCTGGCTAATAATGCCCTTTTCCTTTTCAACATTTTCATCTGTAAGCCATGGATTTTGTACATAGTCCAGTAGCATTCTGAAGTTTTCCTCAAAGAGGTCAGTGCACGAAAAATAATAGACCGTTTGGTTGAAGGATGTGTAGGCATTCGGAGATGAGCCTAATTTCGAGAACTTCTCAAGCATATTTCCATCCTTCTGCTCAAAGAGCTTATGCTCAAGAAAATGGGCTATCCCGTCAGGAACCCGGATTTCTTCGCCGCTTCCCGGAACCTTAAAGACATTGTCCATAGAGCCGTAATTTGTTCCGAACATGGCTGTTTTTTTATTGTATCCTGCTTTCCTTACAAAAAAGACCTTAAGGCCTGATTTATGGTTGTATTCATAAATGGTTTCCCCTAATTTCGCATTACTAATTGTATTATAGTTCATATCTGTCCCTCCTTATTACCGTCGGGTTCTAAAAAGTAAATGGTGTCTAGTTCTACATTCTGCGCTACTTTCACTACGTCATCAATTTTTACACTCTTGAATTTTTGGATCAATGAGTCGAAATCGTCATCGTTCTGTGTAAGATTTTGGCTGAAAAAGAAATCCACTATGGCGCCCTGACTATCTTGTATGGATTTCATACCTGTTTCAAGGGACTTTAATGATGCCTCCATATCATCCTTTGAGATATTGCCCTTTTTCATTTCTTCAACCTGGGCAAGCATTATATCCTCAGCCTTTATACAATCTGTAGCCTCGATTCCGCTCATAATAATCATTAGTCCCTTATACTTTTCTAGAACTGATTGAGCGTAGTAGGCTAAACTTTCCTTTTCCCTGACATTTCTAAAGAGTTTGGAATGAGTACTTCCACCTAGTATAGCATTATATACAACAAGGGAATAATAGTCCTGTGAGGATGGCTCAATGTTTGTTCTGAATCCCATACAGAGTTTCCCTTGATTAACGTCCATCTTCTCGTTGATTTTCTTTACGCTTGTAATACTCTTTTTTATATTTGTCGAATCTATTCTTTTAATACTGCTTCTTCTGCCCGATAGAAAATTGTCAATAAATCTTTTTATGCTTTTATCATCAATGTCCCCTGAAAAATATACATATGCCGGATAGGTTGATATCATTTCCTTGTATATATCCATAGAGATTTTCGGATCCAGCAAAAGAGCACCTTCCTCAGTCCCGTCATCGGGTATGGCATAGGGCTCGCCTTCACACATTTCTTCAATGCAGCGGGTAAGAGAAAAGTTTATTTTATCATTAATTCTACTTCTGATAAAAGCAATTAAATTATCCCGCTCCTGCCTGAAAAGAGATTTTTTAAAACCTGAATCATCAATCAAGGGTTTCTCCAGCATACACATCAAAAGATCGCTACAGGAATCAAAAAGCCTCTCATTATTTGCATACCGGTCAGATATATGGGACATATGAAATCCGATTATTTGATTCTCGCCTTTTTTTACTGCTCCAGCATTGATATCCGCTCCATAGAGCTCCTCTAATCTGGTCTCAAGCTCTATGAAGTCAGGATAGCTTTCGCAACCTCTTTTCATCATTAAAGGTACAAGTGCATTTCCGCTGGCCCTTTCCTGTGAAAGATTATCTACGAAATAAACATCTGCCCTTGATGTTTTAAATTTATCAGAACTTACACGGTAGAAATTAACACCGTCTCTCTCGGCTATTTTTACAGCCGATGTTTTTATATCACTGCTTTCCATCTTAAGTCCTCCCATTCTTGTTTATGATATTTTCTGATATTAAGCAAAATACTATACAATATTTGATAGGCACACAAACTCTTTTCTAAAATATACTATTATTCTTAATAATATCTTAGGTATTCTTATCTTCTCTTTCAAGCCTAATTATGGTAAAATAATTAATCATGCGAGCTTGAGGCTTTATGGAGGTACAGTATTGCTATTTCTTAGTGTGGAAAACCAAGTTTTTCTAATTTTAACAATAAGCTTTACCTTCTTGTTTTTTATTGGTGCATTGGTAATAAGAATTCAGCCCAAAAAAACAAGAGCCTTTGCTATGGGGTTTATTATACCTTTGGTTCTAAGCATCATGGCATTCATGTCAGCCACATACAATAATCATGACGCGTTTGTTTTATTAATTATATCCCATATTATGCTATTATTAAACTGCTCCCTGGTAATGCTGCAGGTACCGAAGTCCTCTGCGTTGGGATTTTTCTATTTTTCACCCTTCCTTTTTTTAGGATTAGGCATTTACCTGTCTTTTACAGGCACTTACCAAAAGCTGTCCCTAGTTTTTACTATTTTTGTTCTATCATTTTTGCTTCTTAATCTTGTACTCTTAATAAATACGTTGTTCCATAAAGATAAGAGCCAGGCCCCCGGATATGCAGGACTGTTCGTAATGGCATTCGCTATGGTTCCCTGGACTTATTCTTCCCAAATAGGTGTCGAAGTTCTTTTATTGCTCTTTATAGGCTACATATGCTGCTTCGTATACTTATATAAGAATTCTCTGGGGTTCTTTTTTAAAGATTATGAGCGAAAAGCTGATTCTCTAAAAAAAATGAATATATCTATTCAATCTGAGGTTATACGGCGTGTAGAGGAGATAGAGCGTTCCAACAGAAGGCTGCTGGAAAAGTCCAAAACAGATAGTATGACTGGTCTCATGACAAAGGCCGCCATTCTTGACAGGCTCTATAATATGATAGAACGCTCCCCCAGAGAGTCATTGTCAGTTCTGATGTTTGATATAGATTGTTTCAAGAAGATAAATGATAACCATGGCCATCAGACCGGGGATCTGTGTATCAAAAGCGTTGCAAACTTTATACGCACCTCTTTTAGACAGGGTGATTTATCTGGTAGATTCGGAGGGGATGAATTCATTATTCTGCTTCCAAGTACACCCTCTGTAAAAGCATATACAATTGCTGAACGGTTAAGAGAAACTGTTCAAAGGAAATCCAATCCACCCATAACAATTTCAATCGGAATTGCGACTTATCCACATGATGCAAGTACTGCCGACCAGATAATCGAAGCCTCTGACAAGGCGCTCTACGCTTCTAAAGAAAAAGGTCGTAATTGTGCAACTCTTTACTCAGATATATAAATCTTCCTAGAATTAGAACTGAATTAGAAGTATATTAAACTATACCATAAAGCCTTGTTTGTGACATCGGCTTTTGATATATTCAAAATGTCCTCCTGCCTTTTGTTATTTTAGAAAGAATTATGGGCAGGCATAATAAGATGGGCGGTGTTAATATGAATAAATCAGAATATCTAATGATTTTATACGATACATTAAACGATGTTCCTTCAGATGTCAGAACTGGTATTGTCAGCGAATACCGGGACTACTTTAACAAGGAGCTTGAAAAGGGAAGAACCGAAGAAGAAATCATAATGTCATTAGGAGACCCTGTTACATTAGCATATGCTGCTAAGCAAATGCGAGGCTACGGGCAAAAGCGCAATGAAGATTTTAATATACCAGTACGCCGCAAGAGGGGTTCGGGAACCAGAGTGGGAATAATATTTATAATTATCGGAGTTTTTGTTATTATGGGAACAGGCGTTCTCGGTATTGTTTTCAACTTTACAGGACTCTCAGATATGGGATTATCAAATAAAATAGATGTTAATGAATACCATGAAGCTAATTTGGACTCCATTAAAAAAATAATTATAAAGAATAGCAGTTCTGATGCTTTGATAGATACTACAACTACTGACAAGGTCAGCGGGCTATTAAAGGGCGTTGTCAGAAACTCAGATTCTCCCTATCTAAGCATGCAAACTACAGGAGATACATTGCTGATAGAAGTTAAGTGGCCAAAAAAAAGTGTACTGTTCTTTTCTAGTAATCTGGATCTTCATATATCTGTCCCCAAAAGTTTTAAGGGAGATATTGAGTATACCAGTTCCTCGGGCAATCTTGAAATGTCTGAGATGTCTATAGACAATCTTATTCTGAGGTCGAGCTCCGGAGATATTGAAATCCAGGATGTGGAAATAAATAATAGATTTAAGCTGTCCTCTGTATCAGGAAATTGTAAAATCATTAGTCTATCGGCAAACAACATGGTTTACCAGTCTACCTCAGGCGACATGTTTTTTACTAACATAATTGTTAATGAAGATATTCTTATTAACAGCACCTCCGGCAATTCAAAATTGTCAGAAATTGAATGTAATAAGCTCAGCATTGACAGTACCTCCGGCGATATCAATATAGAAGAAGCCCAACTGAATCTTCTTTCAATAGAATCAAAGTCGGGCAACGTAACTGTAGATAACCTTGATGGCGCAGTCCAGACTGAAACCACCTCAGGCGATACTAGTCTTTTATTATCCAATGTAAAAGATAATGTCTATATAAAGTCTATAAGCGGAAATATAAACCTTTACCTGCCCGATAATATAGGTTTTACCCTTAACAGCAAATCAGCCTCAGGAAATATAAACTGCGAGTTTAGCCTGCAAGACATTAGTAAAGGCAAGAATTATCTTACCGGTGTCTACGGCAATGGCGAGGTAGATATAAGCATAAGTGCAACGGCAGGAAATATTAATATCAAAGAGAACTAGAATGACCAGCTCTCTAAGTATTTCGCCTGCTCTTCTGTAAGAGTATCTATAGTAATGCCAAGGCTTTCTAGCTTCATCTTTGCAATTTTTTCATCTATTTCTTCAGGGATATCAAAAACCTTAGGTTCAAGCTTGCCCTTGTTTTCAAGAATATACAGGGCACTTAGAGCCTGAACGGCAAAGCTCATGTCCATAATTTCTGCAGGGTGGCCATCGCCACAGGCTAAATTCACAAGCCTTCCCTCTCCTAGAAGATATAGAATTCGACCATCATCCAAAGTATAACCCATAATGTTTTTCCTGTATTCTTTAATGTCCTTTGAAAGGCTTTCTAAATCAGGTAATGATATCTCAACATTGAAATGACCTGCATTACAAAGAATCGCTCCATTCTTCATAACCTTGAAGTGCTGTCTGGCAATGACATTTTCACAGCCTGTGACAGTGATAAATATATCACCTATTGGTGCAGCTTCATCCATAGTCATAACATGGAATCCATCCATAACCGCTTCAATTGCCTTGACATGATCAATTTCGGTTACTATAACATTGGCTCCAAGGCCCTTCGCCCTCATTGCCACGCCCTTTCCACACCAGCCATAGCCGGCAACAACTACAGTCTTTCCTGCGATAATAAGGTTGGTGGTTCTGTTAATCCCATCCCATACAGACTGCCCCGTACCGTAACGGTTATCAAACAAATGCTTGCACATGGCATCATTTACCGCCATCATTGGCACCTTCAAAACATTATCCTTTTCCATGGCCTTAAGCCTTAAAATTCCGGTGGTTGTTTCCTCACATCCCCCCCAAACCTCTGGTATGAGATGACCAAGTTTGGTATGCAGGGCTGTAATCAGATCTCCGCCGTCATCAATAATAATGTTAGGGCCATGGGCCAAGGTCATTTCGATATGCTTCTCATATTCCTCAGGAGTTGAATTATACCATGCAAAAACATCAATCCCGTCAGCTGTCAGCCCTGCCGCAACGTCATCCTGTGTAGACAGTGGATTACTGCCTGTAACAGACATTTTCGCTCCTCCTGAAGCAAATACCTTTGATAAGTACGCAGTCTTAGCCTCAAGATGGACTGAAAGCGAAATTTTCACTCCTTCAAAGGGCTTGGTTTCAATAAACTGTTCCTCCAGGCTAGATAATATGGGCATGTACTTCTTAACCCATTCTATTTTCTGTCTTCCTTGCTCGGCAAGGGTTATATCACGTATTGAACTCATTTATTATTTTCCTCCTTATACAGGTGGCGAGACAGGGGACAGCTCTATGTCCTACCCCCTCCTACTCCCAGTTTTTAGTTATATCACTTACAAGAGTTGAAAACTTTTGGCTAACCTGTTTTCCTGTTTCAATTACCTCTTCGTGGTTCAAGGGCTGCTCTAAAATTCCTGCAGCCATATTTGTTATACAGGAGATTCCTAATACCCTCATGCCCATATGCCTTGCGGTAATTGTTTCGGGAACGGTGGACATACCAACCGCATCGGCACCTAAAGCTCTTAAAGCTCTTATTTCAGCAGGGGCTTCAAAGGAAGGACCTTTACAGTAACAATAAATACCTGATTTTAAATCTATACCAAGATTACGGGCAGATGCAATCGCAATATCCCTTAGCTTTTTATCGTATGCCACCGACATATCTGGAAATCTGGGCCCTAATTGATCCAAATTTTCTCCTCTTAATGGGTTTTCACAGAAAAAACTTAAGTGATCAGTGATAAGCATTAAATCCCCGGGAACAAAATCTGTATTAACGCCGCCTGCGGCATTTGTAACAATAAGATTTTGTATGCCTAGGAGCTTAAATACGCGAATAGGATATATAACCTCACTCATATCATTTCCTTCATAGTAATGGAAGCGGCCTTTCATAGCCACTATCTTGCGGTTATTTAATTCTCCAAAGATGAGCTTTCCATCATGGCCCACAACCGTTGTCTCAGGAAAATTCGGAATCAATTCATATGATATTTCAGTTTTGTTCTCAATATAGTCTGCTAGGTTTCCCAGCCCTGATCCAAGAATAATTGCTATTTCAGGAATGAAATCAATCTTGTCCTTAATGTAATTAACAGTCTTTTCAAGTTTCTTCATCATTTCTTTGCACCTCTCTTTTAAATAGTGGTTATATATCTTGTTTACCATTAATCATAGGGTCAAAAACCATATTTCCATACAATAGCTTCTTCATACTTGTATTAATAATACAACTGTTTTTGCCCTACATTGAGAAAAGTGATAATTGGCTACTTTGATCAAGTCCCTTAAGGCAACCGTGGCTCTCAAGAATTTCAATTACTGACTTTGACACACCTGATTTTATCTTTAATTCCTCAATGGAAACAAATTCCCCGGCTTTTTCTCTAGCCTCTACAATGCTGTTGGCAGCGGCCGTCCCCAGACCAGGCAATGAATTAAAGGGTGGCAGAAGCCCCCGGTCAGTAATTAAAACCCGGGTCGCATGAGATTTATACAAATCAACAGGCAAGCACTTTATTCCCCTCAGATACATCTCTCTTGCCACCTCTAAATTGGTAATCTCATCCTTTTCGGTTTGAGTAGCATCTTTCCCCTTGGATTCAATATCAGCTATCCTCTGGTTAACAGCATCAAGACCTTTAGATACAATATTTGCGTCAAAGGTATCTGCCCTTACAGATAAATAAGCTGCATAGAAGGCTTCGGGATGATATACTTTAAACCATGCAATACGGAACGCCATCATTACATATGCAGCAGCGTGGGCTTTAGGGAACATGTACTTTATTTTCTTACAGGAATCTATATACCATTGGGGAACTTTGTTTTCGATCATTAAGCTTTCCTGCTCGGGCGTAAGGCCTCTGCCCTTTCTGACACTCTCCATAATCTTAAATGATTCCAAGGGGGGCAGGCCGTTCTGCATCAGATATATCATGATATCATCACGGGTACAAATAACCTGAGATAATGTAGTAACATTGTTTCTCACTAAATCCTGCGCATTATTCAACCAAACATCGGTACCGTGAGACAATCCGGAAATTCGGATCAACTCCGCAAATGTAGTTGGCCTGGTATCCACAAGCATCTGACGGACAAATCTTGTGCCGAACTCAGGGACACCAAAAGTTCCTACCTCACTTTCCAAGTCCTCGGGAGAGACCTCCAAAGGCCCGGTACCGGAGAATAATTCCATTGTCTTTTTTTCTCCTATAGGTATGGTGGTTGCATCAACACCTGTCAAGTCTTCCAGCATCTTGATAACGGTAGGGTCATCATGGCCGAGAATATCAAGCTTCAATATTCTGCCGCTTATTGAATGATAGTCAAAGTGGGTTGTAATGATATTTGAACTAGTCTGGTCGGCCGGCCTTTGAATAGGAGTAAAATCATATATATCCTTGTAATGGGGCACAATCATTACTCCGCCCGGATGCTGACCGGTAGTCCTTTTTACACCGGTGCAGCCACCTGCCAGACGTTCAGTCTCAGCCCTTGTGCTTACTACTTCCCTCTCGTCCATATACTTTTTAACAAAACCATAGGCCGTTTTATCTGCAATTGTGGAGATGGTACCCGCTCTGAAGGTATAGCCTTTTCCGAAAAGCTCTTCGGTGTACTCATGGGCTCTTGTCTGATACTCGCCAGAGAAGTTCAAGTCAATATCAGGCTCTTTATCTCCATCGAAGCCTAGGAATGTTTCGAAGGGAATATCATAACCATCCTTTATTAGGGCCTGCCCACATACAGGACAGTCTTTTTCAGGCAAGTCAAAACCACAGGCTATGCTGGCGTCTTTTTCAAAGAACTCAGAGTATTTACAGTTACCACATCGATAATGAGATGGTAAAGAGTTTACCTCTGTGATACCAATCAGATAAGCCACAAAGCTGGAGCCTACAGAGCCTCTTGAGCCAACTAGATAGCCGTCCTCAAGTGACTTTTTTACAAGCTTCTGAGCAATCATATACATTACTGAGAAGCCATTTTTAATTATAGAATTTAACTCCTTTTTCACCCTGGCTGAAACAAGCTCAGGCAACGGATCTCCATAGAGCTCGCGAGCCCTGTTCTCGCAGAGCCTTTTGATTTCATCCTCTGCCCCGTCCATATGAGGGGGGAATGTGCCGTCCGGTATAGGCTCAACTACTTCTATAGATTCGGCTATGAGATTTGTATTGGTAACAACCACTTCATAGGCCTTGTCCTCACCTAAGTATTTGAACTCACTCAACATCTCTTCTGTGGTTCTGAAATACAAGGGTGCCTGTTGAACATCACTATATCCTTGCCCGGCTTGAAGAATTTCACGGTATATATAATCATCAGGGTCTAAAAAATGAACATCACAAGTGGCTATTACTGGTTTATTGAGCTTGTCCCCCAGTTCAACAATTTTTCTGTTATAGTCCATAAGGGCTTCATCATCAGGCACATCACCACGTCTTACCATAAATTGATTATTACCTATTGGCTGTATCTCAAGATAGTCATAGTAAGTGGCAATCTTAATAATCTCTTCTTCAGGAAGCTGTTTATAAATTGCCCGGAAGAGCTCTCCTGCCTCACAGGCACTGCCTATGATCAGACCTTCCCTGTGCTTTTCAAATAGACTCTTTGGGATACGCGGCCGTTTATAAAAATAATTTAGATGACTTTCTGATACTATCTTATATAGGTTTTTCAAGCCCTGCTGGTTCTTAACTAGGATTACAGCGTGGTAGGTATCACAGTTTTTATAATCTATTTCACCCTTGCTGTTATATTGTTCATTGGCGATGAAATAAGCCTCTACGCCATATATAACTTTAATATCCTTGTCCTTCTTTTTAAGCTTATGTACTGTATTCTGGGCATCAGGAAAGGCCTGAGCCACGCCATGGTCAGTAATGGCAACAGCCTTATGTCCCCAAGAAGCAGCCCTGTTAATAATATCAGCCGTCGGGCATACTGCATCTAATTGGCTCATCTGAGTATGCAAATGCAGCTCAACCCTTTTAACTGGGGCATTATCCATCCTGCTTTCAGTTTTAACATCAATTGGAAGAACATCCCTTGCTAAAACAACAAGCTCCTTGGAGTACATATCATATTGGGCTTCCCCGCTAAGTCTTACATACTGTCCCTTTACCAGTTTTTCCGATAAAAGCTTAAGCTCCTCTTCATCGGTAAAGAGCTTACATGTCAAGGATGAGGAGAAGTCGGTAACATCAAAGGTATATAAAAATCTTCCTGATTTAAGGCTCCTGGACTCTGCCTTAAGAATTTTGCCTTCAATAGTTATGGAACCTGAATTGGTAGTAACCATATTCATTTTCATAACTTCGCCCCTTATACTTCTGCCGTATAAAATATTAGGATCCTTTTTAACAGACCTGCCCCTTCTTTTATACGGTGTCTTCCCTTCTGGGGAGGACTGAGTAGTCTTTGGCTTGCTATAGCCATCGGAATTGCTTTCACTAATAGCAGCCATCATCTCTGCAACTGCTTTAGCGTCCCTTTCTTCCTTCCTGGCAATATAGTCAACATTACTCTCATCATCAATCGAATCATAAAATTTAACCGCAATATCCTTTTGAAAAAGGTTATTAACGGCTTCTTCAATACAGCTATCCATACCGGCAGCTATCAAGATTGAAGAAGACTGATTGTTCAGCTTCACATTCAAAAACTTACCTGAAAGACTAAAATCAGCACATTCCAAAAAAGGATAGAATTGTTCCTTTTCAGCCTTTACCTTGCTTAGAACAAAATCTACCTGCCAGGGTTCAAATTGTGCAGCAATTTCAGGGGCAAAGCATGGCTTTACTTTGACCTTAAGGTTAAGATCACAGGACAGCTCCTTCTCAAGGCCCTTTATCTGCTCAGGTTTTACACAATCATGACATTCTATATTTAGCTCTATTTTCTTATCGGTTTTGTAATAACAAAGATTCGTAATATAGGCTCTGGAAAAGACTTTCCTTAGCTTCTCATTTTCGCTGATAT
Organism: Clostridiaceae bacterium; assembly: GCA_012523705.1. Taxonomy (GTDB): domain Bacteria; phylum Bacillota; class Clostridia; order DSM-8532; family DSM-8532; genus DTU059. The sequence goes on from JAAYTU010000125.1 coordinate 25,280, forward strand.
TTGTAAACGCCTCTAAAAGCGGGGCTTTTTTGAGAACGTCCTTATCCATCATGCAATCTCCTTTAAATAGAGGCTTTCACTTCTAACTACTAATTACTAGATACTGATTACTAAGCTCTAATTCCTATTTTACTATACCTGCGTCAGTAAAGGGATAGATTCTTACCCAAGCCCTTCCCACTATCCGGTCTTCATTAACGGGACCAAAATACCTGCTGTCGCTGCTTTTTCCCGGTATTCTGTTATCGCCAAGTACAAAAATGCAGCCCTCAGGAACCACGATATCAGCATAAAGAGAATTCTCAGATAAGGTCTCATCGGTACTTATGTAGTCCTCCTGCAAAGGTATTCCATCAACATAAACCTTACCGTCACTGATTATAACATGTTGGTTCTCTTTTGCAATTACGCGCTTAATAGCATATTTCCCTCTGCCGGACAATAATTCAGGAATCTTTAATACAACAATATCCCCCTGCTCTATAGTCCCGAACCTCTGAGTAATACTCTCTATAATAAGGATATTGTTGTTCTGCAATGTCGGAGACATGGAATTTCCCTCAACAATTGTCAGACGACCAACAAATATAATGATTAAGAAACCCAGGATTATGGCCGCCACAAGATGAACGGCCCAATCCAGAATCTCCATCTTTAATTTTTTACTCACTTTTTGTCACCGTCTCAATACTTAGCTCTTCTAGTTGCTTTGCATCAACGACATCGGGAGCATTTGTCATTAAATCAGCTGCCGTTTGTACCTTCGGAAAAGCAATGACATCTCTGATATTGTCAGTCTTGGTCAAAAGCATTACCAACCTGTCAAGACCAAAGGCAAGGCCACCATGGGGAGGTGTTCCATATTTAAATGCTTCTAATAAGAAACCAAAGCGTTCTTTAGCCTCTTCATCCGAAAAGCCTATCAGATTAAACATTTTGTTCTGAAGCTCCTGGTCGTGGATTCTGATGCTTCCTCCACCCAGCTCATAGCCGTTTAACACAATATCATAAGCCTTTGCTCTGACTCTGCCGGGATTAGAGTCAAGATACTCAATATCTTCATCCATTGGAGAGGTAAAGGGGTGATGTTTTGCAACCCAGCGGTTTTCCTCCTCATCTCTCTCAAAAAGCGGAAATTCTGTTACCCATAAAATTTCATAGGTGTTCTTATCAATTAATCCGAGCTTTTCTCCTAAGACAAGACGAAGATGACCTAAGGAGTCAAACACAATTTCGTCCTTGTCTGCTACAAAAAGCAACAGGTCCCCTGCCTCGCCATTGAGTCTGTTTATTATTGCTGAAGTTTCTTCCTCAGATAGGAATTTAGCTATGGGAGATCTTACCCCACCTTCTTCGATAACCATCCAGGCAAGGCCCTTTGCCTTATATGTCTTTACAACATCAGCCAAAGCATCAATCTCTTTTCTTGAAAAGGACCCGCCAGCGGTCTTAGCATTTATAGTCCTGACACTGCCACCATTTGCTATGGCATCTGCAAACACCTTAAAGCCAGAGGTTTTGACTATATCGGATACATCTGTAAGCTCTAAACCAAAACGGGTATCAGGTTTGTCAGAACCAAATCTTGTCATGGCCTCATTATAGGTTAGCCTTTTGAAAGGAGTAGGAAGATCTATACCCAGAGTTTCCTTAAAGACTCTGCGAACAAAGCCTTCGTTAACACTTATAACGTCCTCCACATCAACAAAGCTCATCTCAAGGTCAATCTGAGTAAACTCAGGCTGACGGTCGGCTCTTAAATCCTCGTCTCTGAAGCATTTTGTAATTTGCATATAACGGTCAAAGCCTGAAACCATTAATAGCTGCTTAAACAACTGAGGAGATTGAGGCAGAGCATAGAATTTTCCAGGGTGCACGCGGCTTGGAACCAGATAATCCCTGGCTCCCTCAGGTGTGCTTCTTCCTAAAACAGGAGTTTCTATTTCAATAAAGCCATTCTCGTCATAATAGTCTCTGGCCACCTTCGCTACTCTGTGGCGAAGTATAAGATTCCTCTGAAGATCTGGTCTTCTCAAATCCAAGTATCTGTGCTTTAGTCTTAAAACCTCGTTTGCATCAGAGTTTTCTTCGATATGAAAGGGAGGAGTTTCGCTTTTGCCTAGTATTCTAAGCTCACTGGCAATTACCTCTACCTCACCTGTCGGCATATTCTTATTGACGGCATCGGGACTTCTGCGCTTGAGCGTACCCTTAACTGCCAGCACATACTCACTTCTTACCCCAAGGGCCTTGTCATGGAGCTCAGGATCAGTATCGCTATTAAACACTATCTGAATTATTCCTGTTCTATCTCTTAAGGTTACAAAAATTAAAGCACCCAAATCACGCCTTCTTTGAACCCATCCCATTAATACAACATCTTTGCCGTCATCAGCAGCAGTAAGCTCGCCACACATATCAGTGCGCTTAAAGTCCTTTATGTTTTCCATATAATTTCCTCCAAAATAGGTAATGTAGGATTAAGCTTTATTCTTGACCAGCCTGTCTATCAGGGTGTCCAGGCTGATATCCTTTGTCTCTCCCGTTTTCATATCCTTAAGACGGGCCTTATTGCTATCAATCTCATTGTCTCCGAGTATAAGAGTATAACGCACATTCAGCTTATCTGCATATTTCATTTGGGCCTTCACACTTCTGCCCATAATATCCTTTATGCAGTATATATTCTTTGAGCGAAGTTGCCAGGTTAACTTTTCTGCAACCTGCCCCGCTCTTTCTCCGATAGCTCCAATATAAATATCAGGAGCATCAGCCTCAGGAAATTCTATTCCCTGGCTCTCCATCTCCAACAAAAGGCGTTCTACACCAAGAGCAAATCCTACTCCCGGTGTGGGCTGTCCGCCTATTTCCTCCACAAGACCGTCATAGCGACCGCCACCACATACTGTACCCTTTGTTCCAATATTTTCAGACACAAACTCAAATACGGTTTTTGTGTAATAGTCTAGGCCTCTGACAATATTTCTATCAATATTATAAGGAATACCTATAGTCTCAAGCTTATGGGTAACCTGCTCAAAATGAGCTCGGCAGTCATCACAGATATGGTCCAATAACGCAGGCGCATTTATAAGATGAGCCCTGCATGAATCCACCTTACAATCTAGAATCCGCATTGGATTCCGATCATAACGGGTCTTACAGGTGTCGCACATATCAGAAATTTTATCAGATAAATATTCCTTTAATAGTTCATTATATGCTTTTCTGCATTCAGGGCAGCCAATACTGTTAAGGTTAAGAATAAGGTTCTTAACTCCTATTTTTTCAAAAAACAAAGCCAATATTGATATTATTTCTACATCGGCTGCGGCATCCTGAGCTCCCAACAACTCTGCTCCGAATTGATGAAACTCTCTGTATCTTCCCTGCTGCACCTGCTCGTACCTGTATGCAGTAATCTGATAAAACAACTTTACCGGCTGGGGCAACGAGGACATTCCATTTTGAATATAACTTCTGACAACACCGGCGGTCCCCTCCGGTCTTAGTGTAATACTTCTGCCACCCTTGTCGTTAAAGGTATACATTTCTTTCTGAACAATATCTGTATCATCACCAACACCCCGTTGGAACAGCTCTGTATATTCGAATACAGGAATTCTAATTTCCTGATACCCAAATCTTTTACATATTATCGCAAACTCTTTCTCAACATAATTCCATTTATGAATCTCGTTGGGCAGAATATCTCTTGTACCTTTAGGTGTTTGTATAGCCATATTTTGTCACTCCTATCTGAATTACAAATATCAGAAAAGCATTATTCCAGATATCCATAGATGTAATTGTATCTATCGCATAAACTATTGTCAATAAACGCTAATCTGGTTCAATTGCATTCACCTTTAGACTTTGCCCTTTTTTGCAGACGCTGTTCACGACGCAGTAATGCCTGTTGATATTCCTTCTTCTCTTCCTCTGTTTCCAATATCAGACCAGGAACAGGCTGAGGCTTGCCATTAATATCAATGGATACAAAGGTAAGATATGCCCTGTTGGTAAAATGAGTCTCCCCTGTGAGATAATTTTCCGAACATGCTTCTACCAAGACCTCCATTGATGTTCTGCCCACCCATGTAAGCTTAGCCTTTAGAACTATCATTTCGCCGACACTAACCGGCCGGCTAAATTCCACACTATCAATAGCCGCTGTAACAACAACTGTATTTGCATGCCGGGATGCCGCCATGGCTCCGGCTACGTCTACCCAATGCAGTAGTCTTCCACCCAATAAATTCCCCATTATATTGGCATCATTGGGAAGAACCAGTTCCCGCATTTCCACCATTGTTTCTGATACAGTTTTTTTATCCATAAGTATATCCCTTTTCACCTGTTTTTTCTTAAATATATATCCATTATATAGGCGTCTTGCTTTAATATCAAACAAGTATTCCATGATTATTTTCTGCTTTACCCAAGAGGACTAATATAAATGTTTGATACAAATTATTTAGATTATGATATAATTTTATAAATTCTATACTTGCACAAAAAACAACGCATCATGGGGGAGTCATCATGCAACATAAGTTAAAAACACTAAAGTGTGCGTTTCCTTATACACTACCAGTATTAACCGGTTACCTGTTTCTGGGAATAGCCTTCGGTATTTTACTCAGCAGCAAAGGTTATCATTTCGGCTGGGCTCTTTTGATGAGCACCTTTATATATGCCGGATCAATGCAATTTGTAGCTGTTAATCTTCTGATAAGCGCATTTAACCCTCTAAATGCCTTTTTAATAGCTTTGGTGGTAAATGCCAGGCATATATTCTATGGCATTTCATTGTTAAAAACCTATAAGGGGCTTGGGGCACTTAAGCCTTATCTCATTTTTGGCCTTACAGACGAAACCTATTCACTGATTTGTTCAGCGAGGCCACCAGAAGATGTCGATAAGCGTTATTTCATGTTTTTTATAACCCTTCTTAACCATTCATATTGGGTGATTGCCTCTGCCATTGGTGCAATTTTAGGGGCACTGTTTACATTCAATACTGAGGGAATTGATTTTGTAATGACAGCCCTTTTTGTTGTTATTTTTATAGACCAATGGAAATCGCAAAAGAACCATATACCGGCCTTAATTGGTGTAGGTACATCGGTGGTATGTCTTCTGATCTTCGGACCAGATAAATTTATCATACCCTCTATGCTGTGTATATTAATATCGTTTGCAGCATTAAAAGATAGAATTGAAAGGAAAGCATAGAATGACACTTACAAATACACAATCTTTGATACTAATTGCAACTATTGTAGCAGGTACTCTCATAACAAGATTCCTGCCCTTTATATTCTTTCCCGAAAACAAAAAAACCCCTAGGTTTATTATATATCTTGGCAAAGTATTGCCCTACGCTTCTATAGGTCTTTTGGTTGTATACTGCTTAAAAAATATATCCTTTATGCAAAGTCCCTTTGGTATCCCTGAAATCATTGCAGTACTGTGTGTTATTGCAGTCCATCTTTGGAAAAGCAACACTCTGCTTAGCATAGGTTCAGGAACGATTGTCTATATTATTCTGATACAGGTGGTCTTTTAGGTCGGAAAATATCGGCATACCGGATTAATGCCCGGCGCCGCGCTGAATTAATTATCACAATAGCTTAAATAATTGCTGTGCAATCTCACTTAAGGGTGACTGTATCTCAACGGCGCCTATATCATAAGCCGCCTTCGGCATACCATACACAACCGATGATTTTTGGTCCTGACCTATAGTGCGGGCTCCCTTTTTCCTCATGGAAAGCAACCCCCTTGCCCCGTCAGCACCCATACCGGTAAGAATGATTCCTATGGCATTCTTGCCCACTTCCTTTGCAACGGACTCAAAAAGAATATCCACAGAAGGGCAATGCCCGCTCACCTTTTCTCCAGCGTAACAATTTACCTTGTACTTGCCTCCTGCCTTAATAATTTTCATATGCTTATCTCCAGGGGCTATCAGAACCTGTCCTTCTTTTACAACATCACCAGTTTCAGCTTCTTTGACACATAAACCAACTGTCTCATTAAGCCTTTCAGCAAACATCCGTGAAAATGAAGGAGGTATATGTTGTACAATAACAATGCCGGGCGTGTGAAGGGGCAATGCTTTTAGAATAGCGCCTATAGCTTCAGTACCACCGGTTGAAGCACCTATTGCAATCATTCTGTTATTAAATTGGCTAGAGCCATATATTTTATTGTCAGTACGCTCTTTACTGATATATCTGATTTTTGCCACGTAAGCAATTTTAATTTTTTCGATCATTTCATGTATGAACTCAGCAATACCCCGAGAAGAACTCATATCGGGTTTTGCAATAAAGTCAATGGCACCGGCATTTATGGCATCAAACACAGCTCCATTTACTGAGCTTACCACAACTACTGGTATGGGATACTGGGGTAATAGCCTGCGTATAAATTCTATTCCATCCATTTTAGGCATGTTTACATCGCAGGTCATCACATCTGGTTTATATTCTATTATTTTATCTCTTGCATCAAATGGGTCATTTGCAGTAGCCACAACTTCAATTCTGGGATCCGAAGAAATCCCTCTCGATATTACTTCTCTAAAAAGCAAACTGTCGTCGACCACTAATACCCTTATTTTGTTTCTGGATAATTCCATACAATCCCTCTATTCTTTTCTGTAAGCAGAAGGTATAACATTTCTAAACCTTGACTTATCTCTATGTATAGCTTCTGAATGGCCTAGAAACAAGTAGCCCCCAGGCACTAACAGATCATAGAACTTGTTGATTAGTCTGTCCTTTGTTTCGGTGTCAAAATAAATCATGACGTTCCTGCAAAAAATAACATGAAATTTTCTCTTGAAAGGGAAAATCGAATCCATCAAATTAAACTTTCTAAAAATCACTTCGTTCTTTATCTTTTCTGATATGACTGAAGTCTCTTCGTCGAAACTGTTAAAATAATCATCAATCCACTTTGCAGGCAAAGCAGTCAATTTCCCATTATCATACTTACCATTCTTTGCAATGTCCAGAATTTTGCTTGAAATATCGGTTGCCAGGATTTTAGTATTCCAGGCATCCTTTTCTTTGCCGAAGAATTCATCAATTATCATAGCCAGAGTATATGGCTCTTCACCTGATGAACAACCTGCACTCCAGATTCGAAGGTCCTTCTCTCTTACAGTTTCCTTTAAGTAAGGAAGAACTTTATCCTTAAAATAGGTGAAATGCTCCTTCTCCCTCATAAAATAAGTATGATTTGTTGTAATTGCATTTACCAATGCAAGTTTTTCTTTTCCGGTCTTATCCGATATAACATAATCATAGTACTCTGAGAAGTTTTTAAAGCCTTTTTTAACAAGAATCTTGCCGAGTCTGCTGACTACCAGAGCTTTTTTCTCTTCTTTTAAATTTATGCCATAATTAACTTTTATGTATTTGGACAGATGCCCAAATTCTTTATCTGTTATCTTAATATTATTCATAGTCCAATAGGAGGGCGAGCCTTGCGGCTCTCCCTCTGATATATTAAATGTTGAAATAAAGCTTTTACCTAAAACATCGATGTCTTGTATTTTGCCCATGCTCAATACTTTCCAAACTCCTTATCGCTTAGGGAAATATTAATTTCTTCCTCGTCAGAATCGGCCTCTAATTGAGGCTCCTTCTCCTCCTCCACCTTATCTTGATTTGCTAATCGCTCGTCTGTCAGCTCCTCCAGCATTTTTAGTATCTCGGGACTTAGATTTGCAAGAGCATCGTCCTTCTTAGTAATCTTTTTAAGCTTAAACTTGGATACCATCTCATTCAGCATCTCAGCCTGACTAGAAAGTTCTTCACTGGCAGCCGCTGTTTCCTCTGAAGTAGCTGAATTGTTCTGAACAACATCTGAGACCTGCATGATTCCCTGATTAATATGGGAGATGCCGACATCCTGTTCATTTGAAGCCACAGCTATTTCATTTACAAGGTTGGAAACTCTTTCAATTTCTACAACAATACTATTTAGAGCCTCTGCTGTTTCAGTGGCAATTTTTGAACCACCCTCAGATTTGCTGATTGAGTTTTCAATCATTTCAGTTGTTTCCTTAGCAGCATCGGCAGAACGGGCAGCAAGGCTTTTTACTTCCTCAGCCACCACAGCAAATCCCTTTCCGTGCTGTCCGGCTCTTGCTGCTTCTACGGCGGCATTTAAAGCCAGCATATTTGTCTGGAATGCAATATCGTCAATCACCTTAATAATCTTGTAGATATTGTTTGAGGATTCATTTATTTCATCCATAGCTTTGAGCATCTCTTGCATCTGCTGGTTGCCACGAGTTGCATTTTCTTTGGTCTTTTCAGCTAATTCATTGGCCTGCTGAGCATTTTGTGTATTCAGTTTTGTCTGAGAAGCGATTTCTTCAATTGATGCTGTAAGCTCTTCAATAGAGCTGGCTTGCTCGGTAGATCCCTGTGATAAAAGCATACTTGAATCTGAAACCTGTCTTGATCCTGTCGATACCTGCTCTGATGCAATTGCAATTTCTTGGATCATTTCATTCAGACCATCAACTAACTTACGCAAATCATGTCCAACACGGTCTTTTTCTGATCTTGGGTTAACTTCAACGGTGAGATCACCTTCTGCAATACTTCTTATTATTTTGGCCTCTTTACGACTGCTCTCTACCATCTTATTCATTGACCTCATCAGATCACCAATCTCATCCTTTGTCGGGTCTTCAACATCAACATCAAGGTTACCCAATGTCAGTTCTTCAGCTGTTTCTACAAGCTGTTTCACAGGTCTTGTAATGCTACGGTAAATAATAAATCCAAGTATAATTGCTATGATTACTCCTGCAAGCAGAAAAATTTGCATCATAAATATTGAGACTCCTGCTTGTCTTTCAAGTTCACCAATTTGATTCTGGCTATACTCGTTATTATAATTAATTAATTCAGTAATTGCATTATCCACCTCAATTACAAGATTATATAATTCAGATCCATTTTTCACCAGGTTATGACCATCTCTTCTGTTGACAGTAAAAGCATCCAGTATCCCGTTCATTTTTTTTGTGAACTGATTAAAACTGCTTTCTACTGCATCTATTAATTCAAGTTCTCTTTCTATCTCTGAAGCATCATAATTTGCGTTTAGCATATCCCTATAGCCCGACAGATTCTCCTCTATAGTGTTTGTATACTCGATAATACTCTTTGCATAATAATCCTTATCACTTTTCGAGTTTTCCATCAAAAAACCGTTTATGTAAGATCGAATTCTTTGAAACAAGCTGCTTATTCTTTCTATACGTCCGAGGTCATTCACGCTGCCCTGATACTCTGTTGAGTAGGTGTTATTAACATAATTTAAATTAAGAATCCCGATACTGCCTATAATAATGGTGATGAGTATGACAATTAAAAATCCAGCAGCAATTCTGGTGCCAATTTTTAGATTTGAAATGAATTTTCTCATTTTAATTTCCCCCTAAATATACATTATTCATTAAAAATACTTTTAAATTTATGGTTCTATAGAACCTGGGTAATATCTTCCAACTCACTTTCAGTAAGCAGTCTTGTACAGTCTAGAAGCAATTTAACCTCTTTCCCGACCTTCCCTATGTTCTTAATATATCTGTTCATATAGTCCTTATTGATGTTTGGCGGAGGTACAATATCCGACTCGGGTATTGTAATAACCTCTGAAACCCCATCAACCACCAGACCTAAAGGGATACTGCCTATATCAACAACAATGATGCAGGTCCTGTCAGTATACTCTTTAGGCTCTTTTTTAAAACGAAGTCTTACGTCCATTACAGGAATAATTTTGCCTCGGAGATTTATTATTCCCTTAACATATTCCGGAAGCTCAGGTATGTCAGTTATTGCCTGCATACCAATAATTTCGGTTACATGCCTGACTTCAATCCCATAGTTCTCATTGGCAAGAAAGAATATCAGGTACCTGTCCTTCAATATATCCTCCTCAGTCTCCAATGTGTTTTTTAAAATCTCGGCCATTTTCTCATTCCTTTCCTATATGCATATTGTAATAATGTCTATTAATATAAAGGTCCTTAAAGCTGCGTCAGATATGCTATGTCAAGAATTAGACTTATTGTTCCATCTCCCAACAGAGTACACCCTGCAAGGCCTTTTAGTTTCTTAAACCTTCGTATGTATTTAGGCAATGTTTTTACTACTACAGGCTGCTGGCCAATTAGCTCATCAGCAAAAACACATACCGTCCTGTTATCTTGTTTAATCATAATGAGGACACCGTCAGAAAAATCAGTAATCTCGGTTTTGTTGTTAAATACTCTATGTAAACGGAAAACAGGATAGCATTGACCTCTAACCATAATCATTTCATTACCGTCAGGATCAGAAAAAACATCATCATTCTGTACTCTGAAAGATTCAATTATCGACATTGTCGGAATAGTGTAACTGGCTGAGCCTACTTTGATAATCATTCCATCAATTATGGCGAGAGTGAGAGGAATTTTCAGAGTTATTGTTGTACCAACCTCCTGCTCGCTTTCTATTTCTATAGAGCCACCAATTGATGCAATATTCTTTGAAACAACATCCATGCCAACACCACGGCCTGATAATTCAGTTACATTATCCTTAGTTGAAAAACCAGGCAACAATATCAAATTGAAAATCTCACTATCTGTCATTTCTGCCTCTGGCTTATGAATAAGGTTCAGATTCTTGGCTTTGGATAAGATCTTTTCTTTATTTAAACCCCTACCATCGTCCTTTACTATAATAAGAACATCACTGCCTGAGTTTTTAGCCTCCAACAATAAAGTACCTGATTCTGATTTCCCTAAAGCAATCCTCTCTTCTGGCGATTCTATTCCATGGTCTATGGCATTTCGCACCAGATGCATTAAGGGATCAGATATATGCTCTATCAGATTTTTATCCACCTCAGTTTCTTCACCTGCTATTCTGAGCTCGACTTCCTTATTATGCTTCCTGCATATATCCCTTACCATTCGGTGCATTTTTAGAAAGGTTGCTGAAATAGGCACCATGCGCATGGACATGACAGTGTCCTGCAGATCACTTGTTATCTTCTCAAGCTGTCTGGCGGCCTTATAAAAGTTTTCAAGCTCTAATCCCTTTAAATCTGGATTCTGAACAACCATAGCCTCAGATATTACCATCTCGCCTACCAGGTCCATCAGCTTATCAAGCTTTTCAACACTTACACTTATCATGCTTTGCTGAATAGATACAATTTGATTTGATTTGCCAGATTTTTTTTGTACTGTCTTTTCTTTTTCAGAAACTGAATTGGACTTGCCATCTTCAGTTGTGGAATCAACCTTATCATCATTTCCACCAGTAATAGCTTTTAAGTGGTTTTCCTTTATTTCATAGAATTGTTCATACTCCTGGTCACTCTTTATCTGTTTTAATTCCAGGCTTTTAATAAATGCTGTTTCGTTCAACAAATCATTCAATTCATTGTATGTACGCTTCGAATTAAAATAGCATGTAAAACCATCCTGCCTGATAATTGTCACAGAGTCTTCATCATCAACAAGATCCTGGGGTATATGAAATATATTATAGGCATGTTTATCTAGATTATTGACAATAGTATATGCACGGATGTTTTCCATTTCACAGCCATCCTCAAAAAAAACTGCTGCCTTGTAGAAATTATCCTCTTTAATATTTGCATCCGGTTCTTTTAGCTCTTTTTTCACAGATGGTTGAGAAGATTTTCGGTTGCTTTTATTAGTTTTCTTGGGAGCAGTGTTGCTTTTACTAGGTTTTTTTGGAGCGGCACCCTCCTTTAAGGCTGATAAATAGTTTTTTAACTTACCTGCCAAATCATCCGGATTTCCATCCGAGCTTTCACCTTTTCTTATCTTCTCCATCTCTTTACTAATAAAATCCACGCCCTCGAGTATAAGATCTGTAAGGGACGAGTAATCAGCTATTTCAGGCCTTTCTTCTCGCAGGAAAAAAAACAGGTCTTCAATGGAATGTGCAATAGTTGATATGGTGTTAAATCCCATCATTGAAGCGGATCCTTTAATAGTATGCATTATCCGGAATATTTCATTAATTGCATCTTCGGAATAAGTACTGCTCTTTTCATTGTCCAGTATGGATTGTTCAAGTTGTTCAAGAAGTTGCATATTTTCAAAGATAAACATATCCAGTACAGGGTCATTTATATTATCCATTTTTACACCTCTTAAAATTAACCTTATTTTATAAACCTAATATTTTCTTAATAGCATCCACTATCTGCTCATCTTTAAATGGTTTTACAATAAAGGATTTTGCTCCACTTGCAACAGCTTCCAGCACTAATCGTTCCTGCCCCATTGCTGAAATCATCAGTACCTTTGCCTGGTTATCAAATTCCCTTATTGCCTTTAAGGCCTCTATCCCTGACATCTCAGGCATGGTGATATCCATGGTAACCATATCAGGCCTTAGTTCGATATACTTCTTAACTCCCTCTTTTCCATCTGCAGCCTCACCGGCAATTTCAAAGCCATGATCCTTTAGTACTTTACTAATTTTAAG
>JAAYTU010000126.1 GCA_012523705.1 Clostridiaceae bacterium
AGGGAATGAACCATAGCCGTATTTTTAGGATAATGCATATAGGAGAACACAGCCAGTGCCGTAATTAATGGAAATAATCCTAAGTATATGGCATAGTCGCTTCTATAAAATATTTCCCTTCCCAAGCTATCTATAATCTCCATTCTTTCAGCCACATCCATATCATTTAGATTGCTTAGCCATCCGAGCTCAGAGAATAAGTAGCCCACGACAAACAGAAACAGGAAAAATGTATATGCAAAAGAGATGAGCCAAAATCGCTTAATATTATTTTTGAATATTCCTTTATTAAAGTACGATGTTTTTAACGGCATAATCCATACCTCCAAGTTCATAGATAAAGATTTCTTCAAGTGATAAGGGTAAAGCATCAACCAGAAGTGGTTTAGACTTGCTAATCTCAGCTATGATCTGCTCACGGTCACCCCTTACAATTAATATCCATATTCGGCCACTCTGCTGCCGGTTAAGAATATTCAGATTGTTGATTTCCTCAGGAAGATCCCCTTCAAAGGCAACCTGAACCTTGACTATATTGTTCTGAAGCTCTGTAAGACTGCGTTCAAGTATTACCTTGCCCTCATGCATGATACCGACATGATCACATACATCCTCCAACTCTCTTAAATTATGAGATGAGACAAATACTGTCATTTTTCGCTCTGCAACATCCTGCAGCAATACGCTCCAGACCTTCCGACGCATTACCGGATCAAGTCCATCAACCGGTTCATCTAAAAGCATGATATCTGGACAGGTGGAAATGCCTAACCAGAAAGCAGCCTGCTTTTGCATGCCCCGAGAAAAACGCTTAATTCTCTTTTTGGGATTAATGGGAAAGACCTCTTGAAGCTTTTGGAAACGTTCTTCATCAAAGCCGGGATAAAGGGACTTGTAATATTTTTTCATATCCAAAACAGAGGCTTGGGGGAAGAAATAAATTTCATCAGGAATATAAAACATTCTTGACTTAATTCCTACGTTATCGAACACTTCCTCCCCTTCAACCTTTATTGAGCCTGAATCCTGGGTGAATACTCCTGCCATATGCTTAATAAGAGTAGTCTTGCCTGCTCCATTTGGACCGACAAGCCCATAAACAGATCCATTTTCAACTGTGGCATTTACTCCGTTCAATGCAAAAAATCCATCAAAGGATTTCTTTAAATCTCTAATCTCTATCATTGTTTACTACCTCCTTGCGGTACGGAGTGAGAAATTGCACTTTTCACAACGTTAATAATATTATTTTCAGAATCGCCTAAATAAGTAAGCTCGCCTACGGTTTCCCTCAGGATACTGTAAAGCTTTTCAATCCTCTTCGAATCAACCTGTTGCGGTGGTGGGGCTACAAAATTTCCCCTGCCCGTCACTGTATAGATGAATCCTTCAGCTTCCAAATCCTTGTAAGCCTTCTGTATAGTGTTGGGATTAATAGAAGTATCTTGAGCCATCTCTCTGATGGAGGGCAGCTGTTCATCCTGCTTCAAAGCACCAGTAATAATCAGCTCCTTAATGCTATCCTTAATCTGCTCGTATATAGGCTTTGGATTTCTCAAGTCTATTGCTATGATAGGAATCACTCCTTTCACATGATATGTTTTAGAGGTGGTATTAAATGCTACCATAATAAGTGTACTATATATGTTAGTACACTTATTGTATAATATCTTACTTTTTTCTGTCAATACATATTTAGGAATTAATATTAGCAGAACTAGAGCTAATTATTCAATTGACTATCGGGGATATCCAGAATATAGTAGCCGTAAGCATCAATAAATGTAGTGTCATTATGAACAACCTTTCTCGGCGCTTGTCCGAATTTAAGGTGCATATGTCCATGAATCATATATTTGGGCTTGTGTTTTTCAATTAATGGAAGGAAGGCTTCAAAGCCTGTATGACATGCATCATCTCCGTCGGAAATGCCCCGGGCCGGAGAGTGTGTGACCAGAATATCAAAGCCTTTATGATAAAGAAGCTTTAGCTTCAATTTTCTGATTCTTCTTCTCATTTGCTTTTCAGTGTACTGATATGGGGGAACCGAGGTTTCTGGATGATTATTGTATTTTCTGCTGCCGCCTAAACCAAGAATTCGCAACCCTTTATATTCAACCAGCTTGTCCTCAATACTATCGCATCCTCCTGGAGGATTCTCTTCATAGTTTGTATCGTGATTACCGTGAACATAAAAAACCGGAACTGCAATCATTGTGGCTATAAATGATAAATATTCGCTTTTTATGTCGCCGCATGAAATCACAAGGTCAATATCCTTAAACCTTTCATGGTCAAAATGATCCCAAATATAGTTGCTTTCGCTGTCTGCCAAGAGTAAGATCTGCATTTTGCCTCCAGTATGCCATAGTGCGACAAATTAATAAATCCAATGCTGCAAATTGTACTTTTTTATGTTATTTTATATTATACCACATTTATTGCCAGGCAAGACATGAGACAGCGAAACAGGGGACGGTTCTCTGTCCTGCTCATGAGACAGGGGGCAGTTCTCTGTCGTGCTTACACTTTCTATTTTGTACATATTTGATATAATGATTTAAAAGGCAGGAGAATAGTATGAATAATGAATCCTTGTTGGAAAGTCTTAAATATAATGAAAAGGGCTTGATCCCGGTTGTAACTCAGGATTATCACACCGGTCAGGTTCTTATGCTTGCATGGATGAATAAAGAGTCTATTGAACTTACCCTTGAAAAAAAGCTGATGACATATTATAGTAGAAGCCGTCAGAAGCTTTGGCTTAAAGGTGAAACCTCAGGACATTATCAAAGGCTCGTGTCCCTCTCTGTTGATTGCGATGCTGACACCCTGCTTGCCAGAGTAATCCAGGAAGGTGCTGCATGCCATACAGGTGAATACAGCTGTTTTTACAGAGAAATTGATATTGATAAGAAAGGTGAAGAATGATGGATAATAAATTTAATATTTTAGAAGAGGTCTTTAATGTAGTTACTGACCGCAAGAGCAATCCAAAGGAAGGATCTTATACCAACTATCTTTTTGAAAAGGGAATAGATAAGATCTGCAAAAAGGTCGGAGAAGAAACCGCAGAAGTAATTATCGCAGCCAAGAACAATTCTGTCGAGGAAACTCAGTATGAGATTGCTGATTTAATCTATCATCTTACCGTGCTTATGGTTAATCAGGGCCTTACATGGGATAATGTTCTGGAAGAATTAAAGAAAAGAAGATAAATAGAATAATAATCATCAATTAAAAAATAAAGCCAGATTAGAAGCAAAGATCGCATTAAAAAGCTATCTTTGCTTTTTTAATTCAATTATTTGGAGACAATGCTAAAAAATAAAAATATCCTGTTGATTTAATTTTATACATATGTTACAATTATTTACAGTTCAATAAAAATGGTGTGGTGACTTATGATAGGTAGTGTTTTATTCAATAAATATAGTATTGTAGAAGCCTTAGGGCGAGGTGGCACATCCACTGTTTACCTGGCCGAGAACATTATCTTGAGTAATTATTGGGCTATCAAAGTATTATCTAAGGAAAATGCATGGCTCTCTGCAGAGTTGGATGAAATAGACATGCTAAAAAATCTGAGCCATCCCATGCTCCCGAGAATTGCCGACATGGCCGAAGACAATGATAATTACTATATTATCATGGACTATATTGAAGGAACAAATGTATCAGATTTATTAAACAATACAGGAATTATTCCTCAAAATACTCTTGTTAATTGGACCCTGGCATTATTGGATGTGCTGGATTATCTTCATAAAAGGAATCCCCCTGTTATATACAGAGACCTGAAGCCCGGAAATCTGATTGTAGATGATTCAGGCCGTCTTCGTCTTGTGGACTTTGGTTCAGCAAGGTTTCACAACCAGGAAGCAGATGATGATACAGTTTACATCGGAACACGGGGCTATGCAGCTCCTGAACAGTATGGAGCCGGTCAAAGTGACCATAGAACCGATTTGTATAACCTTGGAATGACGCTATTCCATTTAGCAACGGGAACTCATCCGATATCAATTCCTCCCGAAACCATGAAAACCGAGCTTAAGCTGTCAGGTATAACTAATGCTTTTGCAAGCTTTATACTAAAGCTGACGCAAGCCAGCCCCGAGGATAGGTTCCAAAGCTGCAGCGAGGCTATGGCGTATTTAGACGAAATTCAACGACATAGGGGCCTTTATAGCAGGAAGACAATTAAAGGGTCTATAAAATCAGGCAAAAGAAGGTTTAAAGGAATAATTGGCATAGGCTCGATACTTCCATCCTGCGGCGTGACTTCCTTTGCACTACGCCTGGGACTTTATTTATCAAAAAACAATATCAAATCAACTCTGATTGAGCTAAATTCAAGCGGTGACTTTGATCGTCTCAGGGATGTTTTTGATTCAATGGGATGGCTCAGGACTCAGAGCAAAATAAAAATGGAGGCTCTGAACCTAGTGTTGTATCCCAACGCCTCAGAGTTTGGCGAAATATCCAGAAAGGGCATTGATGCCACAATTTTAGATCTGGGACATATAAATACTGAGAATAAATTAAGGGAGTTAAACCGAGCTGATATTAAGCTTATTTTGTGCCCGGGTGTACCCTGGAAATACAAACTTGTGTCAGAATGGCTAGATAAAAACTTAATAACAAATAGCAGAGAATTAATTTTCCTGGTAAGCAATACTCAAGGACTTGAAAAGCTCTTTTTGAAAAAGACGGTAAAGGGCTCCCCAATTATAAATTATCCCTTTAACGGGAATGTTATAAGTCCTAACAGATCGGATCTGATACAAATAGATAAAATCTTTAAAGAAATCTGCCATGTTTCAGGATATGCTTAATATTTAGTTTAGGAGGGCCAAAAGGTGATACATAGACCTCAGCGCTACCGAATTATTTTAGGCTTTATTTTAGGCCTCATTATTTCCATGATTGTTTTTGGCGTAGCTTATTTCTATTATCTAAACCATGAGAAGGAAATGAAGGAGCAGGAGAAAGCCGCCATCCAGCAGGAAGCCGTAGATAAGTACATTCAGGAGCATCCTACTAAGGTTGTATACGCTTTAGCACAGGATAAGAAAGCCGGAGAAGTATTATCCGATACTGATTTTGCTGCTACCGAGATAAATGAAGAGCTTGTGCCTGCCGATGCAGTTTTGGAACCCAGCTTTGCAGTAGGTAAAGTGATGCGCAGCGATATGAAGCAGAATACAATTTTGACCGAGTCACTTTATTATGAGGAAAAGGACTATCCGGATGATATGCGGCTTTTGGAATACACTGTTGTTAATCTGCCTCAGAAGCTTGATGTAAATGAGTTTGTCGATTTGCGAATAATGCTCCCTACTGGCTCGGACTATATTGTTTTGTCAAAGAAAAGGGTTATTGATCTTCAGAGACCTACACCCGAAAACCCGAAAAACATTATATGGTTTCACGCCTTGGAGGAGGAAATCCTCCGAATGACCAGTGCAATAGTCGATGCAAGCTTTGTCGATGGCGCCATCTTATATGCCGTACCATATGTCGCTCCTGATGTTCAGGACGAGGCCATACAGACGTACCCGCCGAATATTGAGGTCCAAAACCTAATCATCCAAAACCCAAATATTCTAGAAAAGGCCATAACAGAGTTGGAGGCCCGAAACAGAAAGCTGTTCGAAGAAAATGTTAATAACTGTTTTGAAAGCATGGGAAAAAACAGGGTGTTTACGAACGACAATCAGGTTTTACTTCCTGTTCCTGATGATAATGCGGGGAATCCTGGCTCAGGCACAAGCATTGAGGATAATCTATAGTTCTATAAAACATTTGACCATGGAAGGAGGCAGAACATGAAAATAGCATTTTTGGGATTGAGTACTAATAATAAACAGTTTTTATTACTCTGTCTCGCAAGGATAGCTTCGTTTCACACAAAGGTAACCTTGTTTACAAAGCATTTTTATTTCTTTGATAACATTAATACGGCCTTTGAATACTGTGGAATAGAAATAGTTCTGTATAAAGATGATAATGAACTTCTTTCCATGCTCCCAGAAAATGATTCTGTATTCATAGACGCTGAGGATGCTATTATCCTTCCTGATGATTACAGATTAATCACAATATGCGAACCCACAAGGCAGGAACTTGAGTATAGCGTAAATCTGACAAATGAAACTGTTCTGAATAGTCCAGCCGATAGCTTATCCCTAATATACTTAAATATTGCTGAATATAGCAAGGTGAACAAAAAATTTATGGACTTGTTCTGGGAACGTGCTGCCCCGAATTCTACCCAAATCACCTTCACCCATGCCATATACTTTGAAGATACTAACCACGCAATCATGATTGATAGTCAATACGCATGCAAAATACCCATCCGGAGATTATCCTTTGCTTATAAAGGGGCACTAAAGAGTATACTTCAGGATATTCTCAAACTCGATTCAAAAGAAGTAAGAGATATTTTTAAAAAAGCAGAAAGGGAAAAGTAAGATGCAGATATCAGTATGGTCTAACATGCATGGTCAGGCTGCTGTCAGTGCAACCACTGCCGCTCTTGCCTGTACTATAGCACAGAATACCGCTTTCAAAACACTTGTTGCACAAAACCATCTTGAAAGAAGTGCTTTGGAGACTTATCTCTTCAGAGGCTCTACCCGCTCCGATAGAACAGTGAAATCCGTTACCAATTACGGCATTGATGCTCTTTTGCGTCTTATAAGAAACGGGAGACTGACACCTGATATGGTGCCCGATTATGCATATTCGATTTTAAAGAACCATCGTTTAGATATCATGCCAGGCTCCTTGAAAAAGGATAAAAGGTCTCCGGGAGATTATGAGCTGATGTTCAGAATAGTTGAATGTGCTAGGCAGTTTTACGACATTGTATTAATAGATGTCCATAGCGGACTGGAGCATAATAACTGCATGGATATATTGAAATCATCCGACATCATAGTCTTTTGTATTAATCAAAATGTATTTTTACTAAATGATTTGATGAAATCTATCCAAAAATATGATTTTTTACAGAATGCAAAATCTGCTTTTGTCATTTCACGATACGAGAAAGGTTCGGGCCTTTCAGCATTAAATCTTACGAGGCGTTTTAAGCTTTTAAAGAACTCGGTGTTCTATGTTCCAAACAGTGCGGATTTTGCTGATGCTTTAAATAGCGGAAGAGTTTTCGAATACATTGCATTTAATCAAAACTCCAAAAAATATGAGGAAAAGATGATAACGCAGTCTTTTAACAGACTCTGCGATTATTTGGTTGAGGGGTGCAGGGTAAATGCCGGAATTAATTAATTTTTTATTAATTATCTTAATACTTGTTAGCATAGGCGTTGCCCTTTATTTTTTCCTTCTATCCTCTAGACATCAGAAGGAAATAATCGAGGAACACAGCGTTGAAAAATATAGCATTGAAGCGCTCATAGAGCATGTTAAGGATGAGATTAACGAGATTACGCGAACTAATCTCTTTGAGCTTGGTCTGAATGAAATAGAGTTTAAAAAACAGGTAAACAAAAGGGCCGAGCTTAAAAAAGCTCTCAAGGTTTGTATGCATGGATCCATAGAGGACAAGCAGTTTATTAAAGCATTTATTTATGATATTTTGTCAGACTATATTCCTGATGAACATATTAACTCGGTCATCCCCTTTAACAATTCAAAGCTTCTATTAACCAAGGAGAAGTTCGATATAATTCTTCATATGCTAAAAAAGGATTATGGCTTTGATGCGCTGTCACACCTGATTGATTCCTTCAGTTTAGACAGGCTAAAGAAATCCGAAGACGGTGAGTTGTCCTATTATGTGTCCGGAGAAGAAATTGAAAGCATCTATGACAAGCTAGGCTATTTGCCAACCAGGGATGATAAGCTGGAAATCATAACGCAGGCTGTGTACCGACGATATAAAGGTCTGGGTGTTATTGATGAAATCAGGGATATGAATATTGACGGAGTATCCGCCGGCGTTTCAGGTGTTACAAGAGACTATTTCGAAGCTGATGCCTGTTCTTTATCGTCATCCTCTGATAAAATAATCCGTCCAAAGAGAAACTTTGAATGTGTCTGGATCTTCTATAAAGGAAAATCAATTAAACTGGATTTTTTAGGATTTGAAAGCGAAAGGGAATTAAAAAGAGTTTGTCAGATAATTTACCGTTATAATCGCGGTGGCCAGCTTTCAGAAAGCACTGGCTACAGAGTCAATGAAATGAAGGATGGCAGCCGAATTTTAGTTGTCCGTCCCCCCTTTTCAGAGTCGTGGGCATTTTTTGTCCGCAAGTTTTATATAAAGAATGTTACTCTGGAAATGCTGATTAAAGATAAGAATGCTGAATTACCTATTAATCTTATTAAATACATCATTAAAGGAAGTATGATTACCTCGGTAACGGGCCAGCAGGGAAGCGGAAAGACAACAATGCTTATGGCAATGGTAAAGCATATCTATCCTACGCTGACACTTCGTATTCAGGAAATGGCCTTTGAACTGAATTTAAGAAAGCTATACCCCGACAGAAATATTTTATCCTTTAGAGAGACCGAGACTATCTCGGGGCAAATGGGTCTGGATGTTCAAAAGAAAACCGACGGAAGCGTCAACATCCTAGGCGAGGTTGCAACCGATCCTATTGCATCCTGGATGATTCAAATGGCTCAGATAGCCTCTTTATTTACATTGTTCACCCATCATGCCAAGACACCAAAGGATTTGATATATTCTCTTCGAAACTCTTTATTAAAATGTGAGATGTTTAATAATGAAAGGATTGCCGAACAACAGGTTGTATCTGTTTTGGATTTTGACATTCATCTTGCGAGGGATTATGAGGGAAAAAGATATGTTGAGAGAATTACCGAGATTGTAAAGTTGCCTGACAACCCTATTTCGCGCGATTTTATAGACAAATCCAATCTCGATGAGAGATCCTCCTCTTTTATGAAAACCACTT
Source organism: Clostridiaceae bacterium (assembly GCA_012523705.1). Classification (GTDB taxonomy): domain Bacteria; phylum Bacillota; class Clostridia; order DSM-8532; family DSM-8532; genus DTU059. Next base: position 8,958 of record JAAYTU010000126.1, read on the forward strand.
ATGATTACTATAATAAACAGGTTGAAAGCAGATTGTTTGAAGCCAGAAATATTGTGGAGTATAGAGATGGAGAATATGTTTTTGTAAATTCTATTTCCAACGAGCGAAAGGAAAAAATGAAAAAGGCCATGCATCCAGAGGATGCTATGAAGTTTGAAACCCTCATGAAAAGCTGCCTTGACTCCAATGAAGCTTTAAAGGAGGCGGCTTCATGAATACATATACCTTTATCGGATTAGCTAGCCTTTTATTGGCTGCAGCACTAATTGTTTTCAACCTGATCTTTTCCAAAAGGCAGAAGAACGTGCTTACACCTCTTAACAAGGGAACGGGGAACGGTCTAAGAATTTATATTTTCCTGTATCGAAATATCTGCCGAATCCCCCTGTTACGAGATTTGCTCCGGGGAATCCGCAAAAGACTGGAAATCTACACTGTTACCGACGAAAAGACTCTGCGCAAAAGAAGTGTATTGCTTCTTACAACTACTGTACTTGCATTTATTATTTTAATTTTGCTGTTCTGGCTTATAACAAAAGATCTTCTTATGCTCACGCTCTTTACTGTACTGTTGGCCTTTATAGGCGATACCATTATTGAGATTTTCATTAATAAGCTTCAAAATGACCTGTTGCAGCAGCAGCTTAGATATCTAGAGTTGTTACGCCACAAGTATTATGAGCATAAATCGGTTGAAGTAGCTAATATGGAGGCCTGCGATCAGCTTAACCAAAAGAGAACCTTTGAGGTGTATACCCAGGCCGAGAGAATTAATGATATTCTGTCGTCCCGGAATATTGAAGAAGAACTCGAGAAGTACTACGAGACTGCACCTAATAAGTATTTCAAGATGCTGGCAGGAATAATTTATATAACAAAAGAATATGGAGATTCGCTTATAGGCGAAAGCTCTGTTTTCGTAAGATGTGTCAGCTATCTTGGAAATGAAATAAAAACAGAGCTTCATAAACGGGAAAAGCTTAAACATGCCCTTAAGAGTCTTAACATCATTGCACTGGTACCACTGTTCTGCTTAAAGCCCCTGAGAAACTGGGCGGCAAATAGCTTCGCTCCATTGGAGGATTTTTATACAAGTAAGCTTGGCATTATCCTTGGAGTGATTACGGTGCTGTCGTCGGTTTTTTCTTACATTATACTTAGGAGGCTTCAGCGCTTCGACAGGCCCTTAAAGCCCGGTTATATTAAGCCCCTTGAACAGAGAATCTATGACGCCTTTCTATACAGAGTAGTAGACAGACTAGTTCCCAAACCCCATACTCAAAAGGGCAATTCAATGACAAACCTGATAAAGAGTGCTATGGCACCGTTGAATATTTACACTCTGTATACCAGGCGGGCCATAGCAGGATTCGCAGCCTTCTTCCTTGGACTTCTGTTGTTTATTGGCATAAACGCATACAGTAATCATGCTGTTCTTTATAATCCTAAAATGCCCGAGGGCTTTTTAGGGGGTAAGCTTTCAGAGAAGGAGCTCAACAAGCTCCAGGAGATAGCTGATTTTGACAGAAGCATTATTTTATCTCTCGGAAAGCACCCGGATGATGAATCTATTATAAATGCTATAAATGAAAAGGGAGGGATTGATAATCAGGAAACACAGACCGCGCTTGAAAGGATTAAAGGAAAGCTGAATAGTCTTTCAAACAACATACTTTGGTACTGGCAGGTTATTCTTTGCTTTATTTTCTTTATAGTCGGCTATAATGCTCCCGTTACAGGTCTTAAAATAATGGCCTATGCCCGTAAAATTGATATGGAGGACGAGGTATCTCAGTTTCAGACCATAATTCTGATGCTCATGCATATGAACAGGGTTCATGTCCAGGAAATACTTGAATGGATAGAAACCTTCTCAATCCATTTTAAAGAGCCTCTACAAAAGTGTCTGCTTAACTTCAGTGCCGGTCCCCATGAAGCTTTGGAGGAGTTGAAAGATGAGGTCAACTTCCCTCCTTTCCTCAGGCTTATAGATAATCTTCAATTGGCATGCAGTGATATAGAGGTATCAAAGGCTTTTGAGGAACTGGAAAACGAGATTAGCTTTAATATCAACAGCCGAAAAGAAAGTAATGAGAGAACTATAGAACGAAAGAGAAATTTGGGCAGTACACTTGGTTTTACTCCCGTTTACTCACTAATAATGTTTTATTTGATTATACCAATGATAGTTTCTGGAATGGAGAGCCTTTCTTTGTTCTATAAGCAATTGACAATGATGTGATAAATCAAAAATATGGAGGAGATATCATGGAAGGAAATCTGTCAAAAGCCCTTTGGTTAGGGGTTACAATATTATTGTTTATCGCAGTGGTTACCGTAGGCTTAAGCCTATTCGGTGGAATGAAGGATGTAAGCAGTATGGCAAATACTCAGGTAGGAGCTATTGCTCAAAGTATGATAGAAGAAGAGTTTCGGATGTATGACGGCAAGGAAGTTAAGGGCGATGACGTGCTGTCGGCCATTAATGCTTATGCTGGCAGAAGTGGAGAAATAATCATCCTAGTTTCTACATTAGGCAAGGGTGGAACTCCTGTTAACATTGACCTGACAAACGCAACTAGTGTGAACATCTCAAGCTTTACCCCCTACATATCAGATACTAATGGCACTCTAAGCATTGATGAGCGATGTATCATTTTGTCCTCCACCGATGAAACCCTTCTGAAAAGTAAAAGCAAGAACCTGGTGGATGCCGCAAGAAGAGATTGTGAATCCCCTAACATGACCTCTAAATATATTAATCCCTCTGGAAAATTCATGGCACAATTAATTTATGACAGCAATATGAAAATCAGAGGTATTGCTTTTGCACAAAAGAGTTAACCATGAATACAAACCTGCGGAAATTTCTCTATCTTGGAGCGGGTATGTTGCTATTTGCCCTTGCCCTTACACAATTTTTTGTAAACTACCACAGCTACCAAGCCTATGTTGACACTAGCATTAATATGAGTCAGCAAGACAGGGTGGTAACTGTCTTAGAGGATAACCCCTGCACATATGTCCATGGTTATGATCTTATTCACTTAATTTTAGAAGAACAAAAAAGAGTCGGGTTGGAAAAGCTTAACAAGGAATACTATGATGTCGAGCCTCCCCTTCAACGCGGCTGTTCCATATGGATTGGCAGCGAAGAGGCTTACTTGACTGATCCGTCGAAGGTGGATCTTAACGCATTATACACAGTTTCTTATGAATTTGATACTCATGGAAATGTAGTAAAGGCTTATTACAACCCGAAATAGGAGGCTGTATATGGGAGAAAGTCTTTGGAAAATACTCGCCTTTCTTTTATGTGCAATATTGTTATTCATCATACCTCTGACAACCATGCTCAACAGACAGGATGACGTAGCCTATAACATGGTGTTAACAGAATGTAATAGATTTGTTGACATGTGCAGAGATACCGGATATATTACCCCTTCCTCCTACTTGGAGTTTGTTTCGCGGATAAATGCGACAGGAAACACTTATAAAATCAAGCTCCTGCACATAAAAAGGTCGGTAAATCCAATTTATGAGGACAAAAACGGAGTATTAGTGTTTACAGGCCAATATGGCATAAATCATGTAACTCAGCCTGAATATCTTATCATGGATACTCTGTTCCCTTCTGACAAAACATTGTCAACTCTCGATATAAGCAGGCGCTATAACATGACAATGGGCGACCTTCTATTTGTTGAGGTTCAAAACAACGGAAAAACTATGGCTACAGCTCTTCGTGACATGCTTTTGTTCAGCGATACAAAGGCTCCTGAAATATTTGTAAGATCAGGGGGTATGGTAAGAAATGAGGCTTACTAGTCTCGCGATAATATTTGTTATTATAATCTGTCCATTTTTGTTTATCAGCTCTCAAAGGTCTGAGGCTGCCATACAGGATCAAAGGCTACGTTACTATTACGATAATGCAATTGATAATGCCGTTCAGGATGCTGCCTTCACCCTTTCTAAAAGTGTAGTCAATGCTGGCTACAACGGCAATGTTGATATTGAAGAAGGCAAGAAAACAGCGGCAATAATCTTTTTTGATTCTATATATTATGCCTTTAACGCAAAGGGTAATCCCGCATCCACGGCAAGGATAAATGCTTGCATACCTGTTTTGATATTTTTAGAAAACCAGGGCTTTTCAATGTATGCCCTAAGTCCCTGTATAAATGAGGACAACCAATCCGAATTAAAGCATTGCTGGTATCCGGCGCAGCATTATGTCTCGGAACCCCTTGAAGGAAGATATATTATTAGGTACACCCTGGAGAACAAAGTTTATATATACGATAGCGTTGATAATACTGAACATGAAGGAGATTATTGGGAGTTCAGTGACAAAATATCTTATTTTAGCGACGCCCAGGCCTTTGAAACGCTTCGTATCAGTGCAGTAAAGAATTCTGTGCAATTAAAACTGAAGGACTACATGAATGTCTATAATCAATGGGCCACAGGCCGCAACTTAACAGTAGAACTCAGTTTTCCTTCAATAAAGGATTCGGATTGGATACGAGCTCTTGCGGATGAGGGATTAATTGCATTTGCTCAAGGATTTCCCACCCTTGTGGGCAAGAAATATGAACACTATGCATTAGGCGGAGGACGAGTAATAAGAAAACCGCCCTTAATAGGCTATAGCTATAATGGGGTATTATATTACTGCAGTGAAGATTGTCATTACTACCATAACACGGTTATCCCGGATCCTTCATTTGATCCGGATTGCATCATATATTTTTCTGATACCTGTAGCGCAGCTAAAGAAGGATACTTCCCCTGCCCCCACTGCTCAAGGTAGCATAAATAAGCGGTTGTAGCTGATTTAGCGACAGTTCCCCAGCCCCCGCTGTTCAAAGGAGAAGTGAAATAGGGAACGGTTCTTGTCTTGCTCCTCAAAGGCTGAATTAACAGCCGATAGGTTTCCCTATCCTACTTCTCATAGGCTGCTTTAATAACAGCGGTGAGAAATTGACAGGCCTCTTCCAAGTCGGAGATTCGGATGTACTCGTCGGTGCTGTGTACGCTTGACATCCCCACACTTATATTTACAGCCGGAATGCCTGCATCATTGATAATATTGGTATCACTGCCACCGCCAGTAGCATGAAGGTTTAAGGGTATATCAGAGATTTGGGATGCCCTCTTTAACAGCTGGATAATTTCATGCGTTTCTTCGATATGAAATCCCGGGTACATTCTTTCTATGTCATACTCGATTGAGCCACCAAGCTTTTCAGCAGTGTTCTTGAAATGATTAATAATTTCCTCCGTAAACTTATCAATTTTCTCCTCAGAGATGGATCGTATTTCACCTTCTATAGAACAGGTCTCTGCTACAATGTTTCTAACCTCTCCGCCTTTGATTGTTCCAATATTTGAAGTGCTTTCGGCATCAATTCTCCCGAAATTTGGCATATCAGCTATTGCCTTAGAAGCAAGCATAATAGCACTCAATCCCTTTTCTGGCTCTATCCCTGCATGGGCAGCACGCCCTTTGAAATTTACAGTAAACCTGTTGTAATAGGGAGCTTTAACGGCTACTGTGCCTATATCACCGCCCTCATCTAAAATTATGGCATAGTCAGCAGGAGTTTTTGAAAGGTCAAGACCCCTTGCTCCATATAGTCCGCCTTCCTCCGCAACTGTAAAGACAATATACAGATCTGCAAATGGGGTGTTGTCCTCCATAAGCGACTTCAGAGTCTCCAGAATAACTACTATGCCCGCCGCATCATCTCCGCCTAAAACCGTGGTTCCGTCGGTCTTTATAATGTCTCCGTCGATAACAGGATTCTTTGATATCCCAGGCAATACTGTATCCATATGGGCCATAAGAAGAAGGGCGGGATTTCTTTTCTTACCCTTAACATGACAAATTATATTTCCTGCGTTTCCACCAATTTTTGTGCCCGTATCATCCTCATAGGCTTCAAAGCCCATGCCCTTAAGCTTAGCCATCAGGGCATCTGCCATCTTTCTTTCCTGCTTTGTAAGGCTATCTATCCTGACTAAGTTTATAAACTCATCTATCAATCTCTGTCTGTTTATCATACAAACATCTTCTCCTTCTTTTAATCTAATAAACCACTTGATCAGTTATTCTAAATATTTTTGTTTACCAGAACGGTATTTCATTCGCCAATATTTCAATCCCCCACACCTGTAGACCCAAATCCTCCGCCTCTGTCGCTCCCTATGCTTTTTACTGAATCAACCTTTATCAGATTCATTCTTGGTACCGCGGCAAGGACAAGCTGGGCGATTCTCTCACCCTTTCTGATTACGTAGATTCCCTTTTTGTTATTCTTACTCTCAAGGGTAAATACTAAGTTCTTCGAGATTAGTTCGTCTATAAAGCTGTTTCCATCATCAATCTCATGGGGTTTTATGGGCAAAACCTTTTCACCTGCACTCTCTTCTGGGGATGTATTGCTTACGATGATTCCCAATTCATCACGATATCCGGCATCGATGGTGCCCGGTGAATTTGCTATTCGCAAGGGTGTCTTTAGGCTTATTCCGCTCCTTGGTCTTACCTGAATCTCGTAGCCTTCCGGAATGGCAAATTTTAAGCCTGTGGGTACTATTACAGTTTGCCCGGGCATGACAATTATATCCTTTGCAGCACACACATCCATTCCCGCATCATAAGGATTCTGGTAAGAAGGCAGCTTTATATCCCCACTCAATACTTCCACATAAACATCGATCATTTTACACTTACCTCCTGATAGAATGTGAGACAGGTGACGGTTCCGTTTCCTGTCTCACTCAACGCCTCTGAACCAATGGCCTTTAGTGAAGCCCTTTTCCTTAATCTGATTTATCGAATCAATTATTCTGGCATGGGCCAGGTTTCCGTTTATTATATCGCTGTAATACTTTATTATAGTGCTTCGTGTGTTGCTGTCTTCATTTGTGAAAACAAGCCTAAGATATCTAACAGGTGTTTCCTCTATAGCTTCAATATCATCCATAAAGGTGGGATGGGCATTAAAAACCTGTGTGCGCATCAACTTTGGATCCCTTACAAAATGAAACTTCTCATTCTTCCTGTCCTTTAAAAAGCCCTGTCTACCAGTACATTCATGGCATTTTCTAGTGCAAACTCTTTCCAGAGATGATGGACAGTGTTCCATTGTCATTAAAGGTATTCTGCCATACACAATTGCCTCTGCATCTAATTTTTCATTGTTTGTGGGAGTTATCTCCTTAAGTTCATTATAATTTAATTCCGGCGATAGTACAGCCGTTTTTGCACCAAAACTCCCGTGCAGGCCCTTAGTCTCACTATTGAATATGTTCATTGATGGCTCAGCACATAGAAAAAGTTCAGGTAATTCCTCTTTCACAATTTTATAAACGCCCAATTCGCCGTAGGCTACCCCGTCTATATATTGAGAAAGCTCCTTAATCTTCTCCTTAATATCCAACAATTCCGGGTCCTTCATTATAGAGGGTGCCCAGACATATATTTCTCCGCTAAAATCCTGTCTTACACTTTTGATGCTTTCAGATACCGTAATGGGTAAATATATCCGGCTTACCAAGCCATTTAGTTCCCTTAAAGAGTCAGGGACACAATGGAAAAATGCTGTTAATTGCTTTGACTTAGTTGTCTTTCCTGCATTTTCCGCCCCATTACCAGCCTTGACTTCACCAGCCATAGCACAAGTCATGCTATCATGTTCCGTTGCCCGGTCGTATCCAGCTGAACTAAATGACGGTTTCTTGCTGGCCTGTATTCTAATGCTCTTAATCATATCCAGAGCCTCTCTACGCATGGCATTAAGAGCAGAAATAGGTATGTTGCTATTATTGTCTGATCTAATCAAAAGATTTCCCAGGTAATAAGGAGTATCTCCGGTCTTGGCAAGCTGCTCCTTTATTCTTTCTTCAGAAAGGGGTAAATTGATTGCCTCCCGGGCTTCCTCTCCAGATTCCACGGTAACAAGGTTTCCCCTTGAATCACTAACCTTCAGTACTGCAGGCTTCCCGGTCTCAATACTAAACTCCATGTTAAGAGGAACGGTGGGAATCTCTTTTCCCTCAAAGGATTTTCTCGCCTCATTAAAAAGTGGCTTTGACAGGGTTTTATACACCAAACTTCCCGGCTTTACAGGACTTTTAATGTCGCCGACCCACACCTCATTCCCCGCATCGGCTTTTCTGACATGTTTATTGCCATATAATATCGAGGTGACTATAAAGCTATGAACATCCTTTTTCGCACCCCTTATTTCGATGCCATCCCCCATATCAATTGGCCTTTTTAGCTTGACCTTGATGTATAAAGGCTTTTTATCAATAACCTCGCCCAGTAAAACCCCCTGGTTCTTTGGATGCTCAGGATATATCAGCTTTTTATAAGTGAAGTTGCCTTCTAAATATCCACGGGAAAATCCTCCCCGGTTAAAGGCCTGCATAAGTGTCTCCTTATCAGACTTTTTAACCTTATAATCTCTCTCTCCCGTACCTTCAAGCATATCTATATACTTCCGGTAGATTGAGGTCACAATTGCCACATATTCGGGGGATTTCATTCTTCCTTCAAGCTTCAGAGAACTTACCCCTGCCTTTTTAAGCTGAGGCAAGAGCTCAATTGCCATAATATCCCTTGGACTCAGAATATAGGACCTTTCAGAGTAATTCTCCAGGTCATGTGATAAAGACCAGGGTAATCTGCAGGGCTGGGCACATAGGCCTCTGTTTCCGCTTCTTCTGCCTATAAAGGATGACATAAGGCATTGGCCGGAGTAACACACGCAGAGTGCCCCGTGGACGAATACTTCTATGTCGACAGATGTTTGTTCCTTGATGTTCTCAATCTCTTGTAATGTAAGCTCTCTGGGCAGAACAACCCTGCTTACACCAATTTTCTCAGCTACTTTAACGGCCATACTGTTGGAAAGTGTCATTTGAGTGCTTGCATGAATTTCAAGGCCGGGCATCTTTTCTTTTAAAAGCCTCACCAGCCCCATATCCTGAACAATTACAGCATCGGCTCCCTCTTTATACACAAACTCAGCAAACCTGACTGCATCAGAAAGCTCTTGATCTTTAATCAAAGTGTTAAGAGTAATGTAAACCCTGCGACCTCTTTCATGGGCATAATCGAATGCCTCAACAAGCTCCCTTTGAGTAAAATTGGCAGCGTTCACTCTGGCATTCAGCTTTCCTCCGCCTAAGTATACCGCATCGGCACCATTTGAAATTGCTGCCTTAAGTGATTCAAAGCTGCCCGCAGGAGCGAGCAGCTCTATTTTCTGATTTAATAAATTATTACGATTTTTCCCGGAGATAACCAATTCTCCTCCCTATTCATCACTAAATACTAATAATTCTAACTATTATTATTTTTCTAATCCTTGCTAGCTAATTATTCATCATCATCTATTTCATCAAGACTAAATTCTTCAACTATCTCAACAGCTTCAGTTTCTGTGTCTGCTTCGGAAATAACATCCTCAGCCTCATTTTCATATAAAGCCTTTTCAACAGTTTTCACCTTTTTATCGGTCTTCTTGCTATCTGCATTTTCCTTCGAAGAATCATCTGAATCATCAAATTCATCTTTGACGTATCCCTCCGGAACGTGCGATTCGGGACTTTCCTTTGGTATCTGTACTTCAATATTCTCAGGCTCGTCCATTCCCGCTTTATACTTGTATTTATATACCGCAGCCTCTTGGTTTTTCTTCTTTTTTTCTGACTTGGCCTTTCTCTTTTCAAATAATCTCTTTATAGCATCGACTATTTCCAGTATTGATTTTGCTTTAAGAATGATATCATTCTGGATAGTGTCAATCCCGTCTTTCACAGAAGTGGAGATGCTTCCTACTTTTTCGACTATCTTATCTATTCCCTCGAGGTTATCCTTTATTAAGGCTGTAGCCTTTTCAGTGTTATCTGTAATTTTGGGAAGATCCTTTAGGGATTTATCGATATTATCTTTATTGTCATCTATTAATTTGTTTACACTTTTAAGAACCTTTAACAGATTGGACACTGCTAATATGAGGTAAAATAACAGAATCGAGCCCAGAACAAAAAGGACGATAGTTATTAGCTCACCCCAGGTAATTATTTTATCAAACATGTTACTTCCTCCATTCAGTTATTACTTTTGTCCCTCCTGGATATGGTATTGATAGTGTTCCTCACTTCTTTCAGCTCAGTTTCTCGTCTGGTCAGTTCTATTTTAAGCTGTGACTCCCTCTCCTTAGCCTTTTCATTTTCATTCTTTAGCCTTGTCGATTCCTCTTTAAGCTCTTTATTAGCCTTTCTAAGCTCGGTAAGCTCTTCCTGCATCTTAGTCTGCTGCTCCTGTAAGCGTAAAATGTCGTTTGCCATATTGATGGAGGATAAAACAGCCGCCATTGAAGTGCTTAATAAATGGTTCTTTCTTGTAATTTCTTGAATCTTTCTGTCAACATACAGGGCAATTTTCTGTATGTGTTCAGGAGACTCGTATCCACTAATTACATACTCGCTTCCTGCAATACGAACACTAACCTTATTCTTCTCCTCCAAGATACCAGCTCCATTCAAATAAACTTTTCTTACGTAGTTTATATTCAATATTAATTATAACACGATTGACGATTTTTCAACAATCAGCGATAACAAGGTTTAAGACATATTTGTTTATCATAACTGCTTTTCATGCTTTTCTCTTAAAAAGTCTCCAAATTTTTTGTCGATACCGAGAATATGCTGTTCGAGCCATGTGCTTAAGAAATCCAAAATGCTTTCTAATGTCTCGGACTGGTTCTCATCTAGATCATTAAGATCGATAGCTGATACCTGATCTACAAAGCTCTTGTGTTGACCTATTTGTACCTTTGTATTGAATGTGTCATAGCCATGCTCTTCAAACAGAGCCTCCTCATGGCTAAAATGATATTTTGAATACTCTATCAGCTCATTAAATACTTCGACAATATTATCGTAGCGATCAATATGATCATCATATTGAGTCAGATCATTAATCTCATTAATCAGATCAATCAGCTTTTTATGCTGCTCATCAATAGTCTTATCGTAACAACTAAACTCGTCTCTCCACTTAATAATCATAAACTGTCCCCCCTGACAATATATAAATACTTTTTTAGTAATAATGCACCAAAAAGCTTGCTTTTTTGACATAGTTTTTATATAATTTAGTTAGCATTATTATTTTAATATAATAATACCTCCTTTTTAGAGTATTTTAGCACATTTTAGCACATTTTTTATTTTGGCCTGTGTTCCCTGCAGGCCACTATTTTTTTCTATTTATTAATAATCTTCCTCTGCTTTTTTCTGCAATTTCTTTTCAATTTTCTTTTTTAGTCTCTGAAGAGCATTATCTATAGACTTAACAGGCTTATTAAGCTGTTTTGCAATCTCTTGATAAGTTATACCCGAAAGATACTTCCTTAAAACCTCCTTTTCAAAAGGGCTCAAAAGTTCAATCACCAGGCTCTCTATAAAGCATATCTCCTCTTTGCTTATCAGGAGCTCTTCCGGGTTTGTCACCGAGGCTTCTTCTATTACCTCAATAAGATATTTGTCAGAATCCTCATCAAATACTTTTTTATTTAGGGAAACATATGAATTCAATGGTATATGTTTTTGCCTTGTAGCAGCCTTTACAGCAGTAATAACCTGTCGGGTAATACAAATATCTGCAAAGGCCTTAAAGGGAATTTGCTTCTCAGGCTTATAATCTCTCACAGCCTTAAAAAGGCCTATCATGCCTTCCTGAACAATGTCCTCCCTGTCAGCACCCACCAGAAAATAGCTTCTTGCCTTTGCCCTTACAAGAGGCTTATATTTTTCAATCAGGTATTCCATACCTTGTCTGCATCCGGCATTAACATATGTAAGAACTTCTTCGTCTTCCATATTTGAATAATCAACTTGAGACAAATTATTTTCCTCCGTGAATTTCGTTATGGGGTAGGCCCTTTTTCAGAACCAGGTTTTTAATATTGATTTTCAGGTAATTTACATTAAATCCAGCAAATTTATCAAGCTCTTTGATAATCGATTTCATGGCAGTTTTAACTGATTTTACTAGATTATACCCATAAACCATTATAACATCCATGTCTAAGTAAAGTCCATCCGGGGTGTTATTGGTGCGAAACCTGGAAATCCTCTCTATTTCAGGCATACTGGTAACAATATAATTAACTAGCTGGTATATTGCATAATCTGAAATGGTATATTTGCCATAGTAGCTGAAAGTCGGCCTGACAACAGCCTTTTCACCGATATTTTGAAACTGCCCCTTACCCTTTCGTCGGAAGATTTGAAGAGGATCCAGAAAATAACCTGAAAACTGCTTTTTTAATTCCATAGCAGGAACAGGGATTACATGCTTGCCCTGCTTCATTCTGGTCTTTCGGGCTTGTTCAATCTCAAAGGAGCTTGCCACATCCTCTATATAAATTCTTTTATCAAAACCCCCCAGACCTAATACATCTGCTATCTTGTCAACCATACCCTCCGATGTACCCAGAACCAGAATTCCTTTAGGCTTTTTTTCTAAAATGGCCTTTTTTATTTCATCCCTATGCTCAGGCTCCATAAATAATGCTACCTTTATAGAGCTGATTCTCGATGGTGCCTTTTTGGCCGATTTCCCTGCAACAATTGTATTTTCATTTATCAGGAGCCCATCGTCAATAATAAAATCCAATCCATTTTCTCTGGCTACCCATAAAGCACGATGGCTCTTCCCGGTACCGCTTTGTCCGACAAATGCTACAATCTTCAAAATATATCCTCCGAAATGTTAAGACTTATCTATATTATCCCCCCTATTATACCATCAATAACAACAGGCACAAATATCCAAAACTTTTTGTTGAATTTTTATTCATTAGAATGTATAATTATACCCGACAATCCTGGACTAATTTTAAAATAAGCTTTTACATAATAAATTTCTGGATTTTTAGTACTTGTATTTAGCAGTAGGAGGTAATTAGATGCTTAAGGTTGGTATAATCGGGGCTACGGGCTATGTCGGGGCAGAAATTGTCCGCCTTTTAACACTACGAGATGATGTGGAGATTACCACTGTTGTATCAAACAGCTTTGTGGGGCAACCCTTCTCTGAGGTATACCCTGCATATAGGGGAATATTTGATAAGGTATGCGACAAACTGGACATAGATTTAATATGCCAAAAAGCTGATTTCTTCATTACTGCTCTTCCCCATGGAGTTTCTACAACAATCATTCCGGAGCTTTTAAAAAAGGGGAAACGCGTAATTGACCACAGCGGTGACTTCAGGTTTAGAGATGTTTCGGTCTATGAAGAGTGGTACAATGTTAAACATTCAGCACCACAGTTGATTAATGATGCAGTTTACGGACTTCCTGAAATATACCGGGATAAAATAAAGAAGGCCTCCCTCGTTGCCGATCCGGGCTGCTATCCCACATGCTCAATCCTTGGTATAGCTCCGGCCTTAAAAAACAAGCTGGTTTCCTCTGAGGGTATAGTAATTAACTCTGTTTCAGGTGTTTCAGGCTCCGGGCGAAAATCAGATTTAGCCTATGCCTTTTGTGAGACTGACGAAAATTTTAAAGCCTATGGCCTTCCAAGGCACAGGCATACCCCCGAAATTGAGCAGGAGCTATCCCTTCTCTGTGGTGAGGATGTAATAGTATCATTTACCCCACACTTAGCGCCCATGAAAAGAGGCATGATTTCTACCATCAACCTGAACCTTCTGTCAGAAAAATATGCAGCAGAGTTTATCCATTCAATCTATGAGGATTATTACAAGGATGAGCCATTCATCAGGGTTCTTCCATTGGGAAGGCTTCCGGAAACAAAGTATGTCACCGGTACGAATTATCTTGATATTGGTCTTGCAGTAGACAAAAGATTAAACAAGCTCATAGTGGTTTCTGCCCTGGATAATCTGGGCAAAGGGGCTGCAAGTCAGGCTATACAATCCCTTAATATTATGGCAGGATTCGAAGAAACAAAGGGCCTGCTTTCACCGGGACAATTTATTTAATCAAGGCAAAGGTTGAATTTGTGTGAATAATTAAACTTTAAATTATAAAGTACTATTTATTGATCAACTAATATTGAGTGAGGTTATGAAGAAATGTTCGATTATACAGAAATATTAAAAAAAGCCAGTATACTTGTTGAGGCCCTTCCATATATCCAGGCATTGGCCGGGAAGACTGTTGTAATCAAATATGGGGGTAATGCCATGATTAATGATGATTTAAAGCATTCGGTCATGGAAGATATCACCCTTTTAAAATATATTGGACTGAACCCCATTATTGTTCATGGGGGCGGACCAGATGTGTCTGCCGCTTTAAAAAGCTTTGATATTAAGTCGGAATTTGTAAACGGCTTAAGAATAACTGATAAAAAGACAATGGACGTCGCTCAAATGGTCCTTATGGGTAAGACCAACAAGGAGATAGTTTCCTTGATCAGTCAAAAGGGCGGTAAGGCAATAGGATTATGTGGCATCGACGGTATGCTCTTTGAATGCGAAAAGCATTATGAGAAGGTAAACGGCCAGGATATTGACCTAGGGTTTGTAGGAAGAATTACAAAGGTTAATACCCGAGCAATTGAAATCCTCACCCAGGACGAGTATATACCTGTTGTTGCACCTATTGGAACCGACAATAACGGACAAAGCTATAACATTAATGCCGACACAGTAGCCGCAGAGCTTGCGGCGGCTCTTAAGGCTGAAAAATTAATACTTCTTACCGACGTGGAGGGCGTTAAGGCGTCGGATGATGAAGATAGTATTCTCCATGCCATTACAATTGATAAGGTCAGGACACTTATTGACCAAGGGATAATATCAGGTGGCATGATTCCTAAGGTATTAGGCTGTGTATATGCTCTTAAGAACGGTGTTCACAGAACACATATTATTGACGGGAGAATCCCCCATTGTATCCTGATGGAGATCTTCACAAATAAGGGCATAGGCACCATGATAACAGAAAAAATCAAGCCATATTATCAGCAAGAAAAGCTATAATTTGACTTAACATATGTGATTTTAACGAATAATAGCAAAAAAGCATGTGCAAGTTTCTTCTTCTCAAGAATCCTCTTCTATAGTAAAATATAGTATAGAACCATTTTGTTGTTATGTTTGTACAAAATTATGTCGAAGAACAATATGGATAACTTAATTTAAATGGGGGTTCAAAAATGGAAACTAAGAAGAAGGCTAACATTAACAATATCGTCTTGATTGCATCAACAATTTTAGGCGTAATACTCGGTATTATTCTGAGTTTGATGACAGACAATTGGAATCTGTTTTATATCATTCCCCTTTTTGCTTTTGCAAATGCATTTGTTGTTCGTATTTTCCTTGAAAAATCAATTAAGGAATCTGCTAATACTTTTTCAAGGGAAATGGAGAAAATCAGAGAAGGTGACTTTTCAACCTTCGTTGACCCTGCCGAGTACGGTATTCTTGGTGGTGTTGCGTCCACTGTTAACTCCATATTAAGTGAAATACGAAATCTGTTAGAAAGCTTCTTCAAGCTTTCACTGCAAATTAAAAGTGCATCCTATACCATTGACGGAGTATCCCAAGGTGCTTACGACGCAATTAATCTGATTGCCAGAGCTGTTGATGAAATATCTCAGGGAGCTACAAACCAGGCTGAAGAAGCACAGCATGGTGTTTTATCAGTAGAAAAGCTCTCAACCCAGATTAATAACGTTTATAATAGCTATAGTGACATTTCAAAAGAAACAGAAAAAATAGGCTCAGTTAATGCTGCTGGTGCAGAGGCCGTTGAGGTTCTAAGAGAAAAATCTGAAACTAACTTTACTGCTTCAGAAAAGATCTTCTCTGTTATGCAGAATCTTGTTAATACCGCTCAAGAAATAAACTCCTTTACATCAACAATTGAAAATATTACAGAGCAAACTAACCTTTTGGCTCTGAACGCTGCTATAGAAGCCGCAAGAGCCGGGGAAGCGGGATTAGGCTTTGCAGTAGTTGCTGACGAAGTCAGAAAGCTGGCTGATCAAAGTGGAGCTGCTAACCTTGAGATTTCTAACCTTGTTGACAGCATCCGTATTGAGTCAAAAGAGGCTGTAAAGGTTATGGATGTGTTAAGAACGGCTTCCGAAGAACAGGTATTGTCTGTTAACACCACCAAAAAGGCCTTTGATGATATCGCAAACGCAATTTATTCAATGGTTGATAAATTTGAAACCGTTAACGAATCAGTTGCTAAAATGCAGCAGGATAATAATGAGGTTATTCGCTCAATCCAGAACATTTCCTCAGTTTCAGAAGAAACAGCTGCTTCAAGCCAGGAAATGTCGGCTACAACTGAATCTCAGATCGGATCCTTCTCAGAGCTTCAGGAAGCTTCCAAGAACCTTGCCAGCTTAGCAAATGACCTTGATAAGAGAATTAAGAAGTATAAGCTGAACTAAGCCAGTATAATTATTATCAAGCTTAGTGCTAAAAAGGTTGACA
>JAAYTU010000023.1 GCA_012523705.1 Clostridiaceae bacterium
AGTTCTGATTGCGAAGATAAAGAATGATCACATTATTATGCAGCTTAGGTTCAATGCACAGCTTTCTTAAATTAGGCGAACAAATCCAAAAAAGCTGAAGTTGCTTAAACCACAAAATTGGGGGAATACAGTCAAGCTCAGCTCGTACCACACATCTCTCATCACTTCTTTTAAACTTGTGTCTTTTTGTTACTGATACATAATTTAATCTCATATGAATACCTTCCTGTTAGTAAATGATTGTTTTTTATAAAGTGGATACACCTCTCATTTATATGAAAAAATAAGAAAAAGTATAACTTTAAGGCCTAAAAAGCTTAAAACAGGCCAACTATTTCCCGACAAGCATAATTAATTGTTATAAAAGAGAACAAAATTCGATAAATATCTACAATATATCTACAGGAAGAATTCTTATGGTATAATTTTAAAGATATATAAAATTGCACAAAATATTAAACAAGAGAGGATGACACCCATGTTAACAGATATAGAAATTGCTCAAAAGGCAAAAATGCTTCCAATTGAGGAAATTGCAGCTTCTCTAGGCCTTGACCGTGAAGAAATAGAGCTCTATGGAAATTATAAGGCAAAAATAAATGATAATGCCTTTGAAAGGTTAAAGGATAAGTCCGATGGGAAGCTGGTTCTGGTTACAGCCATTAATCCCACTCCGGCAGGCGAGGGAAAGACCACCGTTACTGTTGGCTTGGGACAAGCCATGCAGAGAATCGGCAAGAAGGCCATAATTGCGTTAAGAGAACCCTCTTTAGGTCCTGTAATGGGCATAAAAGGTGGGGCAGCAGGTGGTGGATACTCTCAGGTAGTGCCAATGGAGGACATAAACCTGCATTTTACAGGTGATATGCATGCCATAACAGCGGCAAACAATCTGTTGGCAGCTGCTTTAGATAATCACATTCATCAGGGAAACAAGTTAAGGATTGATTCAAGAAGAATTGTTTGGAAAAGATGCATGGATATGAATGACAGAGCCCTCCGACAAATTGTAGTTGGCCTGGGAGGCAGAATAAATGGATTTCCCAGGGAGGACGGCTTTAATATAACAGTAGCCTCAGAGGTAATGGCTATTTTGTGCCTGGCTACTGATATTACCGATTTAAAGGAGCGTCTGGGCAGAATCGTAGTTGCCTACAATATGGATGGAGATCCGGTAACTGCAGCTGAATTAGAGGTCCATGGTGCCATGACTCTTCTTTTGAAGGATGCCCTAAAACCGAATCTGGTGCAGACACTGGAAAACACACCTTGTCTTATGCATGGCGGACCCTTTGCAAACATCGCACACGGCTGCAACAGCATTAAGGCAACAAAGCTGGCCCTTAAGCTCAGCGACTATGTAATAACCGAGGCAGGGTTCGGAGCAGATTTAGGAGCAGAGAAATTCTTTGACATTAAGTGCAGATACGGAGATTTAAAGCCGGATGCAGTTGTATTGGTGGCCACAATACGAGCATTGAAATATAATGGCGAATTAGCTAAGGAAGACTTGTCAAAGGAGGATTTGATCGCCCTGGAGAAGGGCATCTCAAACCTGAAAAAGCATTTAGAAAACATCAAAAAATTTGGGGTTCCTGCTATGGTGGTAATAAATCGTTTCTCATCTGATACTGATAAGGAAATAGAATTTGTAACAGCTAAATGTAAGGAATGGGGTGTAAAGGCTGCCCTTTCAGAGATGTTCTCAAAGGGTGGAGAAGGCGGAACTGACGTGGCGAAAAAGCTTTGTGAGCTTCTTGAGGAAACGGATTCCTCCTTTAAACCTCTCTATGAATTAGAGCTGACCATAAAAGAAAAAATTGAAATAATAAACCGGGAAATCTATGGTGGTTCAGAGGTAACCTTTACTGATAAAGCCTTAAAGGAGATAAAGGCCATTGAAAGTCTGGGATATGGAGGGCTTCCTGTTTGCATGGCAAAAACTCAATACTCCCTGTCAGATGATCCGGCAAAGTTAGGTCGCCCAACCGACTTTACTCTGACTGTTAAGGAAGTAAGACTTTCTGCCGGAGCTGGCTTTGTAGTAGCTCTCACCGGAGAAATAATGACCATGCCTGGACTTCCCAAGGTACCCAGCGCTACCAAAATTGATATAGATGAAAAGGGCAGAATCACAGGTCTGTTCTAACAAATAAGACAGGGGCCCGTCCCCTGTCTTGCTCTTTAAGAGAACAACTCACTATACCTCTTCATAAACTTTACATGAACACTGTACTCGTCTATTACCTCCTCGAGCATATTGGTAAAATTTTTCTGTGCCCAGCTTCTTCGAGAGTTGTAGTAGCGGTTTGCTACCCGCCAGAACTTCTGAGGGAAAAGGAGCATGGCCTTCATAACATGGATCTCATCAGAAGACAAAGGTGCAACCTTTTGATATGCGCCTAAAAGCATGACCGCCTTTTCAAAATCCCAATCACACTTTCTCATTTTCCTTCTAATAAGGTTAACTAAATCGTAAATGCGAATCTCCTCGCAGCAGGACTCAAACCCGGTTATATAGGTTGTCGGTCCTTTTATAAGAATGTTTTGGTAGGAATAATCATGATGACAAATACATCCCTCCAATAAGGCCTGTTTGATCAGACGGGGATGCTGAACCCCATCTAATAGAGAAAGGCTTATTTCTGCTATCTCTATGAACTTATCCACACAATTTAAATACATATAGTCGAAGGGACCTCTTTCCCGCTCGGCCTTTCTTCGCATCCT
Source organism: Clostridiaceae bacterium (assembly GCA_012523705.1). GTDB lineage: Bacteria > Bacillota > Clostridia > DSM-8532 > DSM-8532 > DTU059. Next base: position 2,731 of record JAAYTU010000023.1, read on the forward strand.
GATTATTTCGTCATAACGTTTTTTCAGATTATCAGGAAGCTTACCCAAATCGCTGGGAACAAAAATGCCCTCAGCAGGCTTAAAGCCATTTCCGGCTAGATGCATATGAGCAAGAGTAGTTGAAGCTCGGACAGTGTCGGTATCATCATCAAACTCGCACTCACGGGCATCTACATAAGGAGTCATAACATATATCAGACCATCAATTTCTATATAAGGCTTTTCATCAAGAGTAGTTGTATATGTATCGATATTAGTAAACCCACGGCTTAACAGGTGCTTTTTAGCCTCATGAACATATATAATCCGATTCTCTGAGCATTGGCATGAACGAAGATGCTTTCTCTCTTTGTCAGTCTCAAGAACAAAGCCTGCTCTGCACGGTTTTATTGAAAATATTTTTAAGCCGTATCTAGCTTCGATAATATCTTTATTTTCGACCATTTTTACATAACGCCCCCAGTTTCATAATAGAATCTAATTTGTAAGTACCTCTGTCATTGTTATTATTAAATACAGCACATGAGGAGTTACTTGCTATGCAATCAAAGAAATTCCCCCACAATTTATAGAAGATATTTTAGTATTACAAGCAGTATTACTCCCGGAAGACCAAGAGTACCAGCCATCAGAGCTGATAGAACATTCAAGGATAGAGTGAATCCAAAGGGCGCACCAACAATGTTAATAAGAATTATTGCGATACCGCCCAATATACCATTAATAACGAGCTTAAAAAGAACCTTCAGAGGCAGCAGCAAAGCTTTACCAAAGGTAAAGACAACAAAGACGCCTATAACCCAAGCCAATATTATAAGCCCTCTATCCATAAAGAATCCCCCTTTTGTCATAAACCGTACTTTTTATAGCATTCAGGCTAAAACAGCGTATAATTAAAAACGGCTTTCCAGGGAAAACACATAACCCACAGGGATAGCCGCATCCAATTTGCATGAAGGTATATACCCTGTATAATTTATAT
>JAAYTU010000024.1 GCA_012523705.1 Clostridiaceae bacterium
AATTAAATAAAGTCCATCAAACCGTTGAAGTGGAGATAAAAATGTAATATGCGCTCAAAGAGAGTGGGGAAAGGTGGGAGCCCCATAGCAAGCAGTACATTAAATGGGCCACTGAGGGCGCAGTCAAAGGATTATCTGATAATCTGAGTATTCTGCGACGTACCAGCTGCGTGAAAGCTGAGGAATATGGTAGTATTCTTTCCTGAGGCAGGTTTATCCTGTAAAGCAAGGTGGCACCACGGGTTTAATGCTCGTCCTTGACATTATTTGATGTCTGTTGGATGAGTGTTTTTGTTTATAAGGGATTTGTTGTGGAAAGGCGATGAAAAGTTTTATGGCAAAGAAACTATTAATGGGAAACGAGGCTATTGCTTTAGGTGCGATACGCGCCGGAGTCAGTGTTGTAACCGGATATCCGGGTACGCCATCGACTGAGGTTCTTGAAACGATGGCAAAGCATAATGATGGCAGCATTTATGTTGAATGGTCAGTAAACGAGAAGGCGGCGCTTGAGGTAGCTGCCGGAGCGGCTTATGCCGGTGCAAGAGCTATGGTAACCATGAAGCAGGTTGGCCTGAACGTGGCATCTGATCCATTGATGAGCCTTAATTATATTGGTGTAAAGGGCGGTATGGTTGTTCTTGTAGCAGATGATCCAGGACCTATTTCATCGCAAACAGAACAGGATACCAGACATTTTGGGAAATATGCAAAAATTGCTGTTTTTGACCCGTCTACCCCCGAGGAAGCTTATACAATGATTGCCGATGCATTTGACTATTCTGAAAAGTATGGGCGTCCGGTAATATTAAGACCTACGACTAGGGTATGTCACAGTTGCTCTTCTGTTGAGATGTTGGATGATTTGCCTGTAAAAGAAGCCGAGGGCTTTGAAAAGAGCAGCAGATGGGTTATCTTTCCCAAACTGTCCTATGAGAATAAAATAAAAATTGAAGAATCGCTCAAGATTATGAGCGACGACTTTTCCGAATACGAAAGGAACTTTATTGCCGGTAATGGCAAAAAGGGCATAGCAACAGGAGGTGTGAGCTATTCTTATGTCAGCGAGACTGTTCAAAATAGCCAGGCCGACTGTAAACTATTGAAGGTTTCGACAATGCCCTTCCCTCGAAAGCTTGCCCTGGAGTTTTTAAAGGAACTGGATGAAGTGCTTGTTGTAGAGGAACTTGATCCGGTAATAGAAAATGAGCTTATTTATCTTTGCGGATTATATAACCTTAATATCAAAATATATGGAAAGCTTACCGGTCATATAAAGAATGCAGGGGAGAATACTGTTGACAGTGTATCTGCAGCAGTTGATGCCTTTCTTGGTACAGACCAAGGCTCTTCTGGCCGGGATTCGGCTGATAATAATGAATTCTCAAATTCTATCGGGAACTTAGTAACCAGTGAGCCGCCCGAGCTTCCTGTCCGTCCTCCGGTTCTTTGTGCAGGATGCCCCCACAGAGCGTCATTCTTTGCGGTGAAGGAGGCAACAAGAGGGATGAACGCCGTTTATTCAGGAGATATCGGCTGTTACACCTTAGGAAATGCCATGCCCCTTAACATGGTGGACACATGCTTGTGTATGGGAGCCGGAATAACAGTTGCTCAAGGCCTTCACAGAGTTGAGCCAGACAGGATAAACTTTGCGTTCATCGGAGATTCGACATTTTTCCACACAGGAATACCGGGAATAATTAATGCTGTTTATAATCAGACAGATATAATCGTAGTCATTCTTGACAACTCAACAACAGCGATGACGGGACATCAGCCCCATCCGGGCCTGGGAAAGACAATGATGGGTAATGTTTCAGACGTCATTAGTATATATGAAGTTGTATCGGCATTAAAGGTCAGTAAAATTGTACGAGCAAACCCCTTTGATACCGAGGCTGCAAAGGCTGCTGTAAATGCTGTTATTAATGAAAAAGGAGTGCGTGTAATTCTGTACGAAGCTCCCTGCATTTTTGTTACAGAAAGTGAGGAACCCTATGTTGTTGACACAGAAAAATGTACTGGATGCAAGGTTTGTATAAATAAACTGGGATGCCCTGCAATTGAGATGGATGGGAGAAAAGCCAAGATTAATCCTACTCTCTGTACAGGGTGCGGGATATGTGCTCCCTTGTGTAAATTTGGGGCAATTGGAGGTAAGTGCAATGACTAATGTTTTAATTTCAGGAGTTGGAGGCCAAGGCACAGTTCTTGCTTCAAAGCTGATTGCTGCAGCGGCTATGGCAAAGGAACTTGATGTGCGTACAACCGAGACTATAGGGATGGCACAGCGCGGAGGCAGCGTGGTAAGTCATGTGCGTATTGGTCAGAACATTAATTCTCCACTTATACCTCAAAGGGCTGCCCATGCTGTAATAGGGTTTGAACCAGCCGAGGCTGTAAGGGTTCTTCCTTACCTTTCCGCCGATGGTCTCATGATAGTTTGTGATAAGGCAATGAAGCCGGTTACGAGCTCCCTTAAGGGGGATACCTACAAGGTGTACGAAATGATAGATTATCTGAAAAAGCATGTAAAAAAGCTTGTTGTAATAGATGGCGAAAAGCTTATGTCAGAATGCATTAATGCAAAAACTTTAAATGTAGCACTTTTAGGCGCAGCATCAGAAAGCGGTGTATTTCCTTTTAATGTAGATGAAATGAAGGATGCTTTGAGGGATACGCTGCCACAGCGTTACTTGGACATTAATCTGAATTCATTCGAAATTGGAAGGAGAATGTATAATGAAACCCGAAATGCTGGCTAAAATTAAAAATGCAATTAATAATGCAATGAAAGGTGACTTCTACAAAAAACGCTTCGAAGGTATTGACATAAATAGTATTAATTCAAAAGAGGATTTTGAAAAGCTTCCCTTTACTGACAAGGGGGACCTTAGAGAGGCATATCCCCTTGGACTACAGGCTGTACCGGATGAGGAAATTGTCAGAATTCACTCATCATCAGGAACAACGGGAACCCCTGTGATCATTCCTTATACAAAGAAGGACGTGGAAGATTGGGCAGTAATGTTTAAGCGCTGCTACGAAACTGCTGAAATAACCAACTTAGATCGCATACATATTACCCCCGGATATGGATTATGGACAGCCGGAATCGGCTTTCAGGCCGGAGCTGAGCTTTTAGGAGCCATGAGTATCCCCATGGGGCCCGGCAATACAGAAAAACAGATCAAAATGATGATAGACATGAAATCAACAGTGTTATGTGCCACATCCTCATATGCTCTTTTGCTTGCTGAGGAGATAACAAAAAGGGGCTGCAGGGATCAAATACATCTTACAAAGGGTGTAATAGGCTCTGAACGCTGGGGAGAGAAAATGCGTAAGCGTATAGCCGACGAGCTGGGGGTTAAGCTCTATGATATTTATGGCCTGACCGAGATTTACGGACCAGGTATTGGCATGAGCTGTAAATATGAGTGTGGAATGCATATGTGGACCGATTATGTATACTTTGAGATCATCAATCCAAAAACCGGTGAATTGGTTCAAGAAGGTGAAGTTGGTGAGCTAGTTATTACAACCCTTTGCAAGGAAGGTGCTCCTCTTATCCGCTATCGCACCCATGACCTTACAAGGCTCATGCCGGGCAGGTGTGAGTGCGGTCTTGATTATCCGAGAATCGATACGATTTTAGGTCGTTCAGATGATATGGTAAAGGTAAAGGGCACAATCATTTATCCGAGCAATGTCGATGAGCTTCTGGCCAGTATTGAAGGTGTAAGCAGCGAATACCAGATAATGATAGATCATTTGTATGGTAAAGACATCCTTACATTGTTCTTCGAGACATCAGTAGAAATTGGCGAGGCATCGAAGGAGCTGGAAAAAACCGTAGAGAGTGAGTTTAAAAACAAGATTGGCATCACTCCTATTGCCAAGGCTGTAAAAATGTTTGAGTTACCAAGAAGTGAGAAAAAGTCCACAAGAGTATTTGATAACAGATATTAGTCTTTGAAAAGATTATTTACTCAACTGTGAGAATAATATAAATATTGCCATAAATTGTGTTATATGATATTATTCGGATAAAGTGACACCTTTTATATATTTTTGTGGGAGGGGATTATTTGAGTGAATCAGATAACACAATAAATGGCTATGTAGAAGAGCTGAAAAAGAAGGCTGAGCCCTCGAAAACCAGATCAAAAGCTCCGCTTATTATTCTGCTGATTATATTGATATTAGGGATTTTAGCTGGCGGTACCTTCTATTTATGGTACTATAACCTATGGTTTTTTGATGATAACAGCTTTAATGCTAACGTTGTTAACGAACCCGTCAAATCCCAAGACGAAGAGAAATACTATGATTTCATAGCATTCCAGATCAAGACCGGAAAGGTTGATATTGAGGAAGTTTCTGAGTTTTTCCCACAGGATGAGTCGAAAATCATCAGAAGAAGAGCTGGAATTGTAGATTTTTCGGATCCTAATCTGGAAGCATAATTCGTGCAGAAATCGGTAAGGAAACAGGACTGATATTTGAAGAGGATATTAACAAAATAACCTTCCTCTCTGCCAGTAATAAGAATTTAACTAATTTAGACGGAATTCAGTTTATGACTGGTCTTACTGAACTGGATCTTTCGGGGAATAAAATTGCTAATCTCGGCCCAATAAAGGGATTAACAAAGTTAACCTACCTTGATTTGTCTAGCAACCATATAGTAAGTCTGAATGAGATTGCTTCCTTGACAAATCTTAAGACATTGAATCTCAATTATAATTACATAAGTGATGTTACTCCTTTATCAGGCTTATCCAGCCTTGAAACTCTTACCATTGGTAGTAACAGGATTGTTGATATTAATGGATTATCAGGTCTCTCTTCGCTCAGCAAGCTTGAGATCTTTGATAACCAAGTTGTTGATATCACTGCTATCAGCACTCTTACAAGCCTGAGGGAATTAAACCTCAGCGATAATAATATAGGCGACATCAGCAGTTTAGGTTATTTAACCGGCCTGACCTCCCTTGACTTATCAGTTAATAGCATTCAGGATATTTCTTCTTTAGCCAGCTTATCTCAATTAAGAGCAATTAATCTTTATGATAATTTGATATCCGACACCAGTGCTCTAAATAGCCTCGGCGATCTGATAAGTATCAAGCTAGAAAGAAACCCTATAAAATAAGTGCTTATATAATATGAAAAAAGGTTAGAATAATTAGCTTGTCGCAAAATTGGAATATCATTTCAGGCCATAGAGGGCCGAGGATGCTCCGATTTTGCGACAAATTTTTTATATCGCTTTAAGGATATAGGTTTGGGACGCAACGCTGCTGGTGGTTTTGGCGCCAAAATCCCTGAACCGGCACAAAGCGAGTCAGGGATAAGAATCTATGGTCCGGATGATGAGACTAAAAACTTGAACGATAATTATCACAGATAAAGATTATGTTATTACAGGAAAGTTTTCCCCTTGATTTGAATATATATAGTATAAGATGAAAAAATTAGTAAAGGGGAAATGATTCATGAGTGCTTTTTACGCAAAGATGCCTGAGGATTTCAGAAATGCAGTGGAGGTTATCAAGCGATACTGCCAGAATGAAGCCTGCGATTATAAATGCTCCCAATGCCCCTTTCCCCTTGGCGAGATAAGATGTAAAGATGGCTTAATTATAGAAGCAGAAAACCATGTTAAGAAATTAAATTAACACAAAAAACCACCGGTTCTTTTGCTTTCAGGTATTAAATAAATGAATAGAGAAACAATAATGCCGGAGGTGTTTTTCAGCATGATATCTCGTAAATCAATAATCACTTTCGGTATGGTTGCGATTCCAATTTCAATGTACACTGCCACACAGGACAATGACATTCGTTTTAACCAGCTTCACAAGGAGGACAACAGCCGCATACGGTATAAAAAGACCTGCTCTCATTGCGGCAAGGAAATTAAAGCTGAAGACATTGTAAAAGGCTATCA
>JAAYTU010000127.1 GCA_012523705.1 Clostridiaceae bacterium
CGGTTTTGTTTCAACATGGGATTCCACGAAGACGATGGTGAGCTTGTTGCCCATACAGTTACAGTTGATAATGTAGAGCTTTTTCTTATTGACGATTCTAAAGTGGTTTCCTCATCAAAGGGAGATGTTGGACCATCCATAAATATTAACCAGATTGGATATGGTATCAATGATAAAAAAGTTGCTGTTTTCAGAGATAGCAGCCTTGATACCAAGTTTGATGTTATTGATGTAAAATCAGGTAAAGCTGTTTTTTCAGGTGATGTCAAAGGATCAGTTCAGTCATCAGCTTCGGGTGAAACAGTTGCTTATGGAGACTTTTCTTCTGTGACTGCCTCAGGAGTATATAAGATAGTTGCTGCAAACAGCGGGGAGTCATATGAATTTATCATTGCCGATAATCCATATGAGGAAATCTTTGAAGATGTACTGAAAATGTTTTATATGCAGCGCTGCGGATACGAATTAACTGAAGAATTTGCTCATGACTTTGCTCATGGAGCATGTCATAATAAGCCAGCAATAATTTATGGAACAGATAAAACAAAGGATGTGTCAGGGGGCTGGCATGATGCCGGTGACTATGGCCGTTATGTTGTGCCAGGAGTCAAAGCCGCTGCGGACTTAATGCTTGCATACGAGGATTATCCAAATGTATTTGATGATAACCTGGGCATTCCTGAAAGCGGAAATGGTGTACCAGATGTGTTAGACGAAGTAAGGTATGAACTGGAATGGCTTCTCAAAATGCAGGATGAAAAATCGGGCGGAGTTTATCACAAGGTTACAACACTAAACTTTGGTGGAATGATTATGCCTGACGAGGAAAATGATTCTCTATATATCATGCCTGTTTCAAACTGTGCAACAGGTGATTTTGCCGCAGCTATGGCAATGGCTGCAAGAGTTTACGAAAAATATGATAAGACCTTTGCAGATAAATGCCTGAGTGCTGCGAAAAAAGCACTTTCCTATCTCGAAGCTAATGATAATAATGGTGGATATAAAAACCCCGGTGATGTATCTACCGGAGAATATCCTGATGGCAATGATGCCGATGAATACTTCTGGGCATTAAGTGAATTATATAAAACCACAGGTGATTCGGCCTATCATGAAAAACTGAAGAAGCTAAATGTTGAAGGTCTTGAGGATGGAATGGGCTGGCAGGCGGTTAGCTTGTATGGTTGTTATGCATATCTTACGTCTGATAACATTGATGCAGGCTTTAAGACCAAGGTTCAGAATAAGTTTAATTCTTATCTGAATAGCGTTCAAAATAATATCAATTCAGATGGGTATTATTCTTCCATGGGGGTTGTATATCCCTGGGGAAGTAATATGACATTGGCTAATAACGGTATGGTTTTGTTTATGGCCGATAAGAATGATTTGGCAAAGACACAGTTGGATTACCTTCTTGGCGCAAACCCCACATCCTATTGCTTTGTTACAGGACATGGCTCATTGTCACCAGATGATACTCACCACAGACCTTCTATGGCTCTAAAGGCCACAATGAAGGGCATGCTGGTAGGAGGATCAAATTCTAACCTGGAAGATCCATATGCCCAAAATGTGCTTTCGGGAAAACCAGCTGCAAAATGCTATGTAGACAATTCGCAAAGCTATTCTTGCAATGAAATAACAATCTACTGGAATTCACCACTTGTATATCTGATGGCTGGTGAACTGGCTGATTGATAGATAATTTCAAGTTATAAAACCTCCAAATAGTGTCCAGACAGAAGGGTCGTGCTCATTCAGCGCGGCCCTTCTGTCAAAGTTTACAATAATTGTTGACATATAGTGAGAATAGCTATATAATATTTATAGACCGACGGTCGGTCGTAATCATAAAAAAATCTTCTCCATCATATTGTATCTACAAGAAAACATTTAAAGTAACATCTTAGTGTAAAAGCCAGATATAATCCGCTATCAAATATAGAGATAGATATAGAGAGAAAAAGAAAAGAGAACGGTATGTTCTTGGTGTAATGCCGTAATGGCATCACATAAATCTACATATATAAAATGAAGGGAGAAAGAATTATGAAGAGAAAATTAGTTGCACTACTCCTGATTGGTGCTATGGTATTAGCAGCATTCGCAGGATGTGGAGAGACCAACGCTGGCGGAGATCAAACTCCACCATCATCAACTAATCCTACACAATCACAGGATCCAGCTCCAGCTGAAAAAGAAGGTAAAGTACTTAACATTTATTGCTGGAACGAGGAGTTCAAGAGCCGTTTCACAGACTATTATGAAAAAGCTGGCAAGCTTTCCAAAGATGTAGAAGTTAATTTCATAATAGTTCCAAACCAAGGTAATGCATACCAGAACGCACTTGATCAGGCATTAGAAATGCAAGCTTCAGCTCCTGTTGATGAAAAGATTGACTTATTCCTAATCGAAGCTGACTATGCATTAAAGTATGTAAACACAGATTATACTCTTGACGTAAAGGCTGATGTTGGCTTAACCGATGCAGATCTCGCTGACCAATACCAATACACAAAGGATATAGTTACAGATTCTAACGGAAAGCAAAAGGGAACAACATGGCAGGCAACTCCTGGTCTGTTTGCTTACAGACGTTCCATTGCTAAAGACGTACTTGGAACAGATGATCCTGTAAAGGTTCAGGAAGCCCTGTCCGACTGGGATAAGTTTGACGAAGTAGCAGAAAAAGCTGCAGCTAAGGGTTACAAGATGTTATCCGGATATGATGATTCTTACCGCACATTTTCCAATAACGTTTCTGGTCCTTGGGTAGATGGAAACAAGATAGTTATTGATGATAGCCTCTGGAGATGGATCAACCAGACTAAGGAATACACAGACAAAGGTTATAACAACAAAACTTCCCTA
>JAAYTU010000128.1 GCA_012523705.1 Clostridiaceae bacterium
GAAGGATTTAGGTTACGATGTGGAGGCAACAGGCTATTTTGATGAGAAAATGCTTATAGCTGTGAACGAGTATAAGGAAGCCAATAAGCTGGGCAATACCGGAGATTGGGAAGGAGTAATCGGCGCTCAGACATGGAGTGTGTTGTTTAGTTCCGATGCTGTGAAGAAAGTAGCGAAGAAAGTGGAGAAAGAAATAAAGGGCACTGACCAGCCGATTGCAGGGCAGGATAGTAATTCAGTTAAAGGCTCAAAGTACGAGATGATAGAAAGACTGAAGAAAGACACAAGCCTGGGCCTTTCAAAAAGTAAAAAAGATGCAATTATTGATATGGCAACAGTCTTACTTGACGAAGGATATGAACCTGAATTCATTGCAGGAATCCTTGGTAATATTATCCATGAGGGTACTCCAGGTAGATTTGAAAGTTCTAATTACAAATCTAATCCTGAAAAAAAGCCTGGGTATTTAAAATATATGGATGCAAATCATGATTATCGGAATAAGTTTTCAGGGAAAACCCTTACTGAGGTAGGAATAGCTGAGACATACAGCCTTCTCAAACAATTAGAAAAAGGTGGATACGAAGGCAAGTTTGGTTTAGGCAGTATCCAGTGGACAGGTGGCCGAACAATGAAATTGATAGAGACTTATATAGAATTGTATGGAGAAGATTACTATCCTACAGCTGCTGAATGCCGTGTAGCTGAAAACAGATTATTGCTTAAAGAAATGAAAGGAGCATATAATAAATCGGTTTATCAAAACTGGAAATCACAATATTCCGGTTGTGATGGGGCTGAAGCTGCATATGGTGCTGGCAGTGTAGTGTGTAAGGAATATGAGAGACCAAGATATGCTGATACTCAAGCTATTGAGCGAGGTAACGATTCTAAGAAAATATATAATATCATGATGGGGAAATAACAGTATATTATGAAAGAGGTTTGTCAACATGAAAAAGCTTACTCTTTGGTTGATTATTATATCACTTGTATTATTAGTTGGATGTAGTGAAACCGGCAGAAAAAATAATTCAGATCCAGAGGACAGCGGTGCCGGCAACACAATGGATATAGTTGATAATACTGATAGTACATCAGTAAACTATGATGAAGCGAAAGATGTTAAAAAATATGATGATGAAACCCATAAGCAAATACAATACGGCGAACTGACATTTGACCTTGGGAAGTATCATATCGAAAAACACACAATTTATGAAAATTCGGAAGTATTTTATTGCAGGATTGATAAGGATGAAACGCTTCCGGAAACAAGTCTTACTATCAAAATTGCGAGAACAGACAAAAGAGTATTCCCGGATTTTAATAATATAATATCATTTTTGAGTAATCTATCGCCTCATTATCGGGAGATAAGGATATATGATGATGTAACTGATGATTCAGCGATAGTAAGTTTATATAGTGTCACAGACAGTGAGTTGACTAATTATATAGTTTGTTATAAAGATTCCTGTTATCTTCTAGAATCCGATTATAATTCTTTAGAGCTATATCTATTTAGAAACAGGCAAATAGTTGATTACAGTCTGGAAAAATATGATGTAGAGTATGCAGGAAATCCTGTTGCTAATATTACTAAAACTGTTCAGTATAATGAAAATGGTTTTGAAAAGGCCAATTATAAGGTTGTTCACAATATAGACGGGACTGAATATCTTGCTGAACTTAAGTTTGATGATGAAGAGTATACTAACACTCTTATCATAACAGATGAGAAGAGTAATTCATTGCTTACATTATCTGCTTATGCTACAGGCTATAGTCAGGACATGGCTGTTATACTTTCTGATATCAATGGGGACGGCTATGTTGATATTCAGTTTTTAGAGGAAGAAGGCACCCTGAATAATTCATATTCTCTGTATGTTTGGGAGAATAGCAGGAAAACATTCGATAAAGTTGAATATGATGGGATGCTCTCTTATATTGAGGTTCATGAAGGATACATCACTAATAGATTAAAAGATGATGAAAGCTCCGGCGTTATTGAAAGGCTTGTCTGGAAAGATAACAAAACCTTGGTTAAAGAATCCGAAGAGATATACGGAGTTGATTGAGATGTTGGCGTAGGAGAAGGACTCAATACGATTTTGTGTACTCCGCAACTAGAAGTATCATATTCGCAACAATTGATTGATTTATTCATCATTCATAATATGAGATAATGTTTTTGAAAAGATTATGAAAAGAGAGCGTGAGGATGATGAATTTTTCAGAGAAGTTGCAGATTATTCGCAAAAGTAAGGGGATGACTCAGGAGGAGATAGCTGAGAAATTAAGCGTATCCCGCCAGGCAGTAGCTAAATGGGAAAGTGGGATGGCATTTCCTGATATATATAATCTCATTCAATTAAGTGAATTGTTCCATGTTACGGTGGATTACCTTGTTAAGGAGAATGAGTGTAGCAAGAGCATAAAACCAGCGCCAGATAATGATATAGATAAGCTTATAGAATTTAAACTGGAAGCTATCAAAAACACTTACGCCGGATATGCAAAGGAGTGTAAAGCCTCAAGATTACAGTCCCATGACTATTCCTATGAAAAAGACGATTATTTCTATTATGATACATGGCTTGGAGCAGAGAAATTCTCTGGACAGGAAGTTATCTGGAAAAATGGACAGACTGTCTTTTCAATGAACTACTTTGGCAGGGCCCTAGATGAGAGGTTTAGCGGTGACTTTTTAAAGGAGGCTCTAAGAGTGTCTACAAAAGAATGTCCATATAGAGGGCCGGAATACTATCAATCAGGAGAATATATTTACAAGACCAGGGTTATAGGCTGTATTGAATGGTTCCAGGGATATGAAGAGATTTTCTGCCAGGATATTAAAGTCTATGAATGCTACTACCATGGAGGGTTAATAGACTGATTTTGTTTTAAAGATGAGACAGTACGAAAAACAGAATAAGCTAATAAATCTCAAGTGAGCTATTCACTCACAACTCCTATATGCTATAATTGAATCTAATATAATCGTTGAACTTTAGGGAGTGGCAGAAGCTTGTTGGATGCATTGCCTTATGACCAGGTAATTTTAGATATTAAACGAAAAGGGGAATCTTACATTAATATTCCCCCTTTATCTGTTTTCCCGGAGTTGGTTCATGGCTTTACTACCCGTTTTGGGGGAGTGAGCAAAAATGAATATGCCACCTTAAATCTTAATTATAATAAAAATGATGATCCTGCAAATGTTCGCAATAACTTCGAGATATTGGGCAAAAAGTTGGGTGTCGAGCCTGATAATATGGTTTTGTCCCACCAGGTTCATGGCAAAGATATTCTTTATGTAACAAAATCCCATGCAGGAATGGGTGTAATAAGGGAGCGGAGTTACAGTAATATTGATGCTTTAGTTACTGATGAACCTGATCTTTTGCTAATAACCCATTATGCGGACTGTGTCCCTTTATATTTTTATGATCCTGTAAAACAGGTTATTGCTCTGGCTCATTCAGGTTGGAAGGGGACTTTGTTAAATATCGGTGTGGAAACTCTAAAAAAGCTCGAAAGTCTATTTGGATGTAATCCATCGGATATTCATGTAGCCTTTGGACCTCATATTCAGCCCTGCTGTTTTGAGGTTGACTATGATGTTGCAGAAATTTTCCACAAGACCTTTACTTGTGCCAAAAGTTTCACATTTATGAAAGAAAATAATAAATGGCATATAGACTTAAAAAGGATTATAATGTATAATTTACTTAAAAACGGAATATTGGAAATTAATGTATACGGCTGTCAGATATGTACTAAGTGTAATAAGGATATTTTCTTTTCTCATCGTGGAAGTAACGGCATTACGGGTACCGGTGCAGCCTTTTTGATGATCAGAGGTTAATCTATGGAAAAAGCTCGGAGTATAATTATAGCTATATTATTTATTACGATAACATTTGCA
>JAAYTU010000025.1 GCA_012523705.1 Clostridiaceae bacterium
ATTGCTAAAGACGTACTTGGAACAGATGATCCTGTAAAGGTTCAGGAAGCATTAGCTAACTGGGACAAGTTTGACGAAGTAGCTGAAAAAGCTGCTGCTAAGGGTTACAAGATGTTATCTGGATATGACGATTCTTATCGTACATTCTCCAATAATGTTGCTGGTCCTTGGGTAGACGGAAACAAGATAGTTATTGATGATAACCTTATGAGATGGGTAGACCAGACTAAGGAATACACAGACAAAGGTTATAACAACAAAACTTCCCTATGGTCACCTGAATGGTCAGCAGACCAAGGTCCAGAAGGAAAAGTATTTGGTTTCTTCTATTCAACATGGGGAATCAACTTCACATTGCTTGGAAACTCTCTAGAAGTATCTGAAGAAGAAGGCGGAAAGCAAGAAGTTGGAAACGGTATCTTTGGTGACTATGCAGTATGTGCTGGTCCAGAACCATACTACTGGGGTGGAACATGGATTTGTGCTGCAGCAGGAACAGACAATATTCCTACAATCAAGGATATTATGTACACATTAACATGTGATGCAGAAACCATGAAGAAGATCACAGAGGATACACAAGACTACACAAACAACGAGAAAGCTATGAATGAACTTGCAAACAGCGATTTCCAATCAGCATTCTTAGGTGGCCAGAACCACATCAAGTTGTTTGCTGAAGCTGCTCCAAAAATTGACATGAGCAACATCTCAGCTTATGACCAAGCTCTTAACGAATCCTTCCAGGGTGCATTCAAAGATTACTTTGATGGCACAGTTGATAAGGACAAGGCATTAGAGAACTTCTATACATCAGCAATTGAGAAGCATCCTGAATTGACCAAATAAAGGGATTACATAATAACTGCAAAGATACAGCGAAAAATACAGTCAATTAATCAATGATAGCAGTTTATAATAGATAAGGATGGGTGGCTGTCCCATCCTTATTTAATACATAGCATGATTCCTTTATTATTATAATTTTAATTAATACTTATATGTATAGGGACACGTATGATTGGAGGTTAAGCTATGGAGTATAGAAGAAAAACAGTCAGCTATGCGAAGTGGGGATATATTTTCTTAATTCCCTTTTTTCTCGTGTACATAGTCTTTTCACTTATTCCCCTAGTATCGACATTCTATTATAGTTTTTTTGAATACTATAGGTCGGGACTGACTCAGGTAGGACCTAATTTTGTTGGATTAGCTAATTTCAAAGCAATTTTTGAAAGCGATTTGTTAAAATACATGGCAAATACCGGGATTATATGGATTATCGGATTCATCCCGCAGATTGCTGTTTCACTTTTGTTAGCAGTTTGGTTTACTGATTCACGTTTAAAATTAAAGGCAACCGGTTTCTTTAAGAGTGTTGTTTACATGCCTAACTTAATAATGGCTGCAGCTGTTGCGATGCTATTCTTTGCACTATTCTCTGACAGCGGACCAGTTAACAATATTCTTGTTAATTTAGGTATTCTTGAAGAACCATTCCGTTTCTTTACATCTACTTGGGGGACAAGATTACTAATTGCAGCTATGAACTTTATCATGTGGTTTGGTAATACCACTATTCTGCTCATGGCTGGAATTATGGGAATTGACACTGCACTATTCGAAGCAGCTGAAATTGACGGCGCGAAGCCTTGGAAGATATTCACACACATTACCATACCGTCTATTCGTCCAATTCTGGTATATGTTATCATCACATCCATGATTGGTGGTATACAGATGTTCGATCTTCCACAAGTATTAACCAATGCTAAGGGAACTCCTGACAGAACAACTTTGACGTTGATTATGTTTTTAAACAATCATTTGTTTAGCAAAAACTATGGTATGGCTGGTGCTCTTTCTGTAATCTTATTTATTACCACCGCCATTATCAGTTCAATTCAATTTGGAATCATGTCAAAGGGATTGTTCCAGAGTAAAGGAGGTAAATAAGCATGGATAAATATCCAATTAAGATGAAGTTCCGGCGTTTGATTTGTTATATAGTATTGATTATCCTTGTTTTTATTTGCTTGTTCCCGTTTTTTATACTTTTAATAAATTCAACACGCTCGCACCCAGACATTCAAAAGGGATTCTCTTTCCTGCCTGGAAAAACATTTGGAATTAACCTAAAAAATGTCTTGAACAATGATAACCTTCCGGTTGTCAAGGGTATGTTTAATAGCTTATTTATAGCAGGTAGTACAGCCTTATTATGTACATATTTTTCTGCTTTAACAGCATATGCGATTCATGCCTATAATTTTAAACTCAAGAAGGTAGCATACGTATTTATTCTGGCTATTATGATGGTACCTGTTCAAGTATCAACACTGGGATTTGTTGATTTGATGGGTAAGGTTGGATTAATGGATTCTTATATTCCTCTCATCATTCCAGCCATTGCTGCTCCAATTGTATTCTTCTTCATTAAACAGTATATGGACAGTACTCTTCCATTGGAGATAATTGAGGCTGCTCGTATAGATGGCTCCGGAGAGTTTAAAACATTCAATAGAATTGTTATTCCGATAATGAAGCCAGCTATAGCTGTACAGCTTATATTTACTTTTGTTACTAGTTGGAATAACTATTTCCTTCCCTCGTTGATTATAAGATCAAACAACAAGAAAACCCTTCCAATTTTAATTGCACAACTTCGTAGCGCAGACTTCTTAAAGTTTGATATGGGACAGGTTTACATGTTGATATTCCTAGCGATATTCCCTGTAATTCTTATCTACCTATTCCTGTCAAAGTACATAGTTCAGGGTGTGGCTGTAGGAAGTGTGAAGGGTTAAAATTTCAATTTGTATAGTATTTTTAATCTTCGAAAGAGATAAAATATTTGACATTATTAGTGCATTGACCGCTTCCTATCATTATGACAGGGAGCGGTTTTAGATTAAGCACCTGCATGAGAACTCAGGGTATTCAATCCTAACCAATCTTGATAAAGAAAGCTCTTGTATCATATCCGATTACAAAGGAAGTATTGATGCAGTATTGAACGAATGACAGAGTATTTATGATACAAGGTTACCAAGTAAAGGGGGAACTTGTATGAGAAAGTATATTGCGTTATTGTTAGTTTTCTGTGTAGTTGTAGGCACCATGGCAGGTTGCGGCAATAATGTGCCAACCTCAGAGCAGACTACACCGCCTGCCACAGATTTACAGGCTACAGAAGAAGTTGAACCAACAGAAGAAGTAGAGCCTTCTGAAGCCCCTAAGCTTACTGAAGAAGAAGAGAAGGGAAACCTGTTTCCTGGTGGGTATTTTAACGAGTATAATCCAAAATGGGGAACATACACTGAATCAGGCGGAGAGATGGAAATATCAGTGAACTCTAAAGGCCAGCTGGAGATCAGCATTAAAAAGACTGGCCGTGTAAAGCATGCAGCCCAAGTTTACTGTGACGGTTTTGAAATACTTGAAAATGGTGTATATAAAATTGCATTTGATATTTCCTCAACCGTACCTAGAACAGTAGAGTGGCGCATACAATTAAACGGTGGAGACTATCATGC
>JAAYTU010000026.1 GCA_012523705.1 Clostridiaceae bacterium
AGATAATGCGCCTAACATCCGTCTAAGAATCTTTGCTGATTTAGAACTTGAAAAACCAGGCAACGGTATCATTTTTACTCTTCCTGTTACTCGAGTTACAGGCCTATATCAAGGGGAGCCTGAAGAGAGCAAGGAGGTAGCGACATGAATTTAATGGCTGAAAAAATAAAAGAAGTGGCGCGAACCTTAATACCTGTTGTAATACTAGTTTTACTCCTGTGCTTTACAATAGTTGATGCTGAAACTGATGTTTTGGTACGATTTATTATTGGAAGTGTTCTTCTGCTAATTGGACTGTCGGTTTTTTTATGGGGAGTTGAGTTATCGATGAACCAAATTGGCGAACACATGTCAAATGAAATAGCAACTTCAAAAGGATTTACCAAAATTGCTGTA
Source organism: Clostridiaceae bacterium (assembly GCA_012523705.1). Taxonomy (GTDB): domain Bacteria; phylum Bacillota; class Clostridia; order DSM-8532; family DSM-8532; genus DTU059. Next base: position 397 of record JAAYTU010000026.1, read on the forward strand.
CTAAGCTTCCTGTTAGGATTCTTGATATCAGTAGCGGAGCCTGACCTTCTTGTTCTTGGCTCCCAGATTGAAACAGCATCGGGCGCCTCTCTTGGTTCAACAATTGTTGTATATGTTGTATCCTTTGGAGTTGGGGTAATGATATCACTAGGTGTTTTTAGGCTCTTTAAGGATGTGCCATATAACCTTTTTATGGCAATAACGTATGCAGTTATTTTTGTATTGGCTATCTTTGTTTCAGAAGAATTTCTTGCTATTTCCTTTGACGCCTCAGGTGCCACCACGGGAGCTCTCACTACTCCCTTTATTCTTGCGATATCCCTGGGCCTTTCAAAGGTTAAGGGGGGTAAGAAGGCTGAAGAAAACTCCTTTGGACTTGTTGGTACCATGAGTGCCGGGCCAATTCTTGCAATCATGTTAATGTCCATTATTACAAGGCAAAAAAACATACAGGGAACTGCCCAGGAGTTTGCCGTCACCGAGGGTATTATAAGTCCAATACTAAGGGCAATTCCTTCTACCCTTTTAGAGTCTCTCGTAGCTCTGTTACCTATTGTAGCACTGTTCTTCTTCTTTAATTTTAAAAAGTTCAAGATATCCAAAGAAGAGTTGTCAGGAATAATAAAAGGGTTAATATTTACTTTACTCGGGCTTACTATTTTTCTTACTGCAGTAAATACTGGTTTTATGGATATGGGGCGCATTATCGGAATGTCCCTTGCCAATATGAGTCCCTGGATTTTAATAGGTATCGGGTTTGTGTTGGGCCTTATAGTTGTTCTTGTTGAGCCTGCTGTGCACGTTCTGGGTGAACAAATTGAAGAGGTAACGGGTGGACATATACCTATTAAACTGATACGTATGACGCTTTCATTGGGGGTAGGGATAGCTATTGCACTATCCATGGTTAGAATTGTCGTGCCTGAAGTTAAACTTTGGTATTTTATTGTTCCCGGATTTGCCATTGCAGCATTTCTGTCTTTTTTTGCAGATCCTGTCTTTGTTGGAATAGCTTATGATGCCGGAGGGGTAGCCTCCGGCCCTATGACAGCAACATTTGTGCTTGCCTTTGCACAAGGAGCGGCTGATATGACACCCACGGCAAATGTTCTGATAGACGGATTTGGCGTGATTGCCATGGTGGCCATGGCTCCCGTTCTTTCCATCATGCTTGTAGGAACAGTATTTAAGCACAAGAAGAGGGTAGAAAAGCATGCGATTGAGGAGAAGCATGTTGCGACTCCTATAATAAAAGATGATAAAATGGATGGCAGCATGCTCCATGACTGCATAGTGGCTGTTGTTAATCGTGGGTTTGCTGAGGATGTTGTTGAAATCGCACGGGGATCCGGAGCAGGCGGGGCCACTATACTACATGGTAGAGGTACAGAAGAGCATGAAGATGAAAGGGTACGCATACCTCTTGTAAATATTGAGTTGCAGCCCGAGAAGGAAATAGTCTGGATTATCACAAGAGCAGATGTAAGTCAGGCCATTGCGCAGAGCTTGTTATCTAATTCAATGCTTGATGAGGAGGGGGAAATAGCGCTCTTTATCTCCCCTACAGATGCAATGGTCGAGACTTTCACAACTGCTCATAAGGCTGAATATAATGGGAACAAGACTTGAGCTAAAAAGATTATAAATAATCACAATTTGAAGCTATCTTATGCTATTTTGTAATTGACTTGTGATAAGAAAAATGATATATTTATTTTTAATAGTTTAAAAAGCTGTGATGGAGAAGAGTAAAGCATAGGGGCCTTACAGGGAGAGGTTGTCAAGACTGGAAGCAATCTTATGGTGAAGATGCTTGAAGTTCGCTCCGGAGCTCATTGGCTGAAGCAGATTGTTGTAGGCCCATGCGTTAACCCTACGTTATAAGGGAAGAATATCGGATGTTCCTGTAATGTCCCGTATTTTATTAAGTGTATTGCTTTAAGCAATAAAAATGGGTGGTACCGCGGAAGTAAATGCCTTTCGTCCCAGCAGGGATGAAGGGCTTTTTTGTACCTGAAAGTGCTCAAAGGTATTTTTGACTAATTATCTTGGGAGGTTTGAATTAAATGTGTTATTGGAATGAAAAAATGGAGACTATTGATAAGGAATCCTTAAAAAAGATTCAAAGCGAGAGACTCAAGGATACTGTAAAGAGAGTTTATGAGAACATTCCCTATTATCGGGAAAAGATGAAGGAGGCAGGGATTACGCCTGATGACATTAACTCTGTAGATGACCTTCATAAGCTTCCTTTTACATACAAGACAGACCTGAGAGATAATTATCCTTTTGGAACATTTGCTATTCCTCTTAAAGAAATAGTGAGGGTCCATGCCTCGTCGGGTACTACCGGGAAACAGACGGTTGTAGGGTATACCCATCATGATATTGATATATGGTCTGAATGCGTTGCCCGCTGCCTTACTAGTGTAGGCATAAATAAAGACGATATAGTTCATGTTGCATATGGATACGGTTTGTTTACCGGCGGGCTTGGGCTGCATTATGGCGCAGAGCTGATTGGGGCAACCGTTATACCTGTTTCAGGAGGAAACACGGCACGTCAGATACAACTTCTTAAAGACTTTGAAGCAACTGTTCTTTGCTGCACTCCTTCCTATGCTCTTCACATAGCCGACCAGATGCGTGAAGCAGGTGTATCTAAAGACGATTTAAAATTAAGAATAGGTATCTTTGGTGCAGAGCCCTGGTCTGAGGAAATGAAAAGCCAGTTGGAAAACCTATTTGGTATTAAAGCCTATGACATATATGGGCTTAGTGAAATTATGGGTCCTGGAGTATCTATGAACTGCCAGCATCAGGGAGGATTGCATATTCAGGCAGACCACTTCATTCCTGAGATAATTGACCCTGATACCGGAGAGGTATTGCCTGAAGGGGCAGAGGGTGAGCTTGTGTTTACATGTATTACTAAAGAAGCATTGCCTTTAATCAGATACAGAACCAAGGATCTTTCTGTATTAAACTCTGATGTTTGTTCTTGTGGCAGAACAACGGTCCGAATGAAGAAGGTAACAGGACGAGCCGATGATATGATAATAATTCGCGGTGTAAATGTATTCCCGTCCCAGATAGAATCAGTATTGCTTAAACATAGCGAGGTTGAGCCTCATTATATGATTTATGTTGACAGAATTAATAATCTTGACATTATGGAAGTTCATATCGAAATGAATCAAAGCATTTTTTCTGACCAGGTAAGGAAGATTGAAGCTTTAGAACGAAAAATCCGCCACGATATTGAATCAACCCTAGGAATCAGCACGAAAATCCGGCTTGTGGAGCCAAACACTATACAAAGAAGTGAGGGCAAAGCCAAAAGGGTTATAGATAAGCGTAAGCTATACTAAAGTTAAGACATGTAAGACGGGGACGGTTTTGGGCGCCCTGAAGGCGTACGCGTTGGGGGCGGTTAAATTAACTCGATATTTTAATTATTTCATATTTTATAAGTGCTTGGAGACAATCCTCCAAGTGCTTTTTTTATATCCTCAGGGATTGGTGCTGTAAGGGTAATTCTTTCTCCTGTTAAGGGATGATCAAATGAAAGAATGTGGGAATGAAGAGCCTGTCTTTCAATTAATTCAGTAGCTGTTTTTGAATAGAGAAAATCGCCTATTATGGGATGTCCCATTGCACTTGAATGAACACGGATCTGATGAGTTCTGCCTGTTTCAAGAACAAACTGAACAAGACTATAATCATTATATTTTTCCAGAGTTTTATATTTTGTTACTGCTCTGTCTCCAGAGGGATCAATTACCCGTTCTATTATGCTGCTGTCCTTTCGCGCTATTGGAAGGTCTATAATACCCTCTTCGGGTTTGAATATACCGTGTATAAGACCTAAATAGGATTTGTACACCTTGTTTTCCTTCATTTGTCTGATGATGTGTTCCTGAACATAAGGGTTTTTTGCAAAGAGTACAACGCCGGATGTGTCCTTATCAAGCCGGTTTATAGGCCTAATTTTAATTGACAGACCCTGTTTTTGAAAGTAGGCCATAACAAAATGAGCAAGAGTTCCTGTGGTATGCCTTGCTGTGGGATGAATCGGTGTATTTGGACCCTTGTCAACAGCTAAGAAGCAATCATCCTCGAAAATTACTGATACTGGCTGGTCTTCAGGTTCAATATCGGTTTCTTCAACAAAATCAATAATAACGCTTACCCTGTCTCCACTATGTATATGGTCAATGGTTCGTATAGGCTCATTGTTTAATAATATGCCATTGCTTGTTTTAAGCCGCTTTATTAAACGACTGGAGATCTTCATCCTGCTTTTCAAAACCCATAAAACTGTTTTGCCGTCACATTCATCAGCAACTGTATAATCAATTCTCATTCAACAATTCCTCATTTTTATCCTTAATTCTCTTTAGAATAATATTTTTAAAGGTATAATAGATACATGCACAATCAGTAATTACCTATACACATATAAAACCCTCAAATAAATGGTGCTGAAATTATTATACCCTTTATATAGTATTTTTTATATTTTTGCAAGGAGATAGAAGATGTTCATAGGTGTTCTTAAGGCAAGTCTGTATTTAAGTGAGCCCCAGTCATTAAAGGATAAAAGGCGTGTTATAAAGGGGCTCTGCGACAGGATAAAAAACAAATTTAACATGGCAGTTGCCCAGACAGGCAGTATGGACTCATGGAACAATAGTGAGTTGGGAATTGTGTGCGTATCAAATGAAGCCTCCCATGCCGACAGTATGCTGTCAAGTGTTGTCAATTTCATTGAAACCCAAGGGACCGTCGAATTGACTTTTATTCAAACAGAAATCATACCTTTTTCATAAACTGGAGGAGAACAAGCACCTGTTTTCTTTTTGTAATCAACTTTATCAGAAGTCATGCATATGGTTTATAAGGACTCTTTCCTGAAGGCCTATTATGATGATTATAGATTTCCTATGTGAAAATTGGCTTATAATTCTTATTTCCATACTTGTTTTGACTTACATTATTTATTTGTCAGTAAATAAAAGGTGGACAAAGGTACGGGAGTTTGCATATAGAGTGATGCTCCTGGCAGAGCGAACTTTTTCAGATGATGATGGGCAAATGAAGTTTGACTTTGTGGTGAGGATTGTTTACAAAAGCATGCCGTCATGGATGCAGTTATTCATTAGCCAGGAGAATATAAAAAGGTTTATTCAGACCTGGTATGAAATCGCTAAGGACTTTTTAGATGATGGTGAGATAAATTCATCTTTCAAATGAAGAATTAATAACAAATATCAAATTGTTAATGGCTATTTCTCAAAAACTATTTAAGGGAATGCTTTTTTATGAACGCAAATCTGCTATACTTAATAAGTTAATATTATAAGTTCATTATAAAGGAGCAGATCTGATGTACATAGAAAACGTACTTGATATAATAGGCAATACTCCTGTGATTAGCCTGAAAAAGCTTACTGGGGGCAATGTTTTTACAAAAATAGAGTATCTGAATCCCGGTGGAAGTATAAAAGACAGAATAGCAAAGTTTATGATAGAGGAAGCTGAAAAAAGCGGCGAATTAAAGCCTGGAATGACAATAATGGAACCCACCTCGGGAAATACAGGAATTGGCCTTGCTCTTGTCGGGGTACAAAAAGGTTATAAAGTTGTTATAGTCATGCCTGAGAATATGAGTGAGGAAAGAAAGAAAATAATTAAAGCCTTTGGGGCAGAGCTGGTACTTACTCCTGCCGAGAAAAGTATTGCAGGCACCTTAGAGGAGGTTGAGAGAAGAACAGCCAATGATTCTACAATCTATGTACCTCAGCAGTTTGAGAATATGAACAATCCGAAAATTCACTATTTGACCACCGGACCGGAGATATGGGGACAGCTTAACGAAAAGGTGGATTTCTTCGTATCGGGCCTGGGAAGCGGGGGTACCCTTGCAGGCACAGGTAAATTTCTCAAAGAAAAAAATCCTGATATAAAAATAATAGCTGTTGAGCCCAAAAATGTATCTGCGCTTCTAGGCCATGAACCAGGGTTACACAGCATACAGGGAATAGGGGACGGATTTGTTCCAGCGATTTTGGATAAAAGTCTGGTTGACGATGTAATTGAAGTAACCGACGAGGATGCTATTGATACAGCCAGAAAACTAACCCGTGAACAAGGATTGCTGGTTGGGACTTCCTCGGGGGCGAATGTATGGGCAGCAACCCAAATCATGAAAAGATACGGAAATGATAAGGTTATTGCAACAGTGCTTCCGGACCGAGCAGAAAGATACTTCAGCACGGCTCTTTTATAAAAAGCATAGGAAAGCAAAACATTCGTCTAGCCAGTTTATTAGGGGTTGTTATTAAATTATATAATTTCTCTTAATCGTTACCTTAGTAATAATATACATTTTTATGTTTTAAGTCATGATGTAAGAATTCTATTGATATGATTCTACAGAATTTTAGCTTTTATCTATAAAATAAGAGTGGTCATATGGATTTAGTAATTAAATCCTATAAGACCACTCCAACTGTAATCCACTGACAAAAAAGATGCCGAGGTTGATAAAACTCGTAAACTAATAATGGTATGCACTTGACTGTAACATGCCTTATACCATAGGCGCAGA
>JAAYTU010000129.1 GCA_012523705.1 Clostridiaceae bacterium
AACCCTGCCTTTTCTCATTCTTATGCAAGAGGATAGACGAAAATCATGTTAAAGGATCATATTCTTAAAATCCTCTTTACTTCTGAACCCTACGACCTTGTTAGTTGCTTTTCCTTGCTTAAAGGCTATAACTGTTGGTATGCTCATAACTCCAAACTTGCTCGCCAATTCAGGTTCTTCATCAACATTTACCTTGAGAATTTTTACCTGACCTCTCAACTCCCCAGCTAACTCATCAAGAACGGGACTAAGCATTCTGCAAGGCCCGCACCATGGAGCCCAGAAGTCAACCAAAACCGGTGTGTTTGATCCCTGTATCTCATTTTCGAAAGTATTTTTATTAACATTTATTACTGCCATAATGCAACGACTCCCTTCACACTTCATTATTTCTTCGTTAATATTAATATACCGTAATTACAATTGTTATTCTGTGATTAAGTTACATAAAACACAGGGGGACGGTTCAGTTGTGTTGAAAACACAGGAAACACAGGAGGACGAAAACACTAGGGGGCGGTGTTTCTGTTGTTAAAAATGCTCTATAATTCAAGAAAAATTTCAAACTATTGTTTTTATTTAGTCTGTGGTATAATCTATCTTTGTGAAAAACTACGGAGGTTTTTTTATGAAAGTATCTAATATAATCAGACTGGCCATAATAGTTGTTTTGTGTTCAACACTGCTTGCAGGATGCGGGTCGGAAACAGATAATAATGACAGCAATTCCTCCTTTGATGGCTCTTACCAGTCAGGTTATCAAATGAGTGAGATTACGGAAGGAGATACTGTGGTTACCATTAAGACGAGTATGGGGGATATCAAGATTAAATTATTCCCCGAAAAGGCGCCTAAGGCCGTTGAAAACTTTGTTACGCACGCTAAAAACGGATATTACAATAATGTAATTTTTCATAGGGTAATAAATGATTTCATGATACAGGGAGGCGACCCGGAAGGAACGGGATATGGTGGAGAGAGCATCTGGGGAAAGCCTTTCGAGGATGAATTTTCAAACGAGCTCAGACATTTCAGAGGGGCATTGAGCATGGCTAATGCGGGGCCAAATACAAATGGCAGCCAGTTCTTCATTGTGCAAAACAAAAATATTTATGAGCCTTATATTCAGATTATGGAACAGTATGATTTTCCCGAGGATATCATAGAGAACTATAAACAGGGAGGAGTACCTGAATTAGATGGTCAACACACGGTGTTTGGACAGGTATTTGAGGGAATGGATATAGTGGATAAAATTGCTGAGGTAGAGGTTGACGATAAAGCTAAACCTTTAGAGGATGTTGTAATTTTATCTATTGAAGTACAGGAAGGGAATTAAGATATTATTATGAGATCTAAGCAAGGAGCTAAGCAGGTTTTTGCAATAGTATTAATCTTTATTGGTATAGCATTGTGCTTTACTACCATTTTGGCGTATAACTATTCAAATGACTTGAATTTTGGAGTTGTAATCCCTTCGGTCTTTGGAATCTGCTGCTTTGCTTCAGCCGGTATTTTATTAAAGAAAGAGCCACTCTTTAAAAGCAAAAAACTAAAAAGCTTTTTTATTGCTGCAATTATTATCTGCTTACTGGTTTTCGTTACTGTAGAGATAATGATTATAATAGACCCCTATATTCATGGAGAGGTTCAGGCTGGCCATGTTGATACAGTAATTGTCTTAGGATGCGGAATCTGGCCTGACGGAAGACCTACCTTGGCACTTCAATGGCGTTTGGATAAGGCTTTGGACTATTATAACAGGCACCCGGATGTTGATATTATAGTGACCGGTGGGCAGGGACCAAATGAGCCTTTTCCTGAGTCTGTAGCCATGGAAGAGTATTTGATTAAACATGGCGTTCCAAAAGAGCAGATCATACAAGAGGATAAATCCACCAGTACCCGTGAAAACTTTGAGTTTTCCAGAAGATTGATGAATGTGCCCGATGATGAAACAATGAAAATAGTGTTTATCACAAATGACTTTCATGTCTTTCGTTCAAGGATTCTTGCAAAGCGTTTCGGCTTTGAAGGATATGCTATATCTGCACCGACACCAAGGGTGATACTTGTAAACAGTTATTTACGGGAGTTTTTTGCCTTCGTAAAATCCATGGTTGTGGATTATTAAATGCCAGAAAACCTATTTCTCTTTAAGCAGAACACCTATAACCTCAGGATATATTTCTTTGGCATGCTCCTTCCAGTTCTTGCAGATGGAGCGGGCATCATCCCTTGAGCCAACCGAGAGACGTATATCTATCAGAGGTTTGAAGTCCTCTAAAATACGGCACTTAACCTCGTACTCATATTCATTCTCAAGGGTATACTCAGCAACGACTGATGTTTCAAGGCGCATAACAGAGCGGATAGCATCTATGTTCTCATCTAACCGGGCACGAATTCCTGCCGGAAGGAGATCCACGAACATTTCAAGCATCTTCAGGCCCTCATCAGAAGGGGTATAAAAATCCAGATCATCCTTAGTCTCTGAAATTATAAGCTTGTCTCTAAGCAACTCATGGATGCATTGCTGGAGCAGAAAATAGTTTAAGAAGCGGTTTTCCAACATAATCCTTGTAAGCTGCATATTACTGACAGGCATTCTGACTTTATTCATAAAATATAGAATTAAGACCTTATTTTCGGCTCTTTCACGATTCTCGAAATCCATAAAAAGTAAGACTCCTTATTATAATTGTATTTTAAAGTATACTATAATTATTAAAGGATATGAATACCTATGTTTATACCTTTGGTAGTTATGCATATTGCTAATCAGAAGGATAATAGGGTATAATCGTGAAAAACAGACTAGGAGTGATAAAATGGCAGGAACCATAACAGAAAAGATATTGAAGGATCATATTATTGAAGGTGAAGCTAAGGCTGGCAGTGAGGTAGCCCTTAGAATAGATAACACACTTACTCAGGACGCAACAGGTACTATGGCCTATCTTCAATTTGAAGCAATTGGGATAGACAGGGTTAAGACTGAGTTCAGTGTCAGCTTCGTTGACCATAACACTCTACAGACTGATTTTAAAAATGCAGATGATCATATATTCTTAGAATCTATTGCAAAAAGATATGGTTTATATTTTTCAAAGCCAGGAAATGGCATATGCCACCAGTTATTTTTAGAAAGATTTGCAAAACCCGGCAATACTCTTATTGGCTCAGACAGCCATACCCCAACAGCAGGTGGCATGGGCTCATTTGCTATGGGTGCCGGAGGCCTTGACGTAGCTTGCGCAATGGCAGGAGCTCCTTTTCGTATTAAATATCCAAAAATAGTAGGGATAGAGCTGACAGGAAAACTAAATCCCTGGGTATCAGCTAAGGACGTTATATTGGAGGTTCTTCGCAGAGTTGATGTTAAGGGAAACGTAGGCAAGGTATTTGAGTACTTTGGTCCAGGGGTAAAAACCTTAAGCGTTCCCGACAGAGCAACTATAACAAATATGGGAACAGAGACAGGCTGTACCACTAGTATTTTCCCGAGTGATGATGTGACCCTTGCCTTTTTACAGGCTCAGGACAGGGGAGAAGACTTTAAGCGAATTGAGCCTGAAAGTGATGCTGTCTATGACGAGGTTATTAAAATCAATCTTTCCGAGATTGAGCCAATGGTAGCCCTTCCCCATAGCCCCGGATCAGTGAAAAGAGTGAGAGAGGTAGGCCCCATTAAGGTTGAACAGGTTGCTATCGGCTCTTGTACAAATTCGTCACTGAGAGATTTAAAAGTAGTGTCAAAGATTCTTAAGGGTAAAACAATTTCGGAAAAGCTTCATACATTTATCAGCCCAGGTTCAAGGCAGGTTGTTGAGCACCTGGTTGAAGAGGGAGATTATGTAGATTTGGTTCGCTCGGGGGTCAGAATTATGGAGAACGCTTGCGGAGCGTGCATAGGCATGGGCTGTGCACCGGCTTCAAATAGCGTTTCGGTCAGGACATTTAACCGTAATTTTGAAGGCAGAAGTGGAACCAGGGATGCAAAGGTATATCTAGTAAGCCCTGAAACTGCTGCAGCTACGGCTCTTAAGGGAGTGTTGACCGACCCGAGAGACATTGGCGAGTATGAGGATATCAAGCTACCAGACAGCTTTATCATTAATGATAATATGATTATCAAACCCCTAAGCGAAGAAGAGGCTCAACAAGTTGAAGTAATCAGAGGTCCAAACATCAAACCGCTTCCTTCATTTGAGCCGCTGCCCGATGCATTGGAAGGGAATGTGCTTATTAAGGTGGAGGATAATATTACAACTGACCATATTATGCCTGCCGGTGCACGTATCTTACCATTCAGAAGTAATATTCCTGAGATATCAAAATTCGTGTTTGAGGCTGTTGACCCCGACTTTTACAAAAAGGCAAGGGAGAATAATGGCGGATTTATCATAGGAGGTGAAAACTACGGTCAGGGTTCGAGCCGTGAGCATGCAGCTCTTGCACCAAAGTATCTTGGTGTTAAGGCTGTTATTGTGAAGAGCTTTGCCAGAATACACCTGGCTAACCTTATCAATTTTGGCATAGTGCCTCTAACTTTTAAGAACCCTGAGGATTATGACAAGCTAGATGAGGGCGACAAACTCGTGGTTGAAATAGGTGATTTATCAGAGGACTGTGTATTAAAGAACCTTACTAAGGGTACCAAAATAGAGCTTGAGCATACATTGTCCGAAATGGACGCTCAAATACTAAAAGCCGGTGGCAAGCTACCCTGGATTAAGAAACAGTTCTAATATGTATTCTTACACAAGACGATAATGAACATTAATAAGTTTAAATAAAATAAGGATGGAGAAAAGTATGGCGAAAATAATTATGAAAACCCCCCTCGTAGAAATGGACGGAGACGAAATGACCAGAATACTCTGGCGTTGGATTAAGGACATTCTTATTGAACCTTATGTAGATTTAAAAACGGAGTACTATGATTTGGGATTGGAGTACAGAGAGAAGACCAAGGATCAGGTTACCATTGATTCTGCTGAAGCTACGAAGAAGTATGGAGTAGCCGTAAAATGTGCTACAATTACTCCTAATGCCGCTCGGGTAGAAGAGTATGATTTATCCGAGATGTGGAAAAGCCCAAACGGTACCATTCGTGCTATTTTAGATGGCACAGTATTCAGAGAACCTATTGTGGTCAAAGGAATTAACCCCTTCGTAAGATCGTGGAAGAAACCTATTTCCATAGCCCGTCATGCCTATGGAGATGTTTACAAGAATACCGAGATGAAAACCAAGGGTGCCGGCAAAGCAGAGATTGTCTTTACCGATAAGGATGGCAATGAGACAAGGCAGACCATACATGATTTTACGGATGACGGAATTATCATGGGCATGCACAATACTAAAAAATCCATTGAGAGCTTTGCCCGTGCCTGCTTTAACTATGCACTGGATAAAAAGCAGGATCTCTGGTTTGCTACCAAGGATACAATATCTAAAATATACGACCACAGCTTTAAGGACATCTTCCAGGAAATTTATGATGCTGAATATGATGATAAATTTAAAGAGGCAAACATCGAATATTTCTATACACTAATAGATGATGCTGTTGCAAGAGTAGTCCGCTCTGAAGGTGGATTTATCTGGGCCTGCAAGAACTACGATGGAGACGTTATGTCCGATATGATAGCTTCAGCCTTTGGAAGCCTTGCAATGATGACCTCGGTTCTGGTTTCACCTGAAGGATACTATGAATACGAGGCGGCTCATGGAACTGTGCAGCGCCACTATTATAACCATCTTAAAGGTCAGGAGACATCTACCAATTCTGTAGCCACCATCTTTGCGTGGACAGGGGCTTTAAGAAAAAGAGGAGAACTTGACGAGATTCCTGAGTTGTGTACTTTTGCAGATAAACTTGAAAAAGCTTGCTGCGATACTATCGAAGAGGGAGTTATGACCAAGGATTTAGCGGCATTGTCAGAACTGGAGAATAAGAAAATAGTCAATGCAAAGGAATTCTTGCTAGAGATTCAAAAACGCCTAGATCAGATGATTTAAAGGAAAGACATATATGAAATACGATGGAATAGTTATTTTTAGCGACCTTGACGGGACATTGCTGGATGATGACCGAAGGCTTTCACAGGAAAACTATGATGCTGTAGCCAGGTTTGTCTCTCAAGGTGGCAGATTTGGTGTTGCAACCGGGCGAATGGAGCGAACGACTTTACATAATTTCCCGGGGTTAGCCATTAATATACCCTCGATCTTTTTTAACGGGGCATTAACATACGATATTAATACCCATGAGGAGTATTCGAGCGTTTATCTACCTAAAGATCTTAAGCCTTTGATGGCCGATATTGTTAGTCGGTATCCTGAGGCGTGTTGTGAGATAAATGTAAGAGGAAGGGCGTATTTGTTTAATCCTAATGATATAGCCAGACTGCAATTGGAGCGGGAAGGGCTTGAAGGAACAGAAGCCCCCTGGGAGGATATTCCAGAAGACTGGATTAAGATAATTTTTCTGGCCTCCCGCCCTACACTCGAAAAAATCAGGGCTGACTTAGAGGCCGTCGGCAGGGATGACTTATATATTACATTCTCTGAGTTGGAGCTTTTGGATTTAATGGCCAGGGGCGTATCAAAGGGCGTTGCTCTAAGAAATTTAAGGCAGCGGTATAAGGAAGAATGGCGCTTTGTAGTGGCAATAGGCGACAATGACAATGATGCGGATCTTGTCAAAGAAGCTGATTTAGGAATCGCTGTTGAAAATGCCAGACCAAGTGTAAAAAAAGCTGCCAGACATATTATAAAGAGTAATGAATATCCCTGTATCCCACAGGTGTTAGAACTACTTGAAGATTACTTAGAGTAGACAGATAAGACAGGGGACAGTTTCGCGCCTCACCAAAGCTGAGACAGGGGCAAGACAGGGTGCCGTCTCCTGTCTCACAGTCCGGCTGTGCAAGTTATACTACTTTTTTCGTCATTATTCCCCTGTATCATCAAATTTAGTGCAAAATAAAGTATTGCCAAAATACACAAAAACTGCACAGTCTATCCCGTTTTACTCCCTGGGTGGAGAAACAACAAAATGAAATATTTAATAGACAAAATTGCAAAAACTTCTTGACTACAAACAGTCGGTTGTATACAATGATTTAAATCAGTTTATTATTCCGCCTTGGGCATAGCACACACAGTTTATTAGATGAGGTTAAAATATATATCCTGATTACTAGAAAAGAACTAAAGGGGGTTATTCTGTTGTACAAACCGATGACTCAAAGGGAGATGGATCAATATTTTCACTCTGCAGGTGACGCCGCTGAGAGAAAAAATAGTTTTGTCCCGGAAATATATGATAAATATAATGTAAAGCGTGGGCTGAGAAACGATGATGGCACCGGCGTACTTGTCGGGCTTACTGAAATCGGAGATGTCCATGGTTATATTATTGATGAAAGTGAAAAGATACCAATAGAAGGTAAACTATTCTACAGGGGCATAGATGTTTACGATCTGGTCAATGGCTTTATTGCTGACAATCGTTTTGGTTTCGAAGAATGTGCATGTCTTCTGCTTTTTGGAGAATTGCCAAAAAGAAGTCAATTAGAGAACTTTAAAAGAGTTCTTGGTACCATGAGAAAAATACCTGAGGATTTTGTGCGAGCTAACATATTAAATGCACCAAGTCCAGATGTAATGAACAAGCTTGCGCGCTTAGTTCTTACCATGTACGCATTTGACTCTAAAGCAGATGATACAAGTGCCCCAAACCTGCTTAGACAGAGCATGGATTTAATAGCAAAGTTTCCTGAAATGGTTGCCTATGGGTATCAGGCCAAGGCACATTATCTAGATGGGAAGAGCCTTTATATTCATAACCCGGACCCGGAGCTCAGTACGGCTGAGAATCTTCTGATGCTGTTACGCTCCTCTAAGGAGTACACAGATTTAGAGGCAAGAGTTTTGGATTTAGCTTTGGTTCTGCATGCAGAGCATGGTGGTGGTAACAACTCCACCTTTGCAACTCATGTAATATCCTCCACTGGAACTGATATCTATTCATCAATTGCAGCAGCAGTTGGAAGCTTGAAGGGCCCGAAACACGGTGGTGCAAATAATAAAGTAATTGGCATGATGGAAGAGCTCAAGCGAGAGGTAAATGACTGGGGAAGTGACACACAGATAAGAGATTATCTTGTGCGCCTACTTAGAAAGCAGGCCTTCGACAGATCTGGACTTATTTATGGTATTGGACATGCTGTTTATACCCTTTCCGACCCAAGATGTGTTCTCTTGAAAGGTCAGGCTAAAAAGCTTGCAGCCCAGGTAAACAGAACAGATGAGTTTGAACTGATGGAGAGAGTGGAGAAACTTGCTCCGGAGGTTTTTAGAGAGATACGCAATATTGATAAGGCTATGTGTGCCAATGTTGATTTCTATTCGGGCTTTGTATATGACATGCTCAGCATTCCTATTGAGCTAAACACACCTATTTTTGCTGTTTCAAGGATTGTGGGATGGTGCGCACATATTATAGAAGAGCAGATTAACGGAGGCAAGATTATCCGTCCTGCTTATAAGTGCATAAAAAATCGCATCCCGTATTCCAGACTTTCAGATAGAGGCTGATTGTTACAGTTTGCTTTCAAATTGAATTCATATTTCCCCAATGGCTTGTGAGAAGTATCTCTCTATAGTTATAATGGAATCTGTCCAAATAATATCTATTAACACCAGAGGGTTGTATTATGAAAAAATTAACGAAAGTATTATCTGTTCTATTAGCAATATGCTACATATTCTCGGTTCCTCAAACCGCCAGTGCAGAATCGGCATACCGTTTTGAAGATGAAGCACTTAAGCTTCACAAGCTGGGGCTGTTTGCAGGAGCTTACTTAGATAGATTTAATCCCGATCTTGGGGCCGATTTAAACAGACAGGTCGGGATTACCCTTCTTCTAAACTTTTTCGGGAAAAGAGCTGAGGTTGCAGCTCTTTCTGCCAACGAAACCAATCGGATATTGTCACCCTTTCAGGATCAGGCAGGGGTTGCCGACTGGGCAAGACCCTATATGGCATACGCTGTAAAAACAGGTATGGTGGTAGGAACATCATCAGCAACTCCTACTCTCGGATATTCTGATCCATTGGATGGGGTATCCTATGCCGCCATGATACTGAGGCAACTCGGATACACTGTTAACCGGCAGGATTTTACTAAATCTATTATCAGGCTATATGAAAAGGGAGCAATAAACTCATGGGATGTCAATTATTTCGAAAAGCCGCAATTGATTAAGGATGATGCCATTGGAATGGTATATGGTTCTCTTTTTGCTACAGGCAGCGATGGCTCAGCCTTAATAGATAAACTCATTGAATCCAAAGCGGTTTCAAGGGATGTGGCAGTTCTTATGGGAGTTATTAAAGATGAGGCCAATGATATTATTCCCGTTGACTTTAGTCATCGCACAAATTCAAGGCCCTCAGGCTATAATGAGGCATATTTTCAGTTGCTTGATGCACTTAAGAACCAGAAAGAGAGTATAAAAATTGTTCAGAATGAATACACCGATACTTTTGAAGAAGTAGTAGAAATTGTAGACAGATGCGTAAAAGAAAACCCTGAGATTCTTTATTACAATGGGTTTTCATATTCTACCCAAGGAGAGGTAGCCTTCAAATACCGAAAAGATGCTGAAACCAACAGACGACACAGCCTTTTGTTGGAACAAAAGATTGAATCTGTTGTTAAAGAACTTATTACTCCCTCCATGACTGATTATCAGAAGGAGCTGGCTATTCATGATTATCTGATTGAGAACTGTGAGTATGATGTTGAGGGCTATGAAAGTGGCAAGATAGAGGCTGATTCTTTTAATGCCTATGGGGCTCTATGCCTGGGAGTTGCTGTGTGCGAAGGTTACGCCGAGGCAGCGGCACTACTTCTTAACCGGGCAGGGGTTGAAACTTTAGTCATCACAGGAGATTCCAGAGGAGAAAAACATGCCTGGAATATAGTAAAAATAGACGGGGATTATTATCATCTGGATGTAACCTGGAATGATCCTGTACAGCAAAATAGCATAAGTACAATAAAGTACTACGATTATTTTAATCTTACTGACAAGGAAATAGGCAAGGATCATTCATGGGATAAAGAAAAGTATGTATCCTGCACTGCGGAGAAATACAATTATTATATTTATAATAACCTGATAGTAAAAAGTAGGGATGAATTTATCAGCAGGGTGGTGGAAGAAGTTCAAAAAGGTAATAAGAACATAGTATTAAAGTTTAAGCTGGGCACAGGAGAATCCTTTAAACTTGATAATGCCATTAATGATATTGTCAATCGTCTATATCTTCGCTGCCAATATAGATACAATGGGAATTTGAAATTGGTTTCCCTATCTTTCCATTAATCTCTGTCTTATTTTTTTTAGCTATGGTACAATGTGTATTGATATTTATCCTATGATTTGACATGAGGTGTTCTGATTTGCATTTAAAATCTTTGGAAATTCAAGGTTTTAAATCCTTTGCCGATAAAATAGTTTTAAATTTCAATAAAGGGCAAACAGCAGTGGTTGGTCCTAACGGAAGTGGTAAAAGCAATATTGCTGACGCAGTTAGATGGGTTTTAGGTGAGCAAAGTGCCAAAACCTTGCGGGGCAGCAAAATGGAGGATGTTATTTTTGCGGGAACACAACATCGTAAACCTGTTGGTTTTGCTGCCGTAACAATAACCATTGACAATTCTGATAAAGAGCTTCCGGTTGATTTTTCTGAAGTCTCCGTATCCAGGCGCATATACCGTTCAGGTGAAAGTGAATACTATCTTAACAAAACCCAATGTCGTCTGAAGGATATCCAGGAACTGTTTATGAACACGGGTGTCGGTCGTGAAGGATATTCTATTATTGGTCAGGGGCGTATCGACGAAATCCTGAGCAATCGCTCCGATGAACGGAGATTGGTTTTTGAAGAGGCTGCGGGAATTACGAAATATAAGGCCAGGAAGAGAGAAGCAGAGCGCAAGCTGGAATCGACTAAGCAAAATTTATTGCGTATAAATGACATCCTGATAGAATTAGAAACCCAACTAGGGCCATTAGAAAAGCAGGCCCAAACTGCCCGGCGATACATAGAACTGAGTAATGAGCTCAAGGGTATAGAGGTGAGCTTGTTTCTTGAGACAATAGACAAGCTGAGAATCAAGCTTGAGGATGTTGATAGTCAAACTAAAATAATACGGGACCAGATCGACGAAGAAAACAGACGAATTGAAAATATTAAGAATAAGAATCGCAGCAAAAACGAGAAGCTCGAGGAAATAAAGAAGGAAATTGACGAGCTGAATAATCAGATACATAATCTTGATTCCCGGATCGAAAAGAATGAAAGCCAGATTAATCTTTGTCAGGAGAGGATTAACCATCTTACCTCCAATAACGAGAGCTTCAATAGTGACATTTCTTCTATAAAGGACCGGACCACAGAGCTTGAAATAGAAGTAGAAAAGAAGAAGAAGCGTTTAAGCATGATGGAAAGAGATGAGGAGAATTTTGGACACCTGTTGGCTGAAGCTGAGGAAACTATGGCTGCAATCCTTCAAAAGCTTGACGAGGGCGAAAGGCAAGTTGAGGAAGCTAAGCAGGCCATCATGGATAAACAGGATAACCTTTCCGAGTCAAAAATAAGGTTTAACAATTTTAAGAATGACATGAGCAATTATGTTCAGTTAAAGGATAGACTTACTGATGACATCAGACAATCTGTTGTTGAAAAAGATAAGGAAAACATGAAGAAAGAGGATTTAAATGCATCCTTAAGAAAGACCAGAGAAGGGATTGATAAATCGAAGGCCCGCATTAATATGCTTGAACAGAAGATGGCCGAAGCCCAAAGGGCCCTTCAGGATACTAAGGCCAGGGAGGAAAGCATTCGTAGAGAGGCAGGCACATTAGAATCTAGGCACAGGGTTCTTCTGGATATGGAAGAGAATATGGAGGGCTATAGCCATAGCGTCAAGGCCCTTAATAGAATATGCAAAGAGGATAAGTCCTTTGCGAAAGGAATCTACGGCCCTGTTGCACAGCTTATTCATGTTGAGAAAAGATATGAAACGGCTATAGAAATATCCTTAGGCGGTGCATTGCAGAATATCATCACAGAGGATGAGTATGCCGCGAAACGGGCAATTGAATACCTCAAAACAAATCGTATAGGAAGGGCGACATTTCTGCCTAAAACATCAGTAAAGCCCCGCAGTTTAGAGCAAAATACGATTGAAAATATCAGGAAAATGGAAGGCTTTGAAGGCATTGCTTCAGACAAGGTGACCTGTGATAAAGAATTTTCAGGTATTATTCTGAACCTGCTGGCGAGAACTGTAGTGGTAAAAGACATGGACAGCGGAATACAAATGGCAAGAAGATTCAATTATAGTTTCCGCATTGTTACGCTAGAGGGTGAACTTATTAATGCCGGTGGTTCTATGACCGGTGGCAGCATTGGTAATAAAACTACGAGCATTATAGGGCGAAACCGCGTAATAACTGAAATAGAAAAAGAACTGAACGCGAAAAAAGCTCAGCTTAACAGCATTTGCTCATTGATAAAGGAAAAGGAGCTTGAATTTAATAATATAAGCACTGATTACACTAAAGAGCAGAAGGCGCTTTCAGATCTTGAGCTTATCAGATTAAGGGATGAAAGTCATATCACATCAATAAATGACAATATTGAAAGAATTGATGCAAAGGTTGATCTTATGAAGCAACAGGTTTCAGAGATCGAACAGCAGATAGAAGAGGTTAAGAGGGAGAGCGAAAAGGAGGCCTTGATAACCAGGGCTATTGAAGAAGAAATAGAAAAGTTAAAAGAAATAGTTTTATCACATCAGACCAAAAACAAAAGCGAGCAAATAAAGAGAGACGAACTTTTAACTGATATTAATGATTACAGGGTATCGGTAAACTCAATTGTTGAAAGCAAGCAGAGTATTAAAGAGCAAATTGAGATGCTTCTTCAGGAAAAGAACAGCAATGCTTTAAAGCTTACCAAAAGGGAAGAAGATCAAAAGCGCAATAAAGAAAAGATAGAAGAGCTAAAGGCTGAGATTCAGTCTATTATTAAGACTAATACTAATCTTGCCGAGGAAAAGACCGGCCGCCATATGAAGCTTGAGGGTGTGGCTGAAGAAAGAAGAGTGTTGGAAGAAGAACTTTCGGGAATGCTTGATAAGGTTACTGAGCATAATAGTGCCATTGTTACTCTTCAAGAGAATTTAGGACGCCTTGATGCAAGGAAGGCCAAGATGGAAAGCGAGATGGAGACATACCAGAACAGGCTTTGGGATGATTATGAGCTTACTTATGGAAATGCTCTCGAAATTAAGAAAGAAATAACCAATATTAGGGCTACACAGAATAGAATAAATGAGATAAAGGCTGAAATCCGGGAGCTTGGACCTGTGAATGTAACAGCTATCGAGGATTATTCGAAAACTAAGGAACGCTATGAGTTTATGAAATTGCAGCATGATGATCTTACAAAATCCGAGGAGAAGCTTCGCAGGGTAATTCAGGAAATAACATCGGTAATGAGAAAACAGTTCATCGAGCAGTTTGCAATTATAAATAAAAACTTCAGCACTGTGTTCAAGGAACTGTTTGAAGGTGGTTATGCCGAGATCAAGCTGGCTGACGAGGAAAATGTTTTGGAGAGCAATATTGATATTATTGTCCAGCCTCCGGGTAAAAAACTCCAAAACATGATGCTCCTATCAGGCGGAGAGAGAGCAATGGTAGCCATAGCTATAATTTTTGCTATATTGAGGATGAGACCGGCGCCCTTTTATATACTTGATGAAATCGAGGCTTCCCTTGATGATGCTAATGTATTCAAGTTTGCAGAGTATTTAAAGCAGTATACAAAGGATCTTCAGTTTATAATAATTACTCACCGTAAAGGCACTATGGAGGCAGCAGATACCCTTTATGGTGTAACCATGGAGGAATATGGAGTTTCCAAGGTTGTGTCATTAAAAATGGATGAAGGTATAAATAAATATGTCAGTTGATGCATAAAAGATGATACGAACGGTGCCTGCAGCCGGGCATAGAATCGATAGAAGTGATGGTTATATAAGAAAGGAAATAATTATGGCGAAGAATAAATGGTTTAGTTGGGGAAAAAAGAAGAAGGATAATAAAACTGATGCAGAATTAACACTGGATAAGGATTTCAGTGATGAATACAAGGATATCGACACCCTGGAACAAAAAGACCAGACAGAAGTCGGGACAGAGGATTCAGAAGTAATTGAAGCAATTGAAGAAGAACAGGCAACTGAAGAAAAAACTCCTACAGGCTTCTTTGCCAGATTAAAGAGTGGACTTAAAAAGACAAGGGACTCAATAACCCGTAGTATTGACCAGGTTCTTGTTTCCTTCGGCAAGGTGGATGAGGAGCTTTTTGAAGAATTGGAGGAGACACTCATTACCTCCGACATGGGGGTTAATACATCTCTACAGATTATTGAGGAGCTCAGGACAAAGGTAAAAGAAGAAAAAATCACCGACATATCCGAAGTCCGTAAGGCTATTAAGGAGATAATAACAGAAAAGATCACAGATCAAAAGACCGGATTAAACCTCAACACAAAGCCATCGGTTATAGTGGTAATTGGTGTAAACGGAGTAGGTAAAACAACTTCAATCGGGAAGATAGCCAATTATCTTAAAAACCAGGGCAAGAAGGTCACCCTCGCTGCTGCGGATACCTTCCGTGCTGCAGCTATAGATCAACTGGAAATATGGGCTGACAGAGCCAATGCTAGTATAGTTAAGCACTCAGAGGGATCAGACCCTTCGGCAGTAATTTACGATGCTATCCAGCACTGTAAATCCAAAGGCAGCGATGTATTAATATGTGATACAGCCGGAAGACTTCATACTAAAAAGAATCTTATGGAAGAGCTTAAGAAAATCTTTAGGATTATAAAAAGAGAGCTTCCGGATGCAGATATTGAAACTCTGCTGGTGTTAGACGCCACAACGGGACAAAATGCCGTTTCCCAAGCCAAAACCTTTTCCGAGGTTTCTGAATTGTCGGGTCTCGTACTTACAAAACTAGACGGAACAGCAAAGGGCGGAATTATAGTCTCTATCAAATCTGAGCTTGATATTCCGGTTAAATTTATAGGTGTGGGTGAACAAATGGACGATCTTCAGCCCTTTAATCCACTGGATTTTGCCAATGCACTTTTCAGTGAGGAATAGGATCGGGCTGAAACTAATAAGGCACTCTGTAAAATGCTTATTACATGGCAGGGTCGCAAATAAAAATCTTTGTTAAATAAATATCAAAAATTTATGTTATTGCCTTGACTTTTAATATACCTAAGAGTATCATAATTCTAACAGTTTTAGTCGGATGCACGCTTAGGGAGAGTAGTTCCAAAATTTAGAGGAGGATTAATTATGGCAAAAATTATAGTAACAGACAAGATGGCGTCAAACGGAATTGACTACCTCAAGAGTAAGGGGTTTGAAGTTGATACTCCCTTTGGCATTTCCCGCGAAGAGCTCATTGAAGTTATTGATCAATATGATGCTATAATTGTAAGAAGTGCTACGAAGGTAAGAGACGAAGTACTTGACAGAGGTACAAATCTAAAGGTGGTTGGCCGCGCCGGAAATGGTGTTGACAATATTGATGTTCAGGAGTGTACCAGAAGAGGTATTACTGTAGTTAATACTCCTGAAGGAAATACCATGGCTGCAGCTGAGATGAGTGTAGCACTTGTTTATTCAGTTTTCAGGAATATTCCCCAGGCTTATCATGCAGCAAAGAACAAGGACTTTAGAAGAAATAAATTTGTTGGCGAAGAATTAGATGGGAAAATAGCCGCCGTAATTGGCCTTGGCAAAATTGGCTCAATTGTTGCAAAGAAGCTAATAGGTGCCGGGATGAAGGTTGTTGCCTATGATCCATATATATCCGACGAAAGAGTTGCTTCCCTCGGAATTACGCGAATTGAGAATCTGGACGATCTTATAAAGATGGCAGATCTGATTACCATACATATACCTAAGACACCTGAGAGCAAAAACCTTATCGGGGAAAGAGAGCTTGCCTTATGTAAAAAAGGCGTTCGCATTGTAAATGTTGCTCGCGGTGGAATGATTGATGAAAAAGCACTTTACCAGGCTATATCTTCAGGTCATGTGGCCGGTGCTGCTCTTGACGTTCAGGAGGTAGAGCCTAATTTCAATAAGACTCCGGAAGAACAGGATTATTGGAATCCGCTTTTGGACTTAGATCAGGTTATAATGACACCTCACTTAGGAGCATCGACTAAGGAAGCTAATGTCAACTGTTCACTTGGTGTGGCTCAGAACGTTGAAGCAGTATTAAATGGCGAACTCGTATCTGCAGTTAACATGCCTCCTATTGCAGGGGATTTGGAGAAACTAAGACCTTATACTACTCTAGGAGAAAAGCTTGGTGCAATATACTACCAGGCAGAGCAAGAAAGAGTTAAGAAGATAGAGATAATTTATAGCGGTGATTTGGTTGATAAGCCTACAAAGCCAATTACTCTTGCTATAATTAAGGGCTTCTTATCTGTTGTAAGCGAGTCTGAGGTTAATTATGTCAACGCTCAGCTAAAACTCAATGAAATGGGTGTTGAATTGATTGAAAGCAAGACCAGTAATCTTGAAAA
>JAAYTU010000130.1 GCA_012523705.1 Clostridiaceae bacterium
CGAATTCAACTCTAATTATATCGAGAGAAAGAAGGTAATTGAAAACTTAAAGATAGTAAACAGTCGACTATACTGTGCACAGATTGTCGGATGGGTAAGCACATCCTTTGATAATATTGATGATGAAAGGAGGTCGTTTGATGGATTCATTAACTAGTATGAATAATGCAATGCAATACATTGAGGAGCACTTAACTGATGATATTGATTATAGTGAAGTATCAAAAATTGCTTGCTGCTCAGAGTATCATTTTAAAAGGATGTTTTCTTTCTTATCAGGAATTGGTTTGTCAGAATATATTCGAAGAAGGAGATTAACGCTGGCTGCCCTTGATTTGAAGGATACAAATTTGAGAATAATCGATGTTGCTATCAAATATGGTTATGATTCAGCTGATGCATTTTCTCGTGCGTTTCATTCTATGCATGGTATTCTACCTTCTGAAGCAAGAAGTGAGAACACACAGTTAAAAGCCTATCCTAGAATGACCTTTCAATTATTCATTAAAGGAGGATGCGAAATGAACTATCGTATTGTTGAGAAAGGACCTTTTAAGTTAGTAGGAATTAAGAAGAGAGTTCCAATTATTTTTAAAGGTGCCAATCCAGAGATTGCAAAAATGGCCGAACTTTTAACACCAGAGATTATTAAACAGTTAAAAGCAATTTCAAATGTAGAACCAACAGGTATTATTAGTGCTTCCGTTAATTTTTCAGAAGGTAGAATGGAAGAGAAAGGAGAATTAGATCATTACATCGGGGTAGCAACATCAAGTAATGAAACTGCAGATTTTGATGTATTAAAAATTGATGCTAGTACCTGGGCTATATTTGAATCGATTGGACCATTTCCGGAAACACTTCAAAATGTGTGGGGAAGGATATACTCAGAGTGGTTTCCATCTTCAGGGTATGAGGTAGCCCCAGGCCCTGAAATTTTGTGGAACGAGAGTCCAGACACTGGAAATCCAAAGCATCGAAGCGAAATCTGGCTTCCAGTAAAGAAAAAAGACTATTAGTTACAGCAATGTTTATGAAACTGTATTTAATCTGGCAGTCATTGTAAAAGATGATATATGTGATAAAATTAAAATGATAAAATAAGTCGAGAAATATGATTATCGGAGTTGCTAATATTCTATTGTAAAAGATTAATATTAAGAAATGGAGAATTAAGAAATGGAATTATTAGCAAAAATCGCAAAACCAAGACCGGTTGGAACTATTCAAAATCAGGAGATTACAGATTATATTGGATCATACTTGGGAAACTTAGGGTATGAAATCAGTAAGGTGCCTTTCAGCTGTAAAGTATGGGAATCAAAAGAGTCCTTTTTATTGATTGACGGGAACAAGTTGACATTACAGGTAAGCCCTTACTCAGAGTCATTTTATGGAACAAGAAAAGCCATTGTTGTGAGAAATCGGGAAGAACTCGAAAGAGTAGAATGTGAGGACAGAATATTATTTCTGACAGAGGATTTGGCACAAGAATCAATACAACCCAAGGATTATCCTTTCTATTACCCGGATGAGCATAAAGCAATTATTGATTGTCTGGAAGCAAAAAAGCCCGGTGCAATTATAGCAATTACAGGCGGAACATGTATGAGTGGTCTTAAGCCGTTTCCTGTTATTGAAGACGGAAACTTCCATGTTCCTGTAGCCAGCCTTGATAAAGAAATTTTTTCAGAGATAGAGGATAAAGTATCAGAGAAAGAGATGGAGCTATCTATTGCTTCACAGAATGTTACTGCAACAGCATATCAGCTGATTGCATCAAAAAGGGTGTGTAATCCGAAAGGAACAATTGTAATCTGTGCCCACATGGACAGCAAGTACAATACTGATGGTGCACTTGATAATGCATCCGGAGTAGCGACAATTCTTTATGCAGCAAAAGGCATTGAAACTGACAGGTATAACATTGATATTGTTCCGTTTAATTCTGAAGAATACTATGACCCACAAGGGGAACTTATCTATTTGGAGGAAATTCGGAAAAGTGAAAAAGAAGTATCGCTTCTGATAAATATCGACACAGTAGCACATGTAGGATCTAAAGTTGCAGTTGCATCTTTTAATTTTAATGAGAAGGAGAAGTTGGAGCTAAATGACATAATGAACAGTTGCACAGACGTTGTCATTGGCAAGCCCTGGTATGCCGGAGATCATGCGGTTTTTGCCTTTGGAGGAACAAAATGTATCTTAATTTCCGCTTCAGATTTATTTGAAGGGTGTTTATCCTATACACACTGTCCGAAAGATACAATTGACTTGATTGATATAAAGTTAATTGAAAATGCAGCCGAGTATATATGTAAAGTAGTGAATACATATAAATAGAGAAATAGAAAGACTAACTATCAAAAGTCAAGCCCTAAAATGAAGTTTTTAAATGGACTGCAGAAGTGTATTTTAAATAAAGTTGAACCTTGATAATTGCATGACAAATAGAGCACCCCCAAGGAGCTGCTCAAAAAATCATTA
>JAAYTU010000131.1 GCA_012523705.1 Clostridiaceae bacterium
ACAGCTATCCTTACGCTGTAGATATTTAACTCGGAACAGAATAGATAGTATAAGTAAATATTAGGTTTACTTTAAATCATATTGGGCTCAAGAAATAATCGCTTATCGTAACCATGATTATTAGCTCATTCCCACGGTTTATTTAAATATACTTCCCTGAAGCTCACGTCTCTGGAATCATAGCCATCTATCAGACTGGAATAACAATCGGTGGCAAGTCCTTGTGCTGCAGCTTCTGACCTTGTTGTTCTATATCTGTAATTTTTGCTTCCAGAGTTGTAAAGAGAATAAGTAGCAAAAGCAATATTATGTTCTGGATCATAGGGCCCCTTATTAGCTTCACCAAAGTCTACGGCGCGCTTATATTGTTGTTTAATATAGTTAAGGCCGTAATCTACATTATCTTGCCAGTTATGTACTATATCTGGTGTGTTAGGGTCATTATCAAATGCTTGTTCAAAAACCTCTTCACGATCTTTCCTATTTATTTGCATTAGTCCCCAGTCATTCGATGCATTCGGCCCCGATGCCCCATTTTCATTAAAATGTCTCATCCCACTCTCTTGCCATGCCGTAGCTAATCCTAAATTGACCGGAATACCCAGTTCAGTACACTTTTTGGTTATATATTCTATTACTTCCTTCTTTGAGGGATTTGTTCCAGCCACTATTCCCAAACTCTTCATAGTCTCTCCGGCGAGGACTGCCTTCTTCAATTCTTCAAGGGTTTTTGAGTTTAATACTCCATCTATAGGAAGTCCTTTCTTACTCTGAAATTCTATTATCCAAAATTTACATGTTCTTCCGTATTTCCCATCAACTCCATTTTTGTTAATGCCATAGTCTCCAATTGGGAAACCCATAGCAAATAAACAGCTCTGCGCCAGAATTATATTTTCATCACCTTTGACGCCACGCATAGCGTTCTGAACAACATCCCATTTGTCCCCATTTGATGGCACGTTATCTTTTACATTAGTCTTTTCTTTTTGGGGATTGACATTTGGTACTACAGGTGCTTGAGGCGCGGTAACTGGCTTTATGGTTTTATAGGCATCATAAAAAGTTCTTCTTTTTGCAGTATCTGATATTCCCCTGGTCTCAATCGGTTGTATATGCCAGTTTTCAAGCTGGCTTTTTTTGGTAATACCATTTCCAGAAGTTAGGGGTTTAAAAATTCCGTATTCTATTAATTTGACTTGTTCTTCCGTTGAAGCCGAGTGACCATATAGGTCTTCTCTTATGTATTTAGAACTAGGTTCACCAAGCCAACTTATATCAATTGCTTCGCCATTGTTATGCCAACTTCTGCCTGGTACAGCGGCTGAACCATCTCCACCTACCCAATTACCGTTTTTATCTTGTTTTCCTCCAGAATCTTCATAACATCGTACCTGTTCTTCATAACTCCTATATCCAGAACCAACAAATATTGAAATATCATTTTTCCGGGCAAATGCTGCCAGCCTTCCTGCAAAAATAGGATCTATATCTTTTTGCTTTTGTTTTTGGAAGAACACGTTAAACATTGGATCTACCAACGGATAATCTGTCTTACTGAGCTTAGAGCCTGAAGTCGCAATTATTTTTTCCCATGTCTGAGCTCGATCGCCTAAAACAGGATCAACCCTAGTCTTCAAAATTTTCCTTACTTCTTTTATATCAGGTATTCCGCCGGGAAATTCTATCTCGAGTGCGGCCTTCGACTTCTTCCCAATACTTCCGTAAAGTTGGGTATCTTAAGTATATAGATAGTCTTCAATTTTATTAATGATTCTTGATTCTTATCTAGAAGAAAGTGATTTATTCATATGGATTTACAGAGTCGAAGGTGTTAAACAATCCTCATTGTAAATAATATGAGGATTGTTTTAATTCAACCGCCTGGTATTAATGTTCCCTCTAATTCAATTCACACGCAGTAACTCCACCATCAAAATCTTCGGATATTATATCCTGATATAAGCACCTGTTCTTTTTGAGCCATGCATTTGCATATGAACATGATGCTGTAGCCTTAAGTGAATTTTCCCTTAAATACTCACTTATAGCCTGCATGATTTTTCCGGCTACTCCCTGCCCTCTTAAAACCGGATTAACATAAGTACGGTTAATATTTACCTCACCATTCTCTTTATAGATGAAGGTAGCTTCGGCCATTATTTCATTGTTTTCATTTACACTGTAGATTCGTCCTTTTTCATATTTCCAATCCATATTTTATTTCCACCTTTCATATAACAGATCAATATAATAAAGCCACGAACTAAAATAGTTCCTGGCTTTATTGTACAATAAGTTTGAAAACTAATCATTATTATGTGAGTAAAAAGCACATGGTAGTCTATGTATTAATTGATCAGTGAATTATCTGATATATTTCCATCTACAGAATATCAATATGCTCTCCTGAAAGCGCTTTATTCATGCTTCTTATAGCACAGAACTTTCCGCACATAGAACAACTGTCTTCATGCTCAGGTCTTCTTTCCTCCCTGATCCTTCTTGCTGTTTCGGGGTCTATAGCACATTCCCATTGTGCCTCCCAGTCAAAGGTTCTTCTGGCATCAGCCATTTTATCGTCAATGTCCCTTGCTCCCCTGACACCCTTGGCAATATCGGCTGAATGTGCCGCAATCTTTGAAGCGATAATACCCTGCTTTACATCCTCAATATTTGGAAGGGCAAGATGTTCTGCTGGTGTAACATAACATAAAAATGCTGCTCCGGCTGAAGCTGCAATTGCTCCTCCTATTGCTGATGTAATATGATCGTACCCGGGTGCTATATCAGTTACCAGTGGTCCCAACACATAGAACGGTGCCCCATTACAGATTGTCTGCTGGATTTTCATATTGGCGGCAATCTGGTCAATGGGCATATGTCCCGGACCTTCCACCATTACCTGAACATCCTTTTCCCAGGCTCTCTTAGTTAGCTCTCCAAGCCTTACAAGCTCCTCAATCTGGCAGACATCCGAAGCATCTGCAAGGCATCCCGGCCTGCAGGCATCTCCCAATGATATTGTAACGTCATACTCACGGCATATATCAAGAATTTCGTCATAATATTCGTAAAAAGGGTTCTCCTCTCCTGTCATGCTCATCCATGCAAAAACGAGAGAGCCACCTCTCGATACGATATTCATTTTCCTTTTATGCTTCTTAATCTGCTCGATAGTTTTTCTGGTAATTCCACAGTGTAAGGTTACAAAATCAACTCCATCCTCGGCATGGAGCCTTACTACTTCAATAAAATCCTTAGCCGTAAGGGTGTTTAAATCCCTTTGATAGTGGATAACAGAATCATAAACCGGAACAGTTCCAATCATTGCCGGGCACTCTGCTACAAGCTTTCTGCGAAAAGGCTTTGTGTTGCCGTGGGAGGACAGGTCCATAATAGCATGTGCTCCCATATTGATTGCTTCCATAACCTTTTCCATTTCCATATCATAATCTTTGCAGTCCCTTGAGACTCCTAAGTTAACATTTATCTTTGTTCTCAGCATGGATCCCACGCCTTCAGGGTCCAGGCATTTATGATTTTTATTAGCACATATTGCTACCTTCCCCGATGCCACTAATGGCATAAGCTCATCGATGGTCATAAGTTCCTTTTCTGCTACTTTTTTTAATTCCTCGGTAACAATTCCTTTTCTTGCTGCTTCCATCTGTGTTGCATAATTTCTCATTATTAATGTTCCTCCCTGTTGATGTTCCACATATGATCAAGCGGTCCGCTTCCTTTTCCAAGGTCAAGCATTGATCTTAGTGCTCCTGATATATAGTCCTTTGATAATTGAATAGCTGTTTCCAGATCATTACCCTTTGCTAAAAATGAAGCTATGGCACTGGATAAGGTACACCCTGTACCATGGGTGTTTTGATTATCTATCCTCTCTCCGATAAACCAGCGGCTCTCACCTTCAAAATACAATAAATCGTTGGCATCGTTTATGCTATGTCCGCCTTTGCATAAAACTGCACAACCGTATTCGTTACTGATAATTTCGGCTGCCTTTATCATGTCATCTTCACAAGATATAGTTATTCCCGCCAGAACCGAAGCCTCTGGTATGTTAGGCGTTAGTACGGCTGCCTTGGGGAACAGGTACTTTTTCAATGCTTCTATAGCATGGTCCTTAATGAGCTTGGAACCGCTTGTAGATACCATTACCGGATCCACAACTATGTTCTTGGCCTCATATAATTCCAGCTTCTCAGAAATGGTCCTAATCAGCTCCACCGATGAAACCATTCCGATCTTAACTGCATCTGGATAAATATCGGTAAAAACACTATCCAGTTGCTGGCCTAAAAACTCAGGGGTAACCTCCATAATTCCAGTAACGCCAGTGGTATTCTGTGCAGTAAGTGCAGTTATGGCACTCATGGCATATACACCATTTGCAGTCATGGTCTTTATATCTGCCTGTATTCCTGCACCACCACTGCAATCACTTCCTGCAATTGTTAATGCTGTTTTCATAAATCATCCTCCATTTCCGCTATTTTTCAAGCTGTCTGTGTGTTAGTTGTTATAGCGACAAGGGGGTACTATATATTTCCCTCGTAGTATATGGTTATCAAAATAAACTATTTATACCATCAAGCTCGTCCAGCCCTTCAATGTAAATGTCGCTGATTTGTTTTATTTCATCGGTGTTTTCAAAACTTGAGGCATCAAATACACCTATCACCTTAAAGCCGGCAGCTTTTGCGGTTTTGATAGCATAAAGTGCATCTTCGAAAACCAATGTTTCATTTGGAAGGGTATCCATAAATCCAGCCGCTGCAAGGAATATATCAGGCTCATCTTTACCGGCACCTATTTCGTTGCATGTAAATAATCTGTCGAAATAGTCAATTATCTTAAGTCGTCCCAAAGCCTTTTCAATGACTCTTCTGTCAGAGGCAGTGGCCGCCACTATTTTAATTCCTGACTCCTGCATTGCTTTCAATAGCCGCTCCACACCTTTCTTCAGCTGGACATTGTAATAATAGAAATCCTTAATGGTCCGGTTGATTCCATTGATAATGTCTCTCACATTCAGCTTCAGGCTGTATCTCTCTTTTAGGAATTCCGCACCCTGAAGCATGCTCATGTTAGACAACTTTTTGCTCAAGTCAGGCTCTGCCACAATTCCAAGATCCAGCAAGAACAACTCTCCTGCTTGTTCCCAGACATACATAGAATCAAGAATAGTTCCGTCTATGTCGAATATTGCGCCCTTAATCATCTGACCCCCTCCTGCATGACTAGAATCTTCCTAACTCTAATTTCATTTGGAGGCCTTCCAGGCATCAACCATTTTTACTGCCGCCGCCTTAGGATTTTCCGCCTCGGTCACCGCAGTCACCACAAAAAAGCCGTTTATCCCAGTTTTAGCAAGCTCAGGAATATCAGCAAGCTTTACTCCTCCTCCCACTACCACGGGTATGGGGCTTAATTGGGCTAGCTTAGTAATTTCGTCAATGCTCCTGGTAATAATCCTGCCATCCTTACTAAGCCCACAATCCGGCTTCGTCATGGTCTGATGAAGGGGCCCTGCTCCGAAATAATCTATTTGAGAAGTGTCCGCAGTCCGGATATAGTCCAGCAGCTCCTCTGTTTTTGCCGAAAGACCGACTATCGAATCCTCTCCTAAGTATTCTCGACAAACATCTGTCGGTATATCGGATTGCCCCACATGTATTCCGTCAACCTTTACTCCTTGCTTTCTTGCAGCTAATACAACGTCAAGCCTGTCATTAACTACCAGAGCGACCTCCTGTGATTTACCCAAGTCTGCTATCGCCCTTGCTGACTGGGCTGTCAGATCTATCAGCTCTCTTGCAGAAGCAATTTTTGAACGAATTTGTATGCATGTAAACCCGGCCTCAACCGCATCCTTAATAATTGAGGCAACAGGCCGGTCTTTTGTATTTTCAGGACCAATTACCAGGTATGCTGAAATATCAAGTTTGTCTCTTATGCTCATATTCTCCTCCTTAAGATGTAATCATTCATATTGGAAGTTAATCGTAAGAAAAGCTCCATAAACTCAACAGTCAAAATACAGATAAACTCTGCTTAAGCTACTTCCAACCTAAATTTCAATAATGTCAAACTGATTATCTGCGATTTCATCAGCTGCTGCCTTATAGAGCTCATCAATAAACTGAGTCTGAAAACTCCCGGGAGCATCAGTTTTTGCTTCAGCCCGACTTCCTGCCAGATTGAAAACGGCTGTTCCAGTTAAAGCTGCTATAAACGGCGAGGCAGCAGTTGCATATACTGCAATAACCCCGCCTAATGCACAGCCCGCTCCTGTTATTTTTTCCATAAAGTGTGAACCGCCGTAAGAATAAGCAATAATTGAACCATCGGTTACAAGATCTGTTTCACCCGATACAGCAACAGCCCCGCCTGTATACTTTGCAAGGGAGACCGCAGCCGCTTTGGCAGCATTTACAGAATCGGTGGAGTCAACACCACGAACCCTTGACTCACCGGCCCCTCCATCTAAACCCCATAACCCAGCCAAAGCAATAATCTCAGAAGGGTTCCCTCTTATTACAGAAGGCTTGAACTCCTTAAACTTCCTAAGTAAATCAGTTCTTAAAGAACCGATGCCTATAGCTACAGGATCTAGCACCCAGGGCTTACCCATATCATGCAAGGATTTGGCTGTCAGCGGTAATGTCTGTTCATAAATTGGGAAAAGCGTTCCAACATTTATATAAGTGGCGCCACCTGACTTAGCTATTAACTCACCCTCATCAGGCATATATACCATTGCGGCTGATCCGCCAACCGCAAGCTGTGTGTTCGCAACGAAATTAATTGTTACAGTGTTTGTGATTGATCCGGCCATTGGATTTGTCTCTTTTACTTTTTCAACGGCCTGAATTATTTGTTTTTTCAGATTCTCTTTATCTGGCATAAACATCTTCCTTCCATACTCAGTTATGATTCCCCGTATTAAGCTTATAAGTCGAGTGGAAAAGCCCATTTTTACAAATAAAAAATGCTCTCTTCAGTAGGGAGAGCATTTATGAATCAATTTAAGATTGCTTCCCTACGACAGTGTTAACTGACAGGTTCAAAGGGTCAGGTTTTACCTTCTCAACTCCTGGGAGTCCCCCCGCGAATATATTTAGTTTTGATGTTTTTAGGATATCACTAATATGTTTGTATGTCAATACGAAATACAGGTAGCAAATGTGTTACCACTGTATTCCAATTCGACATATATACCTTGCAATTCAAATGAAGTATATGAGGCGTTTACTCCACAAGTTCGGCACAGTCCTCTCAAAGCAAGCCCGCACTCGGTTACATCACGAAAGAAGATACTGTTGTAGATACCAAATACATAACCTTTGAAATTCCTAAGGGAGTTTATGTGCCCCACAATCTCGAAAAATATGCAGATTTGAGATAACGGGATTCGAAGAGTAATGGGCTATAACCAAGCAATCCTTTCTCCTTGACCTTTGAAACGAATAAAAGGTAATAAAACTGCTGCAATTGATAATTGTACTTAATAATATGTAAAAACAGGAGGCGTTTATAAATGCCTCCTGTTTTGTGTAACGAGATTTTAAATGATTATTACGCTGCCTTTTTGGCTTCGACCTTTTGCTTTTTAACCTTATCCCGTATGCCATAGAATATTACTGCTGCAACATAGGTTAGGCAGAAAACAACTACTGGCCCAAAATACTGAATTAATCCACTGGTA
>JAAYTU010000003.1 GCA_012523705.1 Clostridiaceae bacterium
AACAGAACCTCTTGTCCGTGTTATGATTGAAGGCCGTGACCAGGAATATATAACAAATAAAGCTATTGAACTTGTAAATATTATTGAGGAACGCTTAAAATAGAAATTCTATATGTTTCTATAATTAGCTTTATGTTAGACTGGTTGAGAATATTCTCGAAATATAGTTTTTTTGTATTAATATGTTAGTATTTAATTAATTGATTCTCTTTATTCTGAACAATGCCGTACAATTATGTTTCAGCACGCAAAATTAGGTTATAAATTATATTAGATGATTTTTCTAAAAATTAAAAAGGTGGGCATCGGCTATGAAGATATTTAAGGGAATAAAAGAAAAAATAAAGCCAGATTCTAATATGGAAACTATAGATTTGAATACACCAACAAGTGATTCTCCCCCAACACCTGAAAAAAGAGAAAAAACTAAATTTGATTTTAAGAAATATCTACATAGTATAAGAACAAAGCTGATTATAAGTTTTTTGATTACTACTATTCCTATTATCATGCTTGGGATCCTATCATATAACAGTGCATTAAAATCAGTTAAAGGCACTGCTGCAGATGCTTCAATGGAATCATTAAATCAGGTTACTAAGAACCTCCAGATTTTATTGACTGATATAGAAAATCTCTCTGATGAGGTATACTATAGTAATCAGGTTCAGAAATATATAGCGGCAGACTCATCAATGGCTCCAGAACTGGAGAGCGTTGCTTCCGACTATATTAAATTTATTACAAATTTAGATAAACACATTAGTTCCATTACGCTTTTGTTAAATAATAATCATGTTATAGATTCATCGCCTGAACCTTTAAACAAGGATGCATATGAGAAATTAAAGAATATTTATCATTACAATGTTGCTTACGAACTTGATGGGGAGTCTTTCTGGGTTGGAGAACACCCTGAAATCGATCAGCAAAGATCAGGACCTACCGAGTATGGGCTTTCAATAATAAGACTTTTAAAGGATATTTCGACTGACGAAGAACGAGGATTATTAATAATTGATATAAAACCCGATGCTGTAGAAGAAATCATAAGTGATATCAGTATGGGATTAGGAGCCGAGCTGCATTTAATAGCAACCGACAAACGTGATCTTGCATTTGAATTGCAAGGTGATGAAATGGTTCTTTTAGATACAAAGGATTCAACCTACAAGTTAACCGATAAGCCTATTTTCCAAAAAATTAGTAAAGAGCAGAATAACTCAACATTATTTGAAAATTACCAGGGTGAGGAGCATATTATTATTCACTCAGAGGTTAGTACAGAGAAAGGCGACACAGGATATATCCTAATAGGACTTGTACCAACTTCAAACTTTAATGCTGCCGCAAGGGATATAGGAACGAATTCAGTTATTTTCACACTTATTGCAATAACTGTAGCCTTATGCATAGGCTTCTACATCGCAATTAAGATATCAAAGGAAATTAATCAAATTGTTGATGCAACAAACAGAGTTGCAGATGGAGACTTAACTGTTACTTTATATTCCGATAGTCAAGACGAATTAGGGGTTCTGACAGAAAGTATCAATAAGATGATTGAGCGTATGCGCAACCTTATTAAGAATGCTGCCAATACAGCATTAAAGGTTCTGGAAGCATCGAAAACCGTTGCCGCTACTACTAAGCAGGTGTCCGATGTATTCCGAGAGGTTTCGAGTACAATTCAAGATGTATCTGCAGGATCATCGGTGCAGGCCAGCGATTCTGAAAAGGGCGTTAGCAGGATGGGCGATTTGGCATTGAAGATTAACGCTGTATCAGATTCTGCCAGCTCAATAGAAGAGTATTCCAATGAGACCATAAGACTGACAAACAATGGATTAAACTCGGTTATTGATCTTGAAAACAAGGCTAAAGAAACTACAAATATTACCCGTACTATTATTGCAGATGCTCAGGAATTGAACACTCATTCGCAATCAATTGGTAAGATAGTAAAAGTTATTAATGTTATTGCGGAACAAACAAATCTTCTTGCTCTTAATGCAGCAATTGAGGCATCCAGAGCAGGGGATGCCGGTCGTGGATTTGCAGTTGTAGCTGAAGAGGTAAGAAAGCTTGCTGAGCAGTCTGCGGCAGCAACAAGAGAAATTGCAGTGATTATTAAGGATACCCAGAATCAAACGGACAGGGTTGTTGAAAGTGCAGAAGCCTCTGACAATATATTACAACTCCAAAATATTGCAGTTGAAAAAACTTTAGCGGTATTCAGGAATATTTCCTCATCAATGAAAGAGCTTGGTCAGAAGGTAAATCAAATTACTGAAGGCATTGAAGAAATGAATAATTACAAGGACAATACAATTACTGCTATACATAATATATCTGCTGTCTCTCAGGAAATTGCAGCTTCCACTCAGGAAGTATCGGCTGCAACCGAAGAACAGTTAAGCTCAATAGAGCAATTGCTCAGCTATACAAAAGAGCTTGATGATGCCGCCCATAGCCTTAATGATTCCATACAAATTTTTAAGGTTTAATATTTGATTTAAGTATTATTTGGAAGGACAGTTCTTTTAATCACATGCTGATGCCGGGAAACACCGACTTACAGATGCTGTGTGATTAGGAGAACTGTTTGCCTGTAATTGATCAATATTACTTGGATTGAAACACTACAATATTTTGATCCTTGCTCGGGTATGTCTATTTTTATTTGACACTTTAATCAAATCTGCTAAAATGAATGAGGTAAAGAAGTTATTCGCTGGAGGTACTTATATGAAAACACATTATGAAATACAGGTTGCTGGCTTAAAAAGACAACTTCCACTTTGTCCTATAAGTGATGATTTATATATTGCTGCTTTTGTATTATTTGGCGATGTGGAGCTTACAGTAGCATGTGCAACAGAATTACTAAAACTTGCTCCGGAGTATGATGTTATGATTACTGCAGAAAGCAAAGGTATACCCCTTGTATATGAAATGACCAAGCAAGCGGGCAGAAATAAGTACCTTTTAGCAAGAAAATCCGCAAAACTATACATGAGAGATGTTGTAAATGTTGAGGTACAGTCCATCACTACTGAAAGGCGTCAGCAATTGTATATTGACAGAGACGATATGGAATATATGAAGGGAAAGAAAGTTTTGATTGTCGATGATGTAATAAGCACCGGCGAATCAGTACGGGCAGTAGAAAAGCTTGTACAGGATTCGGGGGGTATAGTTGCCGGACGCATGGCTATTTTGGCAGAGGGTGATGCATGTAAAAGAGATGATATAGTATACTTGGCCAGATTACCTCTGTTTAACAGTAATGGGGATA
>JAAYTU010000004.1 GCA_012523705.1 Clostridiaceae bacterium
GGGAAGTAATACCCCTTGATAATAGAAAATTGGACGAAGATTCAGGGGCCATTCGTACCAGGACGATTGATAGGGATGAACAGCTGTTACATTCTTATGATATTCAAACATGTGTTTAAATGAATCAATTACCGTTTTTATAAGGTTTTCTTCAGCATTATTATAATTTATTGGTATAAATGAAAGTACATATATCGCAAAAGGAATAATAATGAAAAAGAATACGCAGAAAATTCCGGTAAGCCAGAAGTATTTACCTGCCCATCCTCTAAGATCCTGTTTTCTATATCTGATAAATTCATATCCCCTTGACAAGAAGAACAGCACTGCAAGGCCGAAGGCTCCATATAGACCTATCCATTTAACAGAAGCAGCTAACCCTAAAGCAATACCACATAGAAGGAGGGGAATAAGAGACTTAAAGAAGCCGTTTTCATAGGAATCAGAGTCGTAATAATCAAGCATGAAGTAATACATAAGCATTATAAAAAAGAGTAAATAGCTATCGACTGTTCCCAATCTGGTCTGAACGAAATGCATAAAGTCGAACATCATTAAAAAGGCGCAGAAAAAAGCCCAGAAGCTGTCCTTAAAGAATCTTTTAGCTATAAGGTACATAAGGGGAATAATAGCAGCACCGCATAATGTCCCCATTATTCTCCATCCGAAGGGTGTCATTCCAAAAATTCTTATTCCGAGGGAAAGTATCGTCTTTCCAAGAGGCGGATGAGTGTTTTCGTATAAAATATCCCTTTTCTCAAGCTGCTCTAAAGCCGTACGGGGGAAGTATACTTCGTCGAAATAGGAACTGTTTAATACATTTGGCCGGTCTGGAACAAGATGTTGTTCATCAAATAGATCTTCGATACCTGTTGAACTTGGTTCAAATAGGATGTTAAAATCCTCAATAAGATTGTCACCACTAAAAAATCCAATTTCACGGCATTCGACTTTATAATATCTGTTTTTGTCTTTTTCATTGTCGGTTCTAAGATATTGGGCTGTAAATCTGAGCTTGTCTGTTGTAACGGTGTCCAGGGTATAATACCATTTAAAGATGGATTTCATATCAATATAGGAATACTCTTCAAACTCTCCATTAATATTGGCTTCAATTTCAAAAGATCCAAAGCAACCCCAGGCATGTCCAAGACCACTAAAGAGCATTATTTTATCAATACTCACCTCTCTGCCAAAGTCCACAACAAAGCTTTCACCAACCTCCTGAGGCTCCCAACCTGTCTGAGGTGACTCAAAGTTTCCTAAGTTTATTAAAGCAATTACTAAATATATTACAGTCATTATAATCATAATAGTGACATCTTTTTTAGTTATTTTTGAGTTCATTTTGTTCTCCTCTTATGTTTACTTTCAATCTTTTTTCTTTGCTTTTCTGAGGCTTAATAAAAAGTGTATAGCCGTTATAAAGTGCTAAAATATATGCAAATAGAGTGACTGCAGAGATAATTATACCAATAGTATCCCAACGGGACAGCCAATATACACCATCAAAAGAGATCATATACAAATATAGTTGATTAATATATACACAGATACTAATCAGTATGAGTGTTATTATGTGTCTCTTTTCAAAGAGGGCCGAGATGGTGATGAATATGATGGCTGGAAGCAAATATCTCTCATGCATTTTTGTCATAAAGAAAAAGGCCGTAAATAGCACCAGGAATGAAGAATAAAAAATTGAATGAACCGAAGCTTTTTTCTTAATAAGACAGACTGTAGAAAAGATCAATCCTAATATCAAAAGAATCATTCCCCAGGTCATATAATTCAATCCTAAAAACGGCAGGTGATCATGTTGGATCTGTCCTCCTAAAAGAAACCATACATTAAACGCATTGGCTGTACCGTAGGGATAGTCTTTTACACTTGTAAAGTACAAATCAAATAACCAGTATATCTGATCTAAGAATCTTGGAATCTTGCCAGCAAGATGTGTTGGAATATAAAAGGGTATTACTATGGCATAATAAACCAAAAGACCTGAAAACAACAGAATAATTCCACGAAGTATTGACTTTCTATCTAGGCGGAAATCTTTGAAATACAGGTAGAGTACAACAGGTAACAGAAGAGCACTTTGAGGTTTGGTAAGAACCGATACAAGAAATAATAATACAGCCAGATTATTTTTTTTATTAATGAAAAGAAGAATTACACCAATTAACATTGTTGCGGTTATAGAATCAAATTGTCCCCAAACCGAGGAATTAATAAATATGGCGGGGTTAAGAAAATAAAAAATGGATAAAATAAAGCCCTCAATGGGAGCTTTGTTTTTTTTACCAATAGTCCAGATTAGGAAGGCACCCAAAAGTTCAAAAATAACGGACCATAGTTTGATTAAATACACATGTGTTAATAATGGCAACGAAAAGGCCTGAACTAATTCACCTGTAAGCCATAGAAAATACTGATAAAATGGTGCGTACACCACATGGAAACCCGATGAGCCATAGAATTCTGCCGGGCCGTGTTGAGCCAGATAATTACTCCAGACAACATAACCGTTCATATCTATGGGATAAGGTCGTATAAGTGTTGTAATTAATCGGATAATTATGGCAAACACTATAATTAAAGAGGCTATAGCAGGTGTTAATCTATATCTATTCTCATTTCTAAGGCTTGAATGATCCATAATTACACTACACTCCAAGGATTTGAAAGTATCTGCTTCTACCATTGTAAACCATAAATGAATAAAAAAAAAGCACCTGAGGATTTACTTATAAAAATAATTGCGTCCTAAATGTGGTGCTTCCAGATAAACTGAACTTATATTATATTCTACATATATAAAAGGAGGAATAAATAACTTCAATATTATTATACCATCTTTATCTAATAATTAATATTACTTTTAGGTTAAAAATATTAGAAATTATTAATGAAACCCTTGAAACATTGTTATTTGAAATACTAAGTCAATTGCATTTTTATGGTGTTTAGTTTATTATAGGTAGTGTTATATTAAGTAATTAAACATACGGCAAATTTAGCTATCAAAGCATTTGCTAAGTTTTGGAGCGTTATTATGATTTTATATGAAAGTACCAGAAACAGTCAAGAATCAATATCATCTGCAGATGCAATAAAAAGGGGTATCTCGCCTACCGGGGGGCTTTATGTTCCTAAGAGCATCCCGGCTATTACACTTGAAGAAATAGCTTCGATGTCCAAGATGAATTATAATGAGCGAGCTATTTTTATACTTAAGCATTTCCTTACTGATTTCACAGATAATGAATTATCTGAATGCGTTAACAAGGCATATAATAACAGCAAGTTTTCAAGTGAAGATATTGCTCCTATTGTAGATCTTAATGAGAATCTTTATATTATGGAGCTGTGGCATGGACCCACATGTGCATTTAAGGATATGGCCCTTCAGATATTACCTCATTTTCTTGTTAAGGCAATGAAGAAAACAGGCGAAAAAAGTGAGATAATTATTCTGGTGGCTACCTCAGGCGATACAGGCAAGGCTGCATTGGAAGGCTTCGCCGATGTGGAGGGGACAAGAATTATTGTCTTTTACCCTGAAAACGGAGTCAGTGAAATTCAAAAATATCAGATGATTACCCAGACGGGAAAGAATGTTAAAGTCTTTGGGGTAAAGGGTAATTTCGACGATGCTCAAACTGGTGTTAAAAAAATCTTTACCGATGAAGAGCTGATTTCACAAATGGGGAAGAACAATCTTAAATTCTCCTCTGCAAATTCAATTAACTGGGGCAGGCTTGTTCCTCAGATTGTTTATTATTTCTCTGCCTATGCTGACCTTATCAGGAAAGAAAAAATCAGCCCCGGCCAGAAGATTAATTTTGTTGTTCCAACAGGTAATTTTGGTAATATCCTGGCAGGCTATTATGCGAAGTGTATGGGCTTGCCGGTAAATAGGTTTATATGTGCCTCTAATGATAACAATGTTCTTACTGACTTTATCAAAACGGGACATTATGATAAGCGTCGTGAATTCATTAAGACAGTATCCCCATCAATGGATATCCTGATTTCAAGCAACCTGGAGAGATTAATTTATGCACTTTCCGGCAATGATGATAACCAGGTATCACAATGGATGAAGGAGCTTACTGAGGAAGGGCACTATAATGTTGGTCCTGAAATTTCCGGAAAAATTAAGGAGGATTTTTGGGCAGGCTGGTCAAATCAGCACGAGACATTAAAAACCATCGAATTAGTTTATAAAGATGATAATTATCTTTTAGATACCCATACAGCAGTTGCAGTGGATGTGTATGATAAGTATGTGATCACAACTGGTGACCTTACTCCTACAGTGGTGGTATCCACAGCGAGCCCCTTCAAGTTTAACAACAGCGTTTGTAAGGCTCTTTTTGCTGAAGATGAGGTTGAGGGTAAATCAGAGTTTGAGCTTCTTAATCTTCTGTCTAAAAAAACCGGCTGGTCAATTCCGGAAGGTTTAAAAAATCTAGATAAAAAGACTGTACTTCATGATTCGGTATGCGAAAAGAATGATATGAAGGATGTTGTCAGAAAGAGCTTTTAATGGAGGATTAAAACATGGGTACTGTAAAACTATCGAAAATAATTGACGAATTGTCATTACAGAAGCTTAATTTTAAAGAAGAACATAATGACATTAATATCACCACTTCTGATATTAATCGCCCGGGACTTCAGCTTGCAGGCTTCTATCAATATCTTGGTACCGATAGGATACAGATTATTGGTAAAGTAGAGATGACTTATCTAAATCAATTTGATAGTAATAACAGATATGAAAGGTTGTACGCCTTATTCTCTTCAGGAGTACCCTGTGTTGTTCTTGCCAGAGGAATTGAGCCATTTGAAGAAATGATGCAGGTGGCTGAGGAATGTGATATACCCCTATTGCTTACTCAGGAGGATACATCCCGATTTTTAAGCAATCTTATTTCTTATTTGAATGTTGAACTGGCCCCTATGGAAACAATGCATGGGGAACTTGTTGAGGTTTATGGAGAAGGAGTACTTATTCTGGGCGAGAGTGGTGTTGGAAAAAGTGAAACTGCCCTTGAACTGGTAAAACGGGGGCATCGCCTTGTTGCAGACGATTTAGTTGAAGTAAGAAGAGTCTCGAGCAGAACCTTAGTTGGCTCAGCTCCTGAAATAATCAGGCACTTTGTAGAAATTCGTGGAATAGGTATTCTAGATGTTAAATATCTTTATGGTGTAGGCTCCGTTAAAACAACAGAGAGTATTAATCTGGTTATTAATATGGAGCTATGGGATTCAACAAAACAATATGAAAGACTTGGAGCAGACGAGTTAACCACAGAGATACTCGGAATTAAGGTTCCTTCATTAACTATTCCTGTAAGACCTGGCAGAAATCTTGCCATAATAATTGAGGTTGCTGCAATGAATAACAGACAAAAGAAAATGGGTTATAATGCTGCAAAGGTATTTACCGAAAAAATTACTGAGGATAATCGCCGAAAAACTGATTTTTAGTGCCTTGATTTTTAAAG
Organism: Clostridiaceae bacterium; assembly: GCA_012523705.1. Lineage (GTDB taxonomy): Bacteria > Bacillota > Clostridia > DSM-8532 > DSM-8532 > DTU059. The sequence goes on from JAAYTU010000004.1 coordinate 5,520, forward strand.
CAATTAGTACAAGTAATTCAAGGAGTGAAGCTTTTGAATATTATCGATATTTGCAAGCCTTTGGAGTCTGTCTGCGGAATAAGTGTAATTCATCATAATGTTCCCATGAAAAATCATACTTCCATGAAGGTAGGTGGGGAAGCTGCTCTAATGATCGAGCCTTCCTCAATTATTTGTCTTCAAAAAAGTATCTCGTTGTTAAGAGAAATGAATGTACCATATTTAGTAATCGGAAACGGTTCTAATCTAATTTTCAGTGACGAAGGATATAAGGGTGTAATAGTAAAAATCGGACCTAAAATGTCTGAGATAGAAGTAAAAGATAATACTATTATGGCTATGGCAGGAGCTTCCCTTGCTTTAGTTGCTTCAAGAGCCATGGAAAATTCATTAACAGGATTGGAGTTTGCCTCTGGTATACCGGGTAGTATAGGTGGAGGCGTGTGCATGAACGCAGGAGCCTATGGGGGAGAAATGTCACAGGTTGTAGCAGAGTCTATATGTGTTGATCAGAGGGGTGAGCTTATCACTCTCAGAGGTAGAGAGCATGATTTTTCATACAGATACAGCAGAATTCAAAAAGAGGGTTTAGTTTGTGCACAGGTTGTTTTACACCTTGAAAAGGGAGATAAAGAAGAAATACATGCAAAAATGATTGACTTAAATTCGAGAAGGCGGGAAAGACAGCCTTTAAACTTTCCCAGTTCTGGAAGTGTTTTTAAACGTCCCCAGGGCAGTTTTGCAGGTAAGCTTATTCAGGATTGTGGTTTAATGGGCACAAAAATTGGTGGTGCTCAAGTATCAGATAAACATTGTGGATTTATAATAAATACAGGAGATGCCACAGCTTCAGATGTTATAGAGCTAATAAAGCTTGTTCAGGAAACTGTATACAAAAATACCGGGGTTTCCCTGGAGCTGGAGGTAAAAATTATCGGGGGAACTAAATATGGAACTACTGATTATAACAGGAATGTCGGGAGCAGGTAAAAGCCTTGGTGTTAAATACTTTGAGGATATTGGATACTATTGTGTTGATAATCTTCCTCCGTCCTTGATTCCAAAATTTGTTGAGGTAATGCTTTATGGAAAAACAGCACTTAAGAAGATAGCATTAATTGTTGATATTCGTGGTGGTGCAATGTTCCAGGATTTGATACCTGCCTTGCAATCACTTTATGAAATGGATATTAATTACTCCATACTATTTTTAGATGCTTCAGATGCTGCTCTTATTAAGCGATTTAAGGAAAGCAGGAGGATGCATCCTCTGGCACCGGACGGCCGCCTTTCTGAGGGTATTTCAAAGGAACGCTTAATTCTCCAACCAATACGAGAAAAAGCTGATGTAATAATTGATACCACCAGTTTAACTCCTCGTCAGCTTAAGGAAGCTATAAATGATCATTTTGTTGAAGGGAAGACTTTTTCCGGACTAATAACTAACATAGTTTCTTTTGGTTTTAAATATGGTATGCCCATAGACTGCGACCTGGTTTTTGATGTGCGCTATATCCCTAATCCTTTTTATATTCCTGAGCTCAAGGAGAAGACAGGCTTAGACACTGAGGTTGAAGACTATGTTATGAATCATAACGAAAGCAGACTATTCTTAAATAAGTTGGTGGACATGGTCAGTTTCCTCATTCCTTTATATGTGAAAGAAGGAAAAACACAGCTAATAGTTGGAATCGGTTGTACAGGAGGAAAACATCGCTCAGTTACTATTGCGAGAAAACTGTACGACAAATTGAAACTAAAGGGCTTTAGTACTGTTATTGAACATCGGGATATCGATAAAGATAACAAAGGAGGCATCTGATGAGATCACCGAAGTGGTTTCAGATTGGTTTCAAATTTAAAAGGTGGCTTATAAGCGGCGTAGTTGGTGTGCTGCTTCTTATAGCTGCATTATTTATTTTGATAAAAGATACAGATATTCCTCATACAATATGGTTATCCTCACTGATATTAGGCATTGTTGGTGTATATGCAATAATACTGTGCTTAAGAAATATTTTTCTAAAATTTGTAAGTGTATATTCGAATGGTAAGATGGGCAAGCCATCGAATGTCACTGAGGTCAGCAGTATTATTTATAAAAGAAAAATACTAGCTTCTGAACCTATGGTGGTTGTTATTGGAGGCGGAACTGGCACATCAACTATACTAAGAGGGTTAAAGGCTTACACAAGCAATATTGCTGCAATAGTTACTGTGGCAGATGATGGCGGCGGCTCAGGTGCATTAAGAAATGATTTAGGAATATTGCCTCCAGGGGATATCCGCAATTGCATGATAGCTTTGGCCGACACAGAGCCGGTACTGGAAAGGCTTTTAAAATACAGGTTTACTGAAGGCTCCTTAAAAGGACAGTGCTTCGGAAATCTGTTCTTAGCTGCTATGCATGGTATTTCAGATGGCTTTGAGGATGCTGTACATAATATGGGGAATGTGCTGGCTATTACAGGCAAGGTATACCCTGTTACAGAGGACAATGTTTTTTTAGTTGCTGAATTGGAGGATGGTACCCAGATTCGCGGGGAATCAAGAATCGGCTCTCACAATTTTACACATCCGGGAAGAATAAAAAGGGTTATGCTTGATAAGGACAAGGCCTTACCAGTAAAGAAGGCCATTGAAACAATTGAAAAGGCCGACGTAATTGTGTTAGGCCCGGGAAGCCTCTACACAAGTATTATTCCAAATCTTTTAGTTGATGGAGTTTCAAAGGCAATTGCAAAATCAAGAGCTAAAAAGATATATGTGTCAAACATAATGACTCAACCTGGAGAGACTGATGGATACTCAGTTTCGGACCATATCAAAGCAATACATTATCATACTGGAGAGCCTGTTATAGATATTTGTATTGTTAATAGCGGCAAAATTCCATTTTATGTCCAAAA
>JAAYTU010000132.1 GCA_012523705.1 Clostridiaceae bacterium
ACGATAAGAATCGTCATATCCAGATAACATCTTGTAACCCTTAGCAGCAGCTTTTTCAGCTACTTCGTCAAACTTGTCCCAGTTAGCTAATGCTTCCTGAACCTTTACAGGATCATCTGTTCCAAGTACGTCTTTAGCAATGGAACGTCTGTAAGCAAACAGACCAGGAGTTGCCTGCCATGTTGTTCCCTTTTGCTTTCCGTTAGAATCTGTAACAATATCTCTGGTGTATTGATATTGATCAGCAAGATCTGCATCGGTTAGACCAACATCTGCCAAAACATCAAGGGTATAGTCAGAATTTACATACTTTAACGCATAGTCAGCTTCGATAAGGAACATATCAACCTTATCGTCAGCTGAAGCTGAATCTTGGCTCTGTAACGCTTGGTCAAGTGCGTTCTGGTATGCATTACCTTCGTTAGGAACAATAACAAAGTTAATCTCTACACCATCTGGTTTTTTACCAACATTGGTGTAATAGTTTTCAACGCGGCCCTTGAACTCATCGTTCCAGCAATAGATGTTAAGTACTTTACCTTCTTTTTCAGCTGGAGCTGGATCCTGTGATTGTGTAGGATTAGTTGATGATGGTGGAGTTGTTTCTCCGCCAGTGCCGGTATCTCCGCAAGCTGCGAAGGATGAAAGTACCATAACACCAACTAGGAAAAGTGCGATTAGTTTTTTCTTCATGAAAAAATCTCCCTCCTGATAAATACTAGATTCTTTATGTGATGCCATTTTGGCATTACATCATAATATTGAATTTTCTTTTTTTCTGACTGTCTGACCCTCGAGAAGTTTTCCGGGGATCATTACCTGAGTTGCGAGATTAATCTTGGGATGTTCTATCCAGTCAATTAATTGCCTTGCTGCTTCTCTTCCTATTGCTTCAGAATCCTGTTTTACTGTAGTCAGCTTTGGTCTGAGCACCTGGGACAAAAGAATACCATCAAAAGCAGCAACACTTATATCCTTTGGAATACTAAGTCCCATATCTTCTATAACATTCATACCTCCAATGAAGGAAAAATCATCTGGGAATATAATACAAGTTGGAGGATCCTTACTTTCTAATAACTCCTTTGTAGCTATCGCTGTTCTCTTCGGATCATGATACCTGGCAGGCTTGACATACTCTGTTGGAATATGAATATTTAGTCTCATACATGTCTTATAAAAGCTTGCCACTCTTTTCTGCGTAACCGCTGTATCCTCTCCGTGAATAAATGCAATTTTTCTATGTCCACATTTATATATATAAGTAACGAGATCCCTGATGGCTTTTACATTGTCCGACATTATTGCGGTTTTACCATCAAACACATGGTCTATTGTCACCAAGGGAAAGTCGCTGCTTACTAATTCTAAGACCCTTGGGTCATTATAATCTACACTGGCAATTACAACGCCGTCAAAATTTCTGTACCTACAATGTTCTAAATAGCTGGAGTTTTTTTGCCCAATATTCTGTGAAATGAAAGTGATGTCATACCCTCTTACCTCGGCTTCGGCCTTCAAATTCTCCAATACTGATGAAAAATACTCATGGGCCAATCCTCTATTCATTTTGTCAACAAACAAAACTCCAATATTATTACTCCGCTTGGTTTTTAACATTCTAGCGGCTGAGTTGGGAAGATACCCCATCTCCTCTGCAACTTTCCTAATGTTTTCTTTTGTTTTCTTTGCTATATCTCCTTGATCATTTAATGCTTTACTTACAGTAGCTACTGAAACTTTACATCTTGCTGCTATATCCTTTAATGATGCCACATACACTACTCGCTCTCTATAATAGAAACTCACAAATCATTAATGAGTGCCTACTTAATCGTTTTCTTAAGTATAATACCTTTCAGCTCAATAATGCAATACTTAACAATCTTTTTGAGCATTTCTCATATGTTTTTCAATGATTTTTTAGTTATTTTGTACATTGAAAAATGTTTTATAAAACTTAATGTTGTATTTTTTACTACTAAATCCAGATTCATCATCCAGATATACTTAATCGTTTTCGTAATACATTTTAAATAAAATTGATAATTATTTTACTATAAAACATGGTTATTTCGACTGAATTATACGGCTTCAATGTCACTTGTTTAGCCTGCATTACCATTATTATTGCATATAGTAAAATATATCAAAATGAACCAATAAAAATACCCTGTTTTTTTGCCTGTCTTAAATAATGTAAACGTGCCCTGTTTTAAGGAAATAACTGCCCTTAATTTCCCGGGTGATGTAACCAGAAGTTATTTTATAAATACAAAGTATGATAATACAACTACACCCAACACAATCCTATACCAGCCGAATGCTTTAAAATCATGATTTCTGATATATCTCATAAGAAATTTGATAGCTATTAATGAAACTACAAGGGCGACTATCATACCTGACAGTAAAATAGTTATTTCAAGACCTGTAAAATCAAACCCAAATTTAATGAGCTTTACAAAGCTTGCTCCAAACATGATGGGAATTGACATGAAAAATGAATATTCTGCTGCAACATGACGGGACAGCCCTAGCAATAATGCTCCCAAAATGGTTACGCCAGAGCGTGATGTTCCCGGTATCAGGCTAAGGGCCTGAAATAGTCCAATAAATAACACGGTCTTATATGAAAGGTCTGTAAAGTCTGTAATCTTTTCTTTTCTGTTTTTATTCCTGTTTTCAATAATTAAGAAGAGTATGCCGTATACAATCAGCATTATTGACACTACAATGTAGTTATAAAAGTTTTCCTCAAGCCAATCATCGAATAGTAGACCCAACACTCCTGCAGGGATTATCCCAACTATGACCTTGAACCAGATTGATATAGTCTCTTTTTTTTCTTCTGTGGTTTTTTTGAATGAAAATGGATTTAGCTTATTAAAATAAAGTATTACTACTGCCAGAATAGCTCCGAGCTGTATTACCACCAGAAACATCTCTTTAAAAGCATCTGACATGCTCAGCTTAATAAATTCATCTGCCAGAATCATATGCCCTGTGCTGCTGATTGGCAGCCACTCTGTAATACCTTCAATAATTCCTAAAATAATGGCCTTAATTATTTCAATAATCTCCATGGCTCTTTATTTCCTTTTCATCTGCTATATATTTACTATATATATATAAGTATTCATATACATTATCAATTAAACCTGAAATATACACCTGAGTAAAGCCATTTATAAAGAGTAAACTCAACAGGTGCTTTAGTATGCCAAAACACCTGTTGCGCATTTTTGTATACCCGTGATGCACTTTAGGCTACAAAGGGCATATTAATTATGCAAGCCTATTGGCCGTTAAATATTCTCAATCTCAGATAATCCTTTTTTACAAAATCAAATTTTAATATTTTTTCTATTGCCTGCTGCATCTGACTTTCAAGGGCCTCATGTGTCAGAAGAACTATGGGTACAAACCCGTCCTTCCCTTCGTTTTCAGGCTGAACCATGGAAGAAATCGATATATCATGATCTCCCAAAACCCCGGCAATATCTGAAAGAACACCAGGCATATCCTTTGTCAGGAATCTTAGATAAAAACGGTTCTTAACATTATTAATGGATACCAGATTAATTTTTTCTGTCAGGGTAATTGCCCGGTTCGGATACTTTGCTCCCTCGCGAAGCAAAAGGTCTCTTGAAATATCAACTATATCCCCTACAATTGCACTGGCTGTAGGTCTTTCACCTGCTCCGGGTCCATAGAACATTGTATTCCCCACAAAGTCACCGGTTACGAATATTGCGTTCAACTCGTTGTTCACATTGGCCAACAGATGGGACTCATCAATAAGGGTAGGATGAACTCTTAAGTCAAGCCCGTCCTCTCTATCCTTATATATAGCAAGAAGCTTTATTGTAAAGCCGAAGGTTTTAGCAAAATGTATATCCAGCCTGGTAATGCTTTCAATGCCTTCAATATAGAGATTATTAAGGCTTACAGGGGAATTAGCTGCTATCGAGCTTAAAATAGTCAACTTATGGGCGGCATCCATTCCATTAATATCAAGTGTAGGATCTGCCTCAGCAAATCCATTTTCCTGGGCTCCCTTTAATGCCTCTGAGAAATCAAGACCTTCCTTATGCATCTTTGTTAAAATGTAATTTGACGTTCCGTTAAGAATTCCGTAAATATTCTTGAACTTATTAGAAACAAGGGCTTCACGCATACTCTTTATGATGGGTATTCCGCCTCCGACACTGGCTTCAAACAGGATGTCCACACCATGCTCATGGGCAATTTTATATAGCTCCACGCCCTTATGGGCAAGGAGTGCCTTGTTTGCTGTAACAACATACTTACGGTTCTTGAGGGCCTTGGTTATAAAGGTATATGCAGGCTCATAGCCTCCTATCGTCTCAACAACAATATTAATATCAGGGTCCTCCAAAAGATCATTTGCGTCTTTTGTACATGTAACGCCTGCTAAATCCAAGTCTCGATCTATATCCCAATTTAACTCGACAATAGTTTTCAGATTAAAATCCAAGGCAGAACGAGTTTTTAACAAATCCTTCTGTTCAAGCAAAATACGGGCAACACCAGTACCAACTGTACCTAATCCAATAATTCCTACATTTATCTGATGGCTTTTCATTATTCGTTTCCTCCAATCGTTACTTTCAAAAGCTCAATTATTTATTATATCATTTAATTAGAACAGTTCAATCCTTTCTCCTCCAAGCATTTGTTATCCTTCTCTCTTTATTTTTGGGTACGGAAATAATAGCGAGCACTATTATGCAGGCAATAACATGCATCCGGCATATATTAATAATGCACTATTATTCTTTTTGGATAATAGAATTCCGGAGTCTTAGATTTCGCCAAAACACTTAGTATATAGATTCATGAAATGGTCTTCAGTCACATCAAGGATTTTCGCGAGAATTGATATCAATGCCTTAATATGCTTCTTTCTCGAATCAGCATCAGACTTGAAAATCCCCTCATCTGTAATTGATAATGCTGAAACTAGAAAAATCTCCATATATTGTAGAGGATATTTGCAGTTCCAAACTTTTCTCTGGTTTCCTTCAACAATAACCTTTTCTAATACAGGAGCAATTGACTCAACCGCTGCAGCTAAGGTTTTCTGGTGCAACAATGCATTTTCAGGCTTACAAATATTATCCAGAGAGTCATTCTCTTCCTCACCGGAAAAGCACAAGACTGAAAACATTCGAATAAGCTTCTCTAGAGGGTCAATATCTTCCAATTCAAGTATTTCTTCAGCCCTGTCTGTCATAGTATCAACAGACCTTGCTATCACAGCGTCAAGGACCTCTTCCTTTGATTCGAAATAATAGTAAAAGGTGCCTCTAGCTATATCAACTGCTTTTAAGATATCTTTTATTGTACACTGTACATAGCCCTTTTCAAGAAACAGCTTTTCAGATGCATCAAGAATCTCATTTTTTCTTTCGTCGTATTCCTTAACTACCCGCACGTTTTTCACCTCAACAAACTAGACCGGCAGTCGGTTTGTATCAAGTATATAATACCATTGAAGATGATGTCAATTAATCAATTATTAATCTTATATTAAGAAATTATTTAATTTATATTAATTATAAAAGTGCTTTACAATTATAATACTCCATTGTAAAATAAAGTAGTTTGTCTGGTAAAGGGTACACTTTTCTGATGGCCACTTTATCAAGAATATAATAATTAATTAAGAGGAGAATGAAATGAAAAAACTAAGAGTTCTTACTGCCCTGCTGCTAATTGTTGTTCTGAGCTTAACTGGTTGCTCCAACCAATCTAAGAAGATTACACTAGGTGAGATTAACGAAAATACATACACCAACGATTTCTTTGGAATGACCTTTACTATTGATGACGATTGGTACATCCTCAGCCGTGAGGAAATGGCAGCTATTTCAGATGCAGGATCCGAAGTACTGGCCGAGGCTAATGAGGATATGGCAAAGAAGGCCGACCTGGCTAAAGAAAAAACTTTAAATCTTTTGTTTATTTCTCAGCATCCGTTGGATCAAACTGAAGATACAAATGCTAATTTCTTTTGTATTGCAGAGAATCTTGGTCTGCTGAATGGTGTTGCAGTAAAGAGTGGGAAAGATTATATTGATATACTGAAAAGGAACCTGACCGATACAGGTCTCCCATATACTATCCATGATCCGTCCTCAGAAGTAATCGGCGGCAAAACCTTTGCTACATTGGAAGTCGAAACGAATGTAGAGGGATTCTCAATAAAGCAAAAATACTATAGCATTCTGATGGATAATTATGTTCTGAGTTTTATAGCAACATACTTCTCAGATGATGATTTAACCGAACTTAATGACATGCTGGCTAAAGTTAAATTTGAATAAAAACAGTAATGCTTATATTTAAAAAGGCTCACCTCCTTACGAGGCGAGCCTTTTTACTGTAGAGACATTACTTCCAGAGGATTCTTTATCTTTTTAAAGCTATTCTGTCCAAAGAAGTATTCCATCTGGTGAAAATATTTTCAGTTCATTCATATCTGGCCTTATTACCAATTCCTCCACTTCCCCATTGGCACCTTTTTGATTCTCAGCATCAATACGGGTGTATGTATCTAGTAAATAATGGTGCTCCAGATTAATATTATCCTTTACTATTACTGACAGGGTGCAGGTTTGGCCTTCTTCCAGAGGTATTTCTTCATCAATCTCATATCTAGCAAAATCAAATATTTCGATGGACTCGTCTTTAATAATGGTATCATCTACTTTTATCAATAATCTTCCCCCAGTATATTCTAACGGCTCAGTTGAGAATTCAGGGGGCTTCATATAAGATTCAATTGTTCCATTTATTATATAATTGTCACGGGTTGGATGCCCTAAACCTAAAAGATCAAACAGCTATCCTTACGCTGTAGATATTTAACTCGGAACAGAATAGATAGTATAAGTAAATATTAGGTTTACTTTAAATCATATTGGGCTCAAGAAATAATCGCTTATCGTAACCATGATTATTAGCTCATTCCCACGGTTTA
>JAAYTU010000027.1 GCA_012523705.1 Clostridiaceae bacterium
GGAGTTGGTGTAGGCGTAGGAGTTGGAGTTGGCGTTGGCGTCTCTGTTGGAGGTGGCGTTGGTGTGGGTGTTGTTTCCTTTTTGGGCTCTGCTCGCTGTGAGGGATCTATAAGTCTAAGAATAGTGCTGCAGGCCTGAGCTCTGATCATTTGATCCTTGCCACCGTATGAACCATCAGTATATCCTGCCAATAATCCCTTCGAATAAGCTTGGGCTATGTATGGCTTAACTTTTTCAGAATAGATATTAAAATCAGTAATAACTGCTTCGTATGGTTTGGTATCATCTGTTAATGGCTCACCTAAAACCTTCTCCATAGTTCTAACAAGTACTACAGCCATATCTTCTCGTGAGATTGGAGTATCCCAGGTGTTTAAAGGGAATTCATTTTTAGTAATAATACCTAGTTCAAATGCCTTTTGCATGTAGTTCTCAAGGATGTGGCTCTGACCTTTAGGTTGATCGCCAACTGTAGCTGCAATAATAACCTTTACATATTGAGACCTTGTCATAGGATCCATCGGGCCAAATCTTCCATCCCCATAGCCACTTATTGCACCCTTTTCAACAAGTCTGTATACTCCATTGGCATAGTAAGCGTCATCAGGGACATCGGTGAACTTCATTTCAGCAAATGAATGAATACCGGACACTCCCAAGGTCAATATGTAAACTACTAATAGTACTACAGCTATTTTTTTCTTCAATCTAACCAAACCTCCAACAAAACTAATATGAGCAGACATATTAGCCCTATGTCTTACTCATCCAAATAGTCCTTAATCATAATTAAAAAGGTATAAAAAATACCAAGATTCAATATAAAACAATATTCTGCTATTGCCACACTTATGAGCCTATTCTAAGATGTAATCAAGAAGCTTAATGTTACTAGATAAATTATACAACGCTATTATTATAGCATAAAAGGAAAAGGTAATACTATCCTTATACAATAATATGTAATATAAAACAAAAACCTTAGAAGCGTTTAGCAATCAAGGTTCCTATATATTCTAATTGTATTCATTTAGTACATTAAGTATATATCTTGCCGTTGAGATTATATAGAGATTTATGGAATGCCGTCAACTATTAAAACGGTCGGGGCATCAACACATAATACTTTAAGTAATATGTTGTGCTCCAAGTGTGAACCATTATTCTTCTAGAACAAGATACTGAATAAAATAAAAAATCCGCTAACTATTACTATTAGCGGATTAATATATGGAGCTGGAGGACGGACTTGAACCCCCGACCTGCTGATTACAAGTCAGCTGCTCTACCAACTGAGCTACTCCAGCGTTTATACTAAAATGGTGACCCCTAGGGGATTCGAACCCCTGTAGCCGCCGTGAGAGGGCGGAGTCTTAACCGCTTGACCAAGGGGCCATAATCTCTGGCGAAAAACCAGACAATGACTATTGTAACGGCTCTTTGCCCTCTTGTCAAGCAAATTTATTATTTTATATCGTTAAAATAAAAATTATTCATATGAAGTAGTTGAAGCTTATAATCTCATCTAACTGCTTCTTATTTCTTGCCTCTCTTGTTTCGGCCGGATAACCAAGGGTAAACATGGTAATTAGCTCATAGTTATCTGGGCATTTTAGAAGTTCTTCAACCTGCTTTGAGTGATCTCTCTGGTAAGAGCCTATCCAGCAAGAGCCTATTCCGTATTCCCAGGCCGCAAGCATCATGTTTTGTGTAGCCGCGCTTGCATCCTCAACCTTATAATTTACATCCTTATCATAAAAAATAGCAATTATTGCATAGGCCTCATTTATAAATTTTCCGTGCTTGCATATTTGAGTAAGCTTTTCTTTTATTGCTCTATCTGTAATAACCACAAAGCGCCAAAGCTGAGCATTTTTTGCTGAAGGAGTGAGCCGTCCGCAGTCCAATATGTCCATCATAATCTCTCTGGGTATTTCCTTCTGCTGGTATTTTCTAATACTTCTTCTGGTTTTAATGTTCTCAATGGTATTCATGTTATCTCCCCCTTGCCCTCACAATTTCTTCTGCCTTTACTAAATCTCTATAGAAATTCAGTGTTTATTCTTTTTCCTCTTAGGTTTTGCACCTATGTGTTTTAAAAGCTTTTCCCTGTCCTTATCCTTCTTCTTACCTTTTTCAATTAGTTCAGGTTCTTTATGTTTTGACCTGCCGTTGCCATTTTCATTCTCATCAATTAATATAAAATCTATTTGACGGGCTTCTATACTCACCTTGATCAACTGAACCTTAACCTTGTCCCCTATTCTATAGGTCTTCTTTGTTCTTTCGCCCACCAAACAAAGGGCTTTTTCGTTATATATATAGTAATCATCATCCATGGAGCTTAATCGTACCAGACCTTCTACAGTATTCTCAAGCTCTACAAACAAACCGAAGCCAGTCAGACCTGATACAACCCCATCAAAATGTTCACCAAGCTTATCTTGCATAAACTCAGCCTTTTTCATTTCCTCACAATCCCGCTCAGCATCCTGTGCTGCCCTTTCTCGCTCGGAGCAGTGGGTTGTAATATTGTGAAGTGTTTCCTTATAGTGCTTGATTCTCTCACTATCAAGCTTTCCGCTAATCTGTTCCTTCATTATCCTGTGTATAATTAAATCGGGATAACGTCTTATTGGGGCAGTAAAATGGGAATAATACTCTGAGGCTAGGCCAAAATGCCAAGCATGGATATCACTGTAACGGGCCTTCTGCATAGAACGAAGTATGGTCATGCTTATAGCCTTTTCCTCAGGCTTGCCCTTAATCTGATTTAAAACATCCTGTATGGCTTTCGGATGGACATCCCGATATCCCTTTAGCTTATAACCGAATGTTCTTAGCATAAGGTTAAGGCTTTCCATCTTTTCAGGATCAGGATCCTCGTGAATTCTATATACAAAGGGAATTCCAATCCAGTAAAAATGCTCGGAAACCACCTCATTACAGAGAAGCATGAATTCTTCAATTATTTTATTGGCTATGGTCATTTTGTAACGGATGATATCAGATATTTTACCCTTTTCATCAATAATAATCTTTGTCTCATCAAAGTCGAAATCTACAGAGCCGCGACGCATTCTTTTTTCTCTTAGAATCAATGAAAGACGCTTCATGCTTTCAAAGGTTTCAACAAATTCCTTATAGCGCTCCTTTAACTCCTCATCATTTGCTTCAAGTATCTTATAAACATCGGTATAGGTCATTCTTTCATTGACATTAATTACACTTTCGAATATGTCATGATCAATTACATTTCCCTGAGAATCTATATCCATCATGACACTTAATGCAAGGCGGTCCTGATTTGCATTAAGGCTACATATATGGTTGGAAAGCTCCTTAGGCAGCATGGGAATAACTCTGTCAGGAAAATAGACACTCGTTCCCCTCAGAAGAGCCTCAGAATCAATTGCCGTACCTTCCCTCACATAATGGGTGACATCTGCTATGTGAACACCTAATCTGTATGCTCCATCGGGTAAAATCTCAATGGATACGGCATCATCTAAATCCTTAGCATCCTCTCCATCAATTGTAACCATTGTAAGCTTTCTCAAATCTCTTCTGTTCCGGATTTCATCTTCCGAAACCATTACAGGCATTGAATCAGCCTCATCTGATACCGCCTTCGGAAATTCATAAGGGATACTGTAGGCACGAATAATGGACATTATGTCAACACCCTTTTCTCCCTCATAGCCAAGTATCTCAATAATGCGTCCTTCTGCATTTCTGTTTTTCTCAGGCCATCTTGTTATTTCTACAACTACCTTCTGACCCTTTTGGGCATCGTTGATTAAATCCTTCGGGATAACGATATCACCTGAAAGCCGGATATGGTCAGGGGTTACAAAGCCAAAATATTCGCTTTCATCGAAAAGCCCTACTATAGTTTTATTGGCGCGCTTAATTATTTTGATTATCTCGCCTTCTCGATGCCTGTCCTCTGAGGAATGACCTTTTAATCTGGCAATAACCCTGTCACCATTCATGGCTCCGTTTATTTCATTAGCCGGGATAAATATATCCTCATGGTCAATATCGGGTATTACAAAGCCAAAGCCCTTGATATTACCTTGGAACTTGCCTGTAATAAGGCCCATGCGCTCAGGAACAGCAAATCTTTCTTTGCGTGTTTTAATAATCAGTCCATCTTCAATCATATTATCGAGAAGTGTCTGAAAAACTCCCCTGTCCTCTGAAGGGACATCCAGGGATATTAATAATTCATCGAATTTTAAGGGATTGTAGGCCTGATCCCTCATAAATGACAATATTCGGTTCTTTCTTTCAGCAAATAATGTATTCATCATATAGCTATTCCCTCTTCTTAAAAACTAAGACGGCATATGGCCGTCTTATATATATAATAATATTATTATCATGTATTTCTCAAGTATTCATATTGCAAATAATAGAAAAACCCTATTCATTTATTATTTGATCATCATTTAATCGGCTTTATTCTAATTCATGGCTTATTTCTTGCATTGCTCCCAAAGAAAGCTTGATAAATTCTTCCAAAGATAGATCAAGTTCCGTGCATGAGCTAATCTCATCCCTTTTGATATTCTTTGCAAATTCTTTATTATTGTAACAGTCTAAAATAAAATTAATATCCAAATCATTAAGATTCTTATTCTCAGTTGTAATAACGCATTCATTTATAAATGCTGCAATTGGAGAGGAACAGAAGAGAGCCTTATCAATTTTTCTTCTTCTCTTAAGCTTATTAAGAGGATTATGGGCACGTACAGCATAGATGATAGTACTGTCATAATTCAACAATTCAAGAATTTCAGCCGCTACATTACCGTGAAGAGTCATATCTCCGTCAATCCGTCCAATATCAATATCATGTACTAAACCAGTAATCCCCCACAAATTTTCATGCTCGTTCAATGCTGTGGCCAACTTGCGCATTATTGCTTCAACTGCAAGGCTGTGCTTAATAATAGTATCGTTATCATTTCTAAGCTTAAGATGCTCCAAGGCTTTACTTCGATCCATGAGATTCCCTCCTGATTGTTTAATAATACAGTTAACTATATTTATTATAGCAAATAAAGTAACTACTTCAATAATTATATATGACAATATTTGCATTGCAAAAAATATTTATATTGGATAGAATACTTTTCATGGATTGATCCATTCCAGTTCGCAAAATCCTGGATAGGTATTTCCTTAAACAAAACTACGGAGTTCCAGCGCTCGATAAAGCTGGTGTTTTTTTGATAAAACAATAAGGAGAATCATGAAAAAATCAGTTAAATTTCTAGTTCAAGCTGCGTTGATAGCAGCGTTGTATGCAACTCTGACACTTGTATTAGGCACATTTGGTTATGGACCCGTTCAGTTCCGGATTGCTGAAGCTCTTACACTGCTTCCAGCTATTATGCCCGCATCCATACCCGGCTTGGTAGTAGGCTGTATGTTTGCCAATTGGATTGGCGGCTTTGGTATAATTGATGTGGTGTTCGGAAGTCTTGCTAGTTTACTGGCAGCAATATCTACCTATTTGCTCAGGAGGCATAAATTCTTATATCCCTTTCCTCCCGTATTATTTAATTCAATAATTGTAGGTTCCTATGTATATTTTTTATTTGATAATTCCTTAACTCTTGGCTTAACCATGCTTTCTATAGGAATTTCAGAATTGATAATCTGCTATGGTCTTGGCCTGCCCCTGATTACATTAATCAAAAAGAACCCTGCACTGAGAAAAGTTTTCGAGATCGAAGATTAAGTCCATTATCTATATAATTGTTTCTTGAACTGGCCTTGGTGGTATAGATATATAACAATTTACAATTTGTTCTACTAAGGAGTTCTTAATGAGATTAGTTAATATTAACCATATTAATGGTAACGAGACTTTAGGTAAAGCTATTCATGACATAGATGGCAGAAGGCTTCTCAATGCAGGTGTGTCTTTAAAACCCTCAATTATCCAAAAGCTTTACGAAAAAGGAATAACTAGTGTTTATATAGATGATAGTATATCTGAAGGAATAGAAATCGACGAGTTTTTATGCCATGAAACAAAAACTCATGCAAAGAGTATTGTTCATGACGAGATGAAAAGGCTATCTCAAAAACGGACAATGGACTATTCAAAGCTAAGTAAAGTAGTCGATAATATTTTAGATGAAATACTTTCCCGTAAGGTTGATCTGATAAATGTAAAGGATGTACGAATGCAGGATGAACAGACATTTGCCCATTCGGTAAATGTCTGTGTGACATCTATTGCCCTTGCGACAAAACTCTCCATACCGGTTTCGAAAATAAAAAGTATAGCAATGGGGGCCTTACTTCACGATATTGGCAAGGCATTATTACCATCATCTTTATTAAACAAAACTAAGACCCTTACACCACAAGAGAATGAGGAGATGAAGAAGCATCCCCTTCTTGGCTATAATCTTATAAAAGATAATGCCGAAACAACTGCTACTACCAAGGTTGCTGTCCTTATGCACCATGAGCACATTGATGGTAACGGTTATCCTATGAACCTGTCAGGTGATAAAATTCACTATTCTGCCCGGATAATTACTATATGTGATGAATTTGATTCAACAATCAACGACAAAAATGATAATAATGTTCATAATACCACTGATGCCGTAGAGTATCTTATTGGTGCCTCAGGCCATATTTTCGATAAATCAATAGTGGATGAACTCCTCAAGATAGTGCCAATTTATGATGCAGGAAGCATTGTCCTTTTGAGTAATGGAATTCTTGGCATTGTTGTAAAGAACAATTCGGTTAATCTTACCCGTCCGGTTGTAAGAGCCCTCTACAATCCAAAAACAGGAGAGAAATTCAGTAAAGTACGACTTATTGATTTAGGAACAGAGCTTTCTGTGAAAATTCTCCGAGAGGTGGAAGTTAATATAGACTCTGTTATTAAAGAAAGGGTCAGGATTTGATTGCAGAACCAAAAACAAGAGGTTAAGGGATGGAGTTACAAATTCCAACCTCTAACCTCCTATATCTAACTTCTATTTTAGTAGCCCATTCCTACCTTCAATACTTCCATTTCCTCAGGTATCATATAATGCTTTTTCTTTGATAAGATACCATACAGAGCCTTTTCAAAGCTTTCGGGGGTAGCGCAATTTGTTTCAGTAAGCAGCTTACCTAATAAGTATATATTGGAGTAGGTTTTGTTTCCTGCCTCAGTGGCTAGTTTAGTTGCAGGTATTTCAAATACCTTAACATCTGATCTCTTAACTTTGGTATGTACTAAGGAGCTATCAGTTATTATTACTCCTCCTGGCTTAACCCAGCTTTCAAATTTCTCAAGTGACGGATTATTCATTACAATCAACGCACTACAGACATTCAATACGGGAGAGGCTATTTCCTTGTCCGATACAACTACCATGCAATTAGCTGTTCCGCCTCTCATCTCAGGGCCATATGAGGGTAAAAATGATACCTGTTTATTCTCCTCCATTCCGGCATATGCAAGCAATCTGCCTGCTGATAGGATGCCCTGTCCGCCAAAGCCTGCAATAATAATCTCATGAAGTGACATATGCTAAACCTCCAAGTCTGCACCGACGAAAACGCCGAGCGGATAATGCGGGATCATTTCTTTTTCAATACGCTTTAATGCTTCAACAGGATTTAGTCCCCAGTTTGTTGGGCAAGTAGAAAGAATCTCTATCAAGGAGAATCCCTTTCCAGCCATTTGGACTTTAAAAGCCTTCTTAACAGCTGCTTTTGCCTTTTTGATATTCTTTATATCGTGAAGTGAAACCCTCTCAATATAAGCTGGTCCCTCAAGTGTTGCAAGCATCTCACTAATTCTGACAGGATAGCCACTATATTTTGCATCCCTTCCATAGGGAGTTGTTGTAGTAACCTGTCCCACAAGAGTTGTAGGAGCCATTTGCCCCGATGTCATACCGTAAATTGTGTTATTAATAAAAATTACAGTAATATTTTCACCTCTTGTAGCGGCATGGACTATTTCTGCAGTTCCTATTGCAGCCAAGTCTCCATCACCCTGGTATGAAAATACAATACTTTCCGGTAAGCTTCTTTTCACACCTGTTGCCACCGCAGGTGCACGGCCGTGGGCCGCCTGAATCATATCACAATTAAAATATAGATAATTGTTATAGGCACATCCAACCGGAGAAATCCCTATAGTCTTACCTTCAATTTCTAATTCATCAATTGCTTCTGCTATAAGTCTATGAGAAATCCCGTGGGTGCATCCGGGACAATAGTGCATTGGTACATCACATAATGCTTTAGGTGGTTCAAATACAATTGCCATAACAGCTCTCCTCTCTTTCTCTCACTCAGGTTATCAGCTGTGCTTTTCTCTAATTTCATTTACCTTTGTCATAATATCGTTAACTGTCGGGATCATACCACCCATTCTTCCAGTAAAGTAAACGGGTTTTCTACCCTCAATAGTAAGCTTTACATCTTCAAGCATCTGTCCCGAGCTCATCTCTACAGTTAAGAAGGCCTTAGGAATATCTAAAACCTCTTCAAACGCATTGGTGGGGAAGGGGAACAATGTTATAGGCCTGATTAATCCTAATTTAATCCCCTTTTCTGCAGCC
Organism: Clostridiaceae bacterium; assembly: GCA_012523705.1. Taxonomy (GTDB): domain Bacteria; phylum Bacillota; class Clostridia; order DSM-8532; family DSM-8532; genus DTU059. The sequence goes on from JAAYTU010000027.1 coordinate 8,601, forward strand.
TGATTTATTACGCCCTTACAAATACGGGCAACAGAACCATAAGCAACGAGAATAATCTCTGCATCTTCACAATTATATAACTCATATCTCTGTTCCTTTTGGCGAATGAGATTATACTTCTCCTGGAAGCCAATATTCCATTGCTCTAACACTGCAGGATCCAGATGAATAGATGTGATCATATTGTGTTCCCGCTTGTTGTCATGTCCATTTGCCGCCCATGGCTTATCAAAGGATTCGATATTTTCATCATCGCGGAACTCAACAACCTCCATCATTTGTCCTAAAACACCGTCACCCAGAATCATTGTCATTATTCTATAACGGTCAGATATATTAAATGCTTCAACAGTCAGATCATATAATTCCTGAACACTTGCAGGTGCCAGCACTACCATATGGTAGTCACCATGGCCACCGCCCTTTGTAGCTTGGAAATAATCGCTCTGGGATGGCTGAATACCGCCAAGGCCCGGGCCGCCGCGCATAATATTTACAATTACTGCAGGCAGTTGTGCTCCTGCTATGTATGAAATACCTTCCTGCTTCAGGCTAATACCGGGGCTGGAAGACGATGTCATAACACGCTTTCCTGTACTTGCTGCACCGTAAACCATATTAATAGCAGCAACCTCACTCTCAGCCTGCATAAATACTCCGCCTATGGTGGGCATCTTTTTAGCCATATAATGCATGAGCTCAGTCTGGGGTGTAATAGGATAGCCGAAATAATGCCTACATCCTGCACGAATGGCAGCCTCTGCGATTACTTCATTTCCCTTCATTAATAGCTTTTGTCCCATGAAGTTTCCTCCTCATTTCTCTACCGTAATAACGCAATCAGGGCAAATGGTAGCACAGAATGCACAACCTATACATTTATCCATTTCGACCACCTCGGCCGGAAAATATCCCTTTGCATTTATTCTGTCCTGGTTTTCAACAATAATCTTAGTAGGGCAAACCTCAATGCACAAGCCGCAGCCCTTGCATCGTTCTTCCCTGAAAGTTACCTTGGCCATAATGTTTCTCCTTTATAGCTATATCTAGTGAATAGAAAAAATCAAATTAGTAATTCCTAATGAAAGCCAATTCTATTTTTATTTACTATTGAACTATTTTAAGTCTTATAGTTCTGATTGTCAACAATAACAGTTTACCACTTTACCGTAATAAAGCGTGGTGATTCTGGTTTAATTCAAGGTAAAAGGCCGGGTATATAATATCCCCGGCCCCTGACTTCATTGAATATTTTATCAAAGGTTAGAAATACC
>JAAYTU010000133.1 GCA_012523705.1 Clostridiaceae bacterium
TATTTTAGCGGTTCTGGAACGGCAAACAGAGATATTACCACTGCTGGGAACTCAGTTCCTTGACTTTTATGGACAGTTGTGGCAAAAGCATGCTCAAGATTATCCAGTGCGTCAAAGCCATATTCACAAATCCGGTTATCATCAAATTTAACTGTTATAAGCTCAGATTTAATATCTATATCAATAATGATTCCCAGATCGCCGTTATAAACGCCCAACCCCTGGGTTAAGTCCCCCTGCTCATCGGTAAGCGTCCAGGTCATATTATAATCATTTCGTATCTGCATTACTCTGTCACCTAAGCGAAAAACTACTGATCCATAGTTTTTTTGAGGTTTGCTTCTCTCCTCAGGGTTTAGACGCTTTTGCAAAACAATATTCAGATTATCTACACCAGTATCCCCTTTCCTCATTGGGGTAAGAACCTGTATGTCTTTGAGGGGATCAAGCCGGTATTTATCAGGAATATAACTGGCACATAACTCTGTTATACAAGTAATTACATCCATGCTATTCATCTTTGGAATGAAGAAAAAGTCCCCTACATCATGCTCCAGTTCAGGCATAAGACCTTGATTAATAAGATGAGCATTTTTTATAATCTGGCTTTCTTCAGCCTGCCTGAAAATAGTCTCAAGCTTTACCACTGGAAATTTTTCGCTTTCTATGATGTCGGATAATATCCTTCCCGGTCCTACAGATGGGAGCTGATCAGCATCACCCACAAGCACTAGACGACCTTCCCATGAAAAAGCTCTGAGCAGCGCATCGGTCATAATGGTATCCAGCATTGAGGCTTCATCAATTATTAGTACATCTGCTAATAGTGGGTTGTCCTCGTTTCGCATAAATAAAGGCTTGGAATCTTCCTCTATCTTATATCCCACCTCCAGAAGTCTATGAATTGTCTTAGCTTCATGGCCCGATGTTTCGCTTATTCTTTTTGCCGCCCTTCCTGTAGGTGCTGCCAGAATTGTTTCCAGACCCTTGCTTTCGAATATTTCAATCAATGCTTTAATAATGGTTGTCTTCCCAGTACCCGGACCCCCTGTAATTATAGAAACTCCCTGGGTTAATGCACATTCCACTGCCTCCTTTTGAATTGAATCAAGCTCCACCTTATGCTCGAGCTGATAATCTTCTATAAGGGAGTCACATTCGGAAACCCAATAATCATCCTTTTTTATATTTAGCTCTGTCAGCTTTCTGGCAATGTATCGCTCTGCCTCAATCAGATTCTCTGTGTAAACCCTGTCGGAAAACTGGCGCTCCACATAAATAGAACCTTCGATTAACAGTGCGTCGAAAGCGTTTAATAACAATTCCTCATCTACCTTAGTTAGCCTTACTCCCCGCTTAATCAGCCCTTCCTTGGGGGTATATGTATTTCCTTGCCCCACCGAGATTGAGAGTAAAGATAACAAGGCACATTTCAGCCTTTCTATCGAAAAAGGATCGAATCCTAGGAAAAATGCAATTCTGTCACATACTGAAAAGCTAAGTCCTATATCAGCTTCAGACAGCCTGTAGGGATTTCTTCTGACCTCTTCCTCTGCCTGACTCCCAAAAAGATTCCATACCTTTACTGCAATGTTCGAAGAAATACCGAATTGATTCATGAACATAATTATGCTTCGCATGTTTTCCCGTTCTATAAATGCCTCACCGAAGAAGAGGGCTTTCTCGGCCGATATCCCCTTAATCTCGGTTAGCTTCAGAGGCTCAAACTGTAGAACATTGAAAGACTCTTCGCCGAATTTATTAACAATTTTCTTTGCAGTTGCAGGACCAAGCCCTTTAATAAGACCACTCGACAGATATTTTAATATGCTGTCCTCCTTAGCAGGTCTGTATCTTTGGCAAGATGATACCTTGAATTGGCGTCCATAAATAACATGGGAAACAAATTCACCTGATGCACTAATTGTTTCTCCCTCGACCAACAGAGGCATCACTCCTACCAGAGTAATACGGGAGTTATCCTCGGTTCGTATATCACACACGGTATATCCATTTTTTTCATTTGAAAACCTGATGGAACTAACAGTTCCTTTGATTTCATCCACTTTTGCACCTGCTAAACTTCGATACACTTCTCTCTGTTTTTTATCATACAATAGGAAACCTGCTCGGGCAACACTTCAATAGGATAGATTTTTTTAAGTTTTTCAATTATTTCGATGGCCTCTTTATCTTCATGGGAGATCATAAGATAAATTTTGCTATCCGACATAAGCCTTTCAGGGATCCCTTCATAATACAGATTTCTTATGATCCCTTCAAGTTTTGGACTTGAATATTGTGGTAAATATAATATAATCCTTATGCGATAGTTTTTAAAATCATTTTTTGATTGCCGCACCAGATAGAGTATAGAAGAGGCAACCCCTATAAATGCAAAAACTGTTAGAATGGTTATCAGTAATATCTCCAATAGATTCTCACCCTGTTCTTTCAGTAAAAGATGCCTCAATTTATACTATGTCATAGGCTATTACAATGTTCACGGAGGTTGTCATGCTAAAAATCATGATCAATCAAATTGAGCCAGGTATGAAACTGGCAAAGGATGTTGTCCTTGATGATGGAAGAATACTACTTCTTAAGGGCTTTACCATCAAACCAAGATATGTAACCAAATTTCAAACCTATAATGTACCCTTTATATATGTAGAGGAAGAAAGAGTAGATCCCGATACTATCAGCGAGGAAGTCCTTTACGAGGACACCTTCACTACCATAAAAGACATAATGGAAAGTGTCCGCGCGGATGAGGAAATTGATGTAGAAGAATTAAAGGATACTGTGCAGGATCTAGTTCACTACATTCTCAATGATGACATGATTTTCATGACTCTTACAGGAATCCGGGATATAGATAATTATACCTTCCTCCATAGCGTAGATGTTTGTATATACACTATCATTACAGCAAAAGCACTGGAGCTGGATATTAATGAAATTCACGAGCTGGCTTTAGCCGCCATTCTTCACGATATCGGAAAATGTAAAGTTCCACTGTCAATTCTTAATAAGCCCGGCACACTTACAGACCAAGAATTCGAAATAATGAAGGACCACTCCCGACGTGGTGCCAACATAACCAGAAACATGGAGGGCATAAGCGAAAAGGTATCCAGAATAATTCTCCAGCATCATGAAAAATGGGATGGTTCAGGTTACCCTGAAGGAACAAAGGGACATAGTATTGAGATGGGAGCCAGAATCATAAGTATTGCAGATGTGTTTGATGCCCTTACCTCTGACAGAGTTTACAGAAAACGCTTTATGCCCCATGACGCTGCAGAATTCCTGATGAGACAGAGCGAATCACAATTCGACCCTAAGCTACTTGACTGCTTCATAGAAAGCATTGCTGTATATCCTCAGGACTCAATCGTCCTACTCAACACCGGAGAGGTGGCAAGAGTGCTGCCTGCAAAGGGGAGCGCCTCTATCCGGCCAAAGGTTTCCATCATTACAAAAAAGAATGGTCCTCCTATACTGACTCCATATGAAGTCGATTTACAAGAGAACCAATCTAAATACGTAGTTGATATTATTAGCTTATAGCCTTTTTAAGCAAGACCTGCTTGGCTTCTCAGTAGGTCAGCTTTATCAGTTCTTTCCCAGGTGAAATCAGAATCATTTCTGCCAAAATGTCCATATGATGCTGTTTTTCTATAAATAGGCCTTCTTAGGTTCAAATCTTCAATAATAGCTGCCGGTCTTAAATCAAAGTTTTTAGCTACCAGATCAGCTATTTTTTCATCAGGGATTATCCCTGTTCCAAAAGAATCCACTAAAACGGATACAGGATAAGCCACTCCGATTGCATATGCTAGCTGTACCTCGACCCGGCTGGCCAGACCTGCAGCTACGATATTTTTAGCCACATATCTAGCGGCATATGCGGCAGAACGGTCAACTTTAGTGGGATCTTTACCTGAAAATGCCCCGCCGCCATGTCGGCCCATTCCACCATAGCTATCAACTATTATTTTTCTTCCTGTCAGCCCTGAATCACCTTGGGGGCCTCCAACCACAAATCGGCCGGTTGGATTTACATAGTATTTGATTTCATCATCTAAATACTCTTTTGGAATCACAGGTTTTATTACATATTCAATTATATCCCTTTCAATCTGTTCGTGTTCTATCTCTTCTCCATGCTGAGACGAAATAACAACAGTATCAATTCTAACCGGCTTATCACCATCATACTCGACTGTAACCTGACTTTTCCCATCAGGTCTTAAATATTTAAGTATCCCTTTCTTTCTTACCTCTGTAAGTCTTTCGGTTAGCTTATGGGCAAGAAAAATAGGCATAGGCATTAGCTCAGGGGTTTCATCACATGCATATCCGAACATCATACCCTGGTCTCCGGCTCCAATGGAAAGATCATCCTGGATTTTGTTTTTCTTTTTTTCCAAAGCCTGGTTAACGCCCAATGCAATATCTGATGATTGCTCATCTATAGATGTAAGTACAGCACATGTATTGCAGTCAAATCCATAACTTGCATTATCATACCCTATGTCTTTAATTGTTTCCCTTACAAGCTTTGGGATATCAACATAGCAATTAGTCGAGATTTCTCCCATAACCAGAACCATGCCCGTTGTAACTGCTGTCTCACATGCTACACGGCCATAGGGATCTTTTTCAATAATTGCATCAAGCACGGCATCGGAGATGTTGTCACAAATCTTGTCAGGATGCCCCTCGGTAACAGATTCAGAGGTAAATAGTCTTCTTGCCATCATAATAACCTTCTTTCTATCTATATTTTGTTACTACATAATTCGTTATTAATAATATTTTTTCTAATTGTAAAAATAAGATACAAGGGAGGGTAAAACAAAAAACTCTTCAAATGAAGAGTTTACCAATTTGAACCCCTCATCTTGCAAGATATCACAAATACTATCCTGCCGGAATTGGCACCATTGCTACTTATAGCCGGTTGCCGGGCTTCATTGGGCCTGCTCCCTCCACCTCTCTTGATAAGGCTTTATTAGCTTAAAAAAATAATAGCACACTATACTTTAAGCGTCAAGCCGTTGACAAATTGTTGTCCACCTCAATATAATGAAGATACAAAATATCAACTGCAGGGGGAGTTAATTAAATGGATAAATTCAAGGATACTACTATTGACAGCTTCCAATATGCCGTGGAAGACCTCTTAGTACGAAATAAAAGCATATTAGATGAGATGTCTAAAATTCAGGACTCCAATGCAAGGATTAACAGAACTATTTCGAAGGCCGTTACGCATTGTGGCTGCATTCAAATAAATGCAAAAAAACAGGAATACCCGGAAAATAGTGATTTCAGTAATATAAAGGAATATTTAAGCTCCCATGTTGAAGGAAATCTTTGCACTGAGTGCCGGGACCATCTAGAAAAGGATATTGGTCGCCTTCTGTTTTATCTGACTACAGTATGCAATAATTTAGACCTGAATCTATATGACATCATTTTAAAGGAATATGACAGACTAAAGCTTTTTGGAAAATATAACTTAAGGTAATGCAACCTGAAGCGCTTCCTCTACGGAGGACACTGTCATAATTTCTATTTCTTTTTGAATATTTGATACAGTATTCGTATTAAGCTTAGGCGTAATACACCGTTTGAATCCAAGGCGAAGACTCTCTGTAATCCGCTTTTCCATTTGATTTACAGATCTGACTTCGCCTGTTAAGCCTACCTCTCCAAAAAATACAGTATATGGATCTATCTGCTTGTTTGTAAAGCTTGATGCTATAGCTGCTACTATACCTAGATCAGCAGCCGGTTCATCTATCCTGAATCCCCCCGTTACATTAAGATAAGCATCAAATGAATTAAGCTGCATCCCAACCTTCTTTTCCAATACTGCCATAAGCATAGTCAGTCTGTTATAGTCAAATCCGGTAGCCTGCCTCCTGGGGGTACTGAAGCTTGTATAACTTGTAAGAGCCTGTATTTCAGCTAATAATGGCCGTGTGCCTTCAATCAGTCCTACCACAACTGAGCCTGGTTGATTTGAGCTTCTGCCGTCAAGCATAACAGAGGAAGGATTCGTCACGTCGTTAAGTCCTGATGATGTCATCTCAAATACGCCTATCTCATTTGTTGACCCAAACCGATTTTTTACAGCCCTGAGTATTCTGAAATCCTGATGGCGCTCTCCCTCAAAATACAACACTGTATCCACCATATGTTCAAGAACCCGGGGACCGGCAATGGAGCCTTCCTTAGTTACATGTCCCACAATAAATACAGTAATTCCATCCTTCTTGGCTTTGCGCATAAGCTTAGCGGTAATATCACGAACCTGGCTCACACTGCCGGGCGCTGAAGAAAGAAACTCACTGTATATGGTTTGAATGGAATCAATAACAATGAATTCAGGCTTTTCCCTATCTATCATACTCTCGATTACTTCATAGGATGTTTCGGAAACCATATAAATAGAAGGGTTAACTGCATTTAGCCTGTCAGCCCTGAGTTTGATCTGTCCTACAGATTCCTCGCCTGAAATATAAAGAACCTTATTTAGCTGAGCTATTTTAGCACATATCTGCAATATTAAGGTTGACTTGCCTATCCCCGGCTCACCACCTATAAGGATAAGGGATGCAGGAACCAAGCCGCCGCCCAATACTCTGTCTAATTCATTACTACCCGTTTCAATTCTATTGGTTGTAAGAACCTCGACATCGGAGAGGGATACTATTTGTGGCATATCTAAATTCAGGGCCTTTGCCTTCCCGGGAAGAGTCTCTTCATAGGTCTCCTCGATAAAAGTGTTCCATTTTTGGCAGGAAGGACATTTGCCCATCCATCCAACACTTTCATATGCACATTCACTGCAGACAAATCTGCTCCTTAGTTTCCCCATAACCTGCCACTTTCCTCAAGGTCCTGCTATCAGTTCCCTCTGATATTTTTCCACTTAACACCTTGGGGTGTATCCTGTATCTCTATGCCCATATCTCTAAGCCTATCCCGAATCTCATCGGAGAGCTTCCAGTTCTTTTCCTTACGAGCCTGCTCCCTCTGTTGAATAAGCGCCTCTATTTCCGAATCCAGTTCTGGCTCTTCAGCCGATTTCTGTTCAGCATCCTTTATTCCTAATCCAAAGACAGTATCCATTTTCAGAAGCATCTCATAAATTGAATATGATTTTTCCGGGTATCTTACCAGATTCCAGGCAATTCCCAGAGCCTTTGGAATGTTCAGATCATCATTAATGCAACCTTCAAAATCAGATAAGAATCCATCAAGCACGTCCTTGGATATTTCTGCCTTACCCATTTTATGCTGAAGGGCACCCTCGATGAACCTTTCAAAAGAGACTTGAGAAGACTGCATTACATCCCAGGTAAAGTTAAGTTTATTCCTATAGTGAGCATTAAGGCACATATACCGGAAGGCTAAAGGATTGTATCCTTTTTCGCGTAAATCTGAGATAGTGTAGGTATTACCCAAACTCTTTGACATCTTACCGTTATCAACCATCATAAATTCAGCATGAACCCAGAATTTTACCGCAGGCTTTCCTAATAGAGCCTCTGACTGAGCTATCTCATTTTCATGGTGCACAGGAATATGGTCCACACCACCTGTGTGAATATCAAATTCTTCTCCTAAGTATTTCATGCTCATGGCAGAGCATTCGATATGCCATCCCGGGTAGCCCATTCCCCAGGGGCTTTCCCATTGCATAATATGCTCCTTCGGAGCTTTTTTCCATAGTGCAAAGTCAGCCGGATGCCTCTTTTCAGTGTTGACCTCAACCCTCGCTCCAGCCATCTGTTCATCTAAGTTTATTTTTGAAAGCTTGCCATATTCCTCATACTTTGAAATATCAAAGTATATTCCATCGCTTGTTTCATAGGCAAAGCCCTTTTCCAGAAGACTCTGGACAAATTCTATCATTTCTTTTATATGTTCAGTTGCCTTGGGTATAATCTCAGGCTTTTCAATGTTTAAAGCCGCGATATCCTTCATAAATACATCTGTATAGTATTCAGCAATTTCCCAGGGGGTCTTTTGCTGCTCCCTAGCCCCCTTAACCATCTTATCCTCGCCCTCGTCCTCGTCCGAAACAAGATGGCCTACGTCTGTAATATTCATTGCATTTAACAACTCATAGCCGTTATATTTTAAGGTTCTCCTGAGAAGATCCATAAACACATATGTTCTCAGATTACCAATATGAGCATAGTTATATACTGTAGGACCACAGGAATACATGGTCACCTTATTATCCTTTAAAGGAACAAATTCTTCCTTTTGCCTGGTCAGTGTATTGTAAATCTTCATATTATTCACTCCTCGTTCTTCATTGCAGCTTCTTCTTTTTTTATTTCGTCCACTAAAGCGGGGCAAAGTTTTTCTCTCATGCGTTCGAACAAAACCTGGTACTCTTCAAGCTCTCTGTTTAGCTTATCCATTTCTTCGCGCATTTTGCTAAATTCTTGTGAAACAGGGTCGGGTACATGTATCTGATCCAACTCAAAGCTTTGTCTGATACGTTCTCCATCACGCTTCACAGCTCTTCCCGGAACACCTACAACCGTGGTATTTGATTCTACGGGCTTAAGCACAACAGCGTTAGCACCGATCTTTGCGTTATCGCCAATGGTCATAGGGCCAAGGATCTTTGCTCCTGCACTTATTAGAACATTGTTGCCAACGGTAGGATGGCGCTTTCCTTTATCTTTACCTGTACCACCTAGCGTTACTCCATGATAAATTGTACAGTAATCTCCTATCTCTGCCGTCTCTCCAATTACAACACCCATACCATGGTCTATAAACAGGCATTTGCCAATCTTGGCTCCAGGGTGTATCTCAATGCCCGTCTTATGTCTCGCGTACTGAGAAATGGCACGGGCAATAAAATGAAGTCCCCTTTTTTCAAACCAATGAGCTCTCCTGTGCAAACGCAAAGCCTTATAGCCAGGATATTGCCAAAATACCTGCCACACACTTCTCGCTGCCGGATCCCTCTCTGCTATTGACTTAGCTTCTTCATACCATTTAAACATAATTACCCACCCAAGAATAATCTCTATCTTATTATAATAATACATATACATAAAAAAAGGAACCAGTCAAGGGACGAGACAATAAGACAGGGGACTGTTCGGTGTCCTATCTTGAAGTTGGAAGATAGATGTTGGAGGCTAGAAATCGGAACCCTCTAACTCTAATTTCTAACATCTATTAGACACAGAACCGTCCCCTGTCTTAACCTAAATTGCCTTGGCTTTTGTCTCTGGATTCACAATTGCTGCCCCTGTAGCTGTTGCAAACTCAGCATGGGGCGGAATATGAAAGGGTATTCCAAAAAGCTCTGTTAATGAACTAAAGATATCTCTGGCCTGTGGAACATTTGAGAGGTTACCAGTCAACACGATATCCTTTACCTCGGAATTGCGGGAGGCGAAAACCGCCAGCATCCCAATGGTCTGAAACACAAGATTTATTATACCAAGTGCTATATCAGCATTTGATGCAAGATCAACCATCTTTCCGAAATTAGAGGCTGTAGTTTCCTGTGTCAACCCTACCACCTCTTCATGAGAAATGTCGGCAATAGACAGGTCAACCTTTCTTAAATCTCCACCTTTAGCCATCTCAACAATGTCCGAAAAATTACGGACATTAAGCATCCGGTTAGATAGTCCTAAAAGGGTTCCCCCTCCTACACCGGTTCCACCAAGATGATAGGCATGATCCTTTTCGGCCATTACATATGCTGTACCCGTTCCCATACTGACAATAATTGCTCTGGTCAGATCAGTCAGGAACAATCCTCCCAAACCTATTGCAAGAAACTCTTCTACCTTATATGTGGGTATACCGAATATTTTCTCTTCAATAAAAGAAGAGCCTACTCCGGTAACCATAATGCGTTCTATATCTGAAAGCTTTAATTTGTTTTCATTAAGGAACTTACCAAAAGCACCGTATACCGACGAAATAGGATCTGTCGCTTTCACCAGCATCGGACTAAACAGTTCTTTGCCATCATATCCTACTATTTTAGTTGTACTGCCGCCAATATCAATGCCTACTATTCTAACCATATTATTACTCCTCTTATTTCTTGATCATTTTGCTGACTCTGAAATATGCCATTGCGATAGGCATTGTTATAAAACCGCTTACAACAGCCTCCAAAATACCGTTTGTCGTAAACACTGCAGCAAATATGGTTCCAAATGAATCACCAAAGGCTTCTTCAACCTTCCCGGCATAAAAAATAAATAACATCATAAAAACCAGCACCGTATTGGTCAGGCTTCCTGCAACTCCTCCAACAAAGGAGCTTACACTATTTTTTAAAGATTCTTTCTTAAATAGTTTCGACACTAACAAGAAAATATAATAGGCTGCTACGCCTATAAACATTCTTGGCAGTACCGATACCAGCGGATTCATAAATAAGGGATCTAAAATCCCGGCCGGTCTCGTGATAGCATTAATAAGGCTGACAACTCCAAAGGCAGTTCCCATAATGAGACCGCCAACAGGGCCAAGAGTTATTCCGGTTATAATAGTTGGAATATGAACGATTGTTGCACTTACTCCAAATAGCGGAATAAACCCAATAGGAGTAAAGCTCATTATGATTGTGATGGCCAGCATCAGGCCGAGAAAGGCTAAGCTTCTCGGTCTTTTTAATTGATTTTTCATTTTTACCTCCGTTCTCATTCCCTTTCAGGGATATGATTCGAAATATAAATTATATAGTGTTTTGTCCGGCTTTATTATTCATAAATACCGGCAAAATAAATATAGCATAATATTGAGTTATGGTGCAACAATATAAA
>JAAYTU010000134.1 GCA_012523705.1 Clostridiaceae bacterium
ACCTTGGACATACTACGTTTGATGGTATAATAGTCATGAGACTTGAACGCTCCTTTCTGGGAGGTAATGTGTGTTTTGGTGATTTCCATTATACCAGAGGCGTTTCAGGTCTCATTTTTATTATTAAGTTAACAGAACAATTTTGATGGCTTTGTTCCTTTTAAATAATCAAACAACACATCCATATCGATGAGATACTTTTTTCCTGCCTTCGTGCTAGGAACCTTGCCAGACACAACCATTCTTCTTAGTGCATGGGGTGTAATAGCTGTCTCTGGGTCCATCTCCTTTATATAGTTGTAAGCTTCTGTTAAGGTTCTAATCCTGGGCATATTTGTTTCCCCTTTCTCATTCATGATAAATTACCTCCTATCTAATAGCCTTGGGAGAGTATAAAAGTTGAGGATTCTACCCTCTAATAGTCCCAGGACAGAAATCAGTCATATGAACGAAAAAAGCCTACAAAAATTCCAATTAAGGAATCCTTGCAGGCTTTTACTTCAGTTTTATGCAAATAAAAAAAGACCCACAGAGAACGTTCCTCCGCAGGCCTTAGTCGATTAAGTAGTTTGTATCCCCCTGAATAAACCACCTAAAATTTATATGAATATTTATATACCACTAATTTCTTTAATAAATATATTTACACTTACTTATTCAGCCCGTCAAGCACGATTTTGATGAAAGATGCCAGTCGTTTTACAAGAAGGCCTGCATATGCGCCATTGATTGTTCCCCCTGGTACAGCATTATCTTTCCAATACTGAGGGGAGAGTATAAACCCTGTTTCAGTCAGGACATCAACAGCTTTTTCAAGCTCACTTCTTTCATCAACCCAGTCGATATCAAAATACTCTACTATGCCTTTTGCCAAGGCTATACCAATAGGCTCAATGTTTTCTATTATCCACTTAGCATCCTCTGGATGGTCATGGAAGGCCACCTCTACTAACGCAGCAGGAGCTACAGTTGCAGAAAGCTCATACAAAGGTTTGCCCGGACCGAAGTGATCCCTACCTTCTTTTACGCCTCGTCCTTTGGTTGGAGTGATAGCCTCAAGCTCATCATAGACAAGCCTTGCTAGACGCTCGCCTTCACCACCAAAACGGTGACAATAAATTTCACTACCTCGAACGCTTCCATTAAAGGCATTACTGTGGATTGCAAAATGGATTGTAGGGTCTTTGGTGTTACTGTCTAATACAACCTGCGTTAAAGTCATATTCGGCCGGTTTCTAAATACAGTAAGGCCATGTCTTAACAGATGTTTTTGGGTTACATCGCACACTTCGTTCATTCTTTTTTCTTCGGTGCCATAATCACCGTAACCAATATTTCCTTCCTGTATGGAAGGGCTTAAATATACATTTTTACTCATTGTCTCCTCCTTTTATTATCCGAGTTAAGGGATGGTTTCTGTTGCAAGGGCAGCAGGATATAAATGATAGGTAAACTTCAAATCGCAATAAGCAGTTGACGATGTGCCATCACTGCCCATACGGACATACAGTCCATAACCTGCAGGTACTCTGGCCTGTCGCATTTGGATATGAATGTGTAAGGATTCAGCGGAAGTATTCGAACCTATAGGCGTACTCCGTTGAATTCTGGTGAAGGTTTCCTCATCATTGGAAATATAGAAATCCAGTTCTTTTTCGCTTGTATCTGATTGACGGCAAAGGGTTATTAGATGGCAGTCATAAGTCGCAGGATAAAGAAGCCCGCCTTGGCCTCCGATGACCACGCTGCCAATGGGTAATACCGTGTGCAAAGGCCCACGGACACTGTTTTCACCACCCGAACCTGAAACATTACCCGACAAAATGTACCTTGAATAAGCCGAACGGGTAAAGTCACTAATAGTAGCCGTCGCAGTAGAGGAGAGAGGTATTGCAGTAGTAGTATTTTCTGCTCTTTCAAGTAGGAACAAACTCTCACCTGCATCAACGGTGGTACTTCCGATAGAAAACCTTTGACTCGTCCAATATGCTGTGCAAATAGAGTTAGAATTTGTCCCTGCTCCATACACAATACTCGTTTCATCGTCGGTTCCCCTTATGGCTTTTGCAAGAGTTTTGACGGTATTACTAATGGTATCCTGGATTAGAACTTGCACATTGTTTGCGGAAGGACTACCCAAAGCTGTAACAAAGGTATATGTTACGGTGCCGATTACTACGTTGTTGCCATTTGCTATGCCGTTAAATGTGATAGATGCCCTTCGGCTAACTAAATCCGGAGCAGTAGCTGTTTCTATTGGGTGCAAATGGTTGAGAATAATCCCAATGCGCATATACATATTGTCGCGTGAATCCTCGATTAAGTCGTGTGTGGTGTTTTGCAGGTTATAAATGAGATTTAGCAGGCTGTTTATCTCTTCAATATCCAGTTCTGCTAAGGTCGAAAGCACTTGATTAAGCCATTCTTGTGCAGGTGGTTCCGGTGGATCGACTATACCGTCTGCAAGAGCCTCCTCGACGACGATTAATATCCGAACGCTTTTTCCGACCACCTCACCATAAGTAACCCTTATCTCCAGCTGACCAACACCGACAATCTGTGTATCCGTTGCGCTTGGTGACCAGGTAAGAACTCCGTCGGCATAGGTCGTGACAACTGGATAGGCAACACCATCGGGTCTTTTGAATATAGCATTTAAGGAAGCTCCGGGGTACGTGCTATCCAATAAACTGGAGGCGTCAAACTCAATGGATTTATTTAAACCACCTCCTTAAAAATGGGCATGAAAAAAGCACCTCCTGTTGAGATGCTTTAATTTCTTGGATTAGATTTTAGGCATTATGAATTCACCGTTATTTATTCGTTTCAACAAGTCATTCGCTGTTTTATATGCTTCAGGGAAATCATTTCTTAGTCT
>JAAYTU010000028.1 GCA_012523705.1 Clostridiaceae bacterium
ATATTAGTGTCTCAAGCTGCATTAGATATCATTATGATTGAAGATAAGAATCGCTACTTCCGTCTGATAAATTACTATAGAGAATGAGATCTTAGTGGTCAATACTTTTTTAATTATACCAGACGCCGGGTGAGGTGTATGCATTTTTTTCACTCTGCGCAATTTGTTTTCGTAAGATGTTCTATAGAGAAATGAGCCTCTCAACAGACATCTTAACAAGTTTGAGATAACGCATAAAAAGATGATTGCAGTGCAATCATCTTTTTATTTATCCGTTGGTGGGCCTTCAGGGACTCGAACCCCGGACCGACCGGTTATGAGCCGGTTGCTCTAACCAACTGAGCTAAAGGCCCAAGTGGCTCCTCAAGTTGGACTCGAACCAACGACCCTTCGGTTAACAGCCGAATGCTCTACCGACTGAGCTATTGAGGAATATTACTGCACAGATATTATGTCGTCTCAAGTGCAGAACAAGATATATTATACTTATAAAGCCTCTTTTGGTCAAGATTAATTTTATATTCCCTCTATAAATTTTCCGATTGCGTTGAAAACTATAGATATCTTATACCAATTATAATACATTAATCACTTCATAAGAAGTAGCCTAAGTGCCATATACCTTTTCAGACAGTTTTCAGTCTGGAGTGAAATATCCTCCAGAAATAAATTGTACAATTCAGCGTCTTCGATAATATATTTTGCCTCCAGAACGCGATCCAAAAACCGGTTAATCTTTCTTAGAACCTCAGCTTCTGACAGAGTTTTTAAATTTCTTTCCTTCGCCAGTGTCAATTTTAACAAGGATGGTATTCGGGAAAGATAATTATCCTCAACAGATTCAATGCCTAATAACATCTCAATGCTGATATCAAGCTCATGGATAATCCTTAATACAATCTCAAGCTTGGGATTGGTCTTTCTGCCATTTTCTATCTGGGACAGATATCCTGGAGATATTTCGATTAGTTTGGCAAACTCACTAAGGGTATATCCCTTTTCTTTTCGTTTTGACTTTATTATCTCACCAACGCTTATCTCCATCTATATCCCTCTTAATCTCCTTTTGCGACACAGGAAATAATAACAACCACATTTGAATCAATTAATTAATATTATAGAATAATATTATAATATATGAGAAGGTAAATAGTCAAAGATATCCATTGTCTTTTATGGTATCTTGTTTTGTGCTATAATGACCATTATAAATTTAACCTTTGTTTGCTAACAAGGAGGAAACCTTATGAAAAATACAAACGGGCGCCAGAATACAAAGCGCCAGGTAACCAAAAAGGCACCATCCTCTTCCAATAATAGTGCAATTACAGCTAAGCTTATCCTGAAAATAACCGGAAAGATTCTTGGCACAGTTTTCTTAATTGCCATAGCATTGGCATTTATTGCAGGCAGTGCCGCAGCCGGTGTTTTTGGCGGCGGACTATACGGAATTATTAAAACAACTCCCATAGTTGATGCAGAATTATTCTCATCCATGGGTTTTAATTCCTATATATATGATGCCGAAGGCAATATTATTGCAGAACTGAAACGGGATGAAAACCGTGTCTGGATTGACTATGAGGATATACCTCAAACTCTCATTGATGCCTATGTCGCATTAGAAGACAAGCGTTTTTTTGAACATGAAGGAATTGACTACAGACGAATCGGAAGTGCAATTCTTACCTATGGGAAAAAATTATTGGGCTCCGATGTTGATATTGAAGGCGGAAGCACAATAACCCAGCAATTAATAAAAAACCTGACAAAGCGGGATGACAGAACTGTCCCCCGTAAGCTCCAGGAGCAGTGGCAGGCTCTTGAACTCGAAAAGGTGCTCACAAAAGAAGAGATCTTGACCTTTTACCTTAACAATATTCCCATGGGCGGGAATTTCTATGGCATAGAAACAGCAGCAAATGGCTATTTTGGCAAGGACGTGCGAGAATTATCCCTTACCGAATGTGCGAGTCTTGCAGGAATAACAAATTGGCCAACTAAGTATATGCCTATTAATGAGGAGAACATTGAAGCTAATTTAGCCAGAACTAAGTTAACCCTGGGCTTAATGCTAGAGCAGGGCAAGATTACACAAAGTGAATATGATGAAGCTATCGCCGAAAAAATTAATTTTAAATATAATCCGGAAGCCGGAAAGGTAACTGAAACAAGTAACCAGTCCTATTTTGTTGATGAAGTAGTTAAGAATTTAAAGTACTATCTGATGGAAACTGGAAATTATACCGAAAAAACCGCTCTCGATATTATTTATAATAATGGGCTTCATATTTACACCACTATGGATCCAAAGGTTCAAAATGTATTGGATACAGTTTTTAATGATCCCCAATACTTTTCATTTGAGAACAAATACTCTGAGGATAAAGCTCAGGGAGCTATGGTAATCTTGGATAAAGATGGTTTTGTAAGAGGGCTCTATGGAGGCCGGGGCGCTAAAGAGGGCAGCGTATTTAACCGTGCTACTCAAGCCGAGAGATCTCCGGGATCTGCAATAAAGCCCCTATTAGTCTACGCTCCGGGAATTGACAGTGGCAAATTAACCGCTGCTACGGTGGTAGATGATGTAAAGCAATATCTGAATAACGCAAAGCCTAATGAAGAATGGCCTCGTAATGTTGAAAGGGCAAATTACGGTCTTACAACAGCCAGGGAAGGTCTATTCAAATCTCGAAATGTAGTAGCCACATTACTATTGAGAAATCATGTAGGCCTTAATACCGCATTAGATTATCTTAACGAGCTGGGTATAGACAGACGAGAAGAACAGTATCTCTCAATTGCCATGGGTGGATTCAACAAGGGTATGACTGTACTTGAAATGGCTTCTGCCTATACCCCCTTTGCAAATAAAGGAGTATACACCGAGCCAATCTTCTATACAGAAGTAAAAGATAACAACGGAAAAACTATATTTTCTGTAAAGCCTGAAAGGAAACAAGTTTTTTCACAACAAACCATCTATATTATGGATAACATGCTCGAGGACGTTGTAAAAAAAGGAACAGCCTACCCTCAAGGCATAATCAAATACCAGGATGCTGATGGAAAGAATATAACAATCCCTAGTGCAGGTAAAACAGGTACTACTGATTCCAATAAAGATAAGTGGTTTTGCGGCTTTACGCCTTACTATGTTGGAGTAAGCTGGTATGGATATGATAAAAATGTTGAAATTCAATCCGGAGAGAGAAGCAATGCCTTGTTGCTTTGGAACGTGGTTATGAATGAAATCCATAAGGGATTGCCCTCTGTTCCTTTCTTTGATACCGAGCCTCCAAACATTATTAAGAGAACAATTTGTATGGATTCGGGAAAAATTGCTTCAGATCTTTGTAAGAGCGATCCCCGTGGTAGCAGAGTAAGAACTGAATATTTTATTCAAGGAACAGAGCCTGCATACAGCGATACATGTGATGTTCACGTTCAATATCAGGCGTGCACAGCCTCTAAGGATGCTCAAGGTAGAGAATTACTGGCTTCCGAGTATTGTCCCCATGATACGATTGTTACCAAGGTGGGAATTAAACGTCCGGTCGAATATAAGCCTAAATTCCCTAATGATTCCTATCCGAAGGATAGTATATACGAAATACCTGAAGGAGAGTATTGCACAGAACACGGGCCGGGAACACTTATCCCCCCAGTGGTGGAAGACCCTCTTCCGCCATGGTGGCGAGATACTGATCCACCGCTACAAAATGATCCACCGCGTGGCCCTAATCCGCCGAATCACAATAATCCACCAAATCATAATAAGCCGCCGAACCACAATAAGCCACCGTTTGCCGAGGATATAGATGATCCTTTGGTTGAAGAAGATTGGGATGATGTAGACTGGGGTAATAATCCAAACCAATACGACTAGTATTTATGCCTTTCCGGCATCTTACAAAGGCAGCCTGTCCGGCTGCCTTTTTGTATTCTTAAGATTTAAGCAGAGTAATGAGTTTATTATTTCCATGGGTGTTCCGGGTTTCTAGATTAGCTTCTTATCTGGTTTGGGACCAAAAAATTGATAATAATAACACAAAAGGCCTCCGTTATACAGCTTCCTGTTCTTGTTGGCCTTTTTGCCAAAATTCTTTTCGAAATCAGGATCAGCATTAATTATATAGAAGGACCATGTTGAAAGGCGTTCAAAGTGCTCTCCCATTTGTTTGTACAGAATTATGTTTTCCTTTTTTGCACCAAGCCTCTCCCCATAAGGAGGATTGGTTATAACGAAACCATACTTGGCTCTTGAGGATAATTCCTTCATATCCCGGACTTGAAAATGGACTGCATCAGAAACCCCCGCCTGTCTTGCATGATACTGAGCCATACTGACAGCCTCGCTATTAATATCATAGCCATGAATCAATATTTCATTAATTGGCTTTATTAGATCTCTGGCTTCATTTAAAGTATCATACCATATTTTTTTTGGTATCATGGACCATTCCTGACAATCAAATTCTCTATCCAGTCCAGGGGCCTTATTCATGGCCATCAGGGCTGCCTCAATGGGAATAGTGCCAGAGCCGCAGAAAGGGTCTATAAGAATTCTTCCAGGAGACCAGCGGCTTATTTTAATCATGGCGGCAGCCAGGGTTTCCTGTAATGGTGCA
The DNA here is from genome assembly GCA_012523705.1 of Clostridiaceae bacterium. GTDB lineage: Bacteria > Bacillota > Clostridia > DSM-8532 > DSM-8532 > DTU059. The sequence goes on from JAAYTU010000028.1 coordinate 4,632, forward strand.
GTATACACCAAGTTTCTATAGCCTCTCTTATGAAGCCCGTCTCCAGTACTGTCTAAAGCTAATATCACTTTGTCCTTGGTTATGGTGAAATCAATCCTGTATCTTGGACCTGTTTCGGGAAAAACATTAAGCTTGTAAACCTTTTTTAGTCTCTCTACTATGGCTTTCTTAATAATAGATTGACAATCCGATATGCTCATCAACGCAGATTTTACACAACTCCCTACGACAGGGAATTCTGCATCCTTTGGAAGCCAGTCTTCCCACGGTAGTGCGGTTGTAGCCTCAAATAATTCATCAAAGGTTGTTGCATTGAATTCACCTATTAATACATAAACCCTGCCGGCAGTTCGCAACCAGAGATTTGCCCTGCAAAGGGCCTCAAAATCCCCTGTAAAAAATATTTTCCCGTTATCTATGGAGGTATCCTCATAACCAAGATGTTTTAATTCTCGGGCAACCACTGCCTCTACTCCAAAGGTGGCGGTGGCAAATAACTTTAGTTTTTTCATGAATTCTCCTTTGCTCTTATTGATTTATTATTCCTATTCATGAAAAATAGAGCCACCAATGAACTCACGCAATATAGAATTGGGTGGAACAAAATCGGCGGGTGCTGAAAGGAAATAACTTAAAAATTCAATAAGCCTTCTCGCCTCAGCATACTGAGGTACATCACTAGTAATCTCCTGTAAAAGATTTGTCGCAATAGGCTTCAATATCAGCAATTCATAAATAAGTGAGGTGTTCACCATTACATCTGCTTCCTCCTGGAAGGGGAATATGTTCCTTTCCTCGCCCTTTCGGACTCTTGGCCACATTTCTATGGTCATAGGGGCAGGAGTACCTCTGTAACGCATATCCCTTACCATTCTCCTGATAAGTCTCAAATCAGTCGTAGGAATTCTGTTATGCATATCTATACGCATAGAGGTAATTGCACTGATATAAATATTAAACTTGTTGGCTGGGTCAATTCTATTGGTCAGCCCTGGATTTAATGCATGAATGCCTTCAATAACCAGAACATTTCCTTCATTCATTTTTAGTTTTCTGCCATTGTATTCCCTTTTGCCTGTCTTAAAGTTATAGGAGGGAATCTCTACCTCTTCTCCTGAAATAAGCCTGTTGATATTATCATTAAATAGTTGTAAATCCACGCTTTCAAGGCATTCATAATCGGGTTTTCCATCCTCATCCAGCGGTGTTTGTGATTTGTTTACAAAATAATCATCTACAGATATATTAATGGGCACCAACCCATTTACCTTAAGCTGAATAGAGAGCCTCTGGGCAAATGTAGTCTTACCCGATGAAGAGGGGCCGGCAATCATAATCAATCTCTTCTTAGGTTGCTGCTGCTTAATCATGTCTGCTATCATGGCAATCTTCTTTTCATGCAGAGCCTCTGCAATCAGCACCAGTTCTTTAAGGCGGCCTGATTCTACCACCTCATTAAGGCGGCCTACATCCTCTACCCCAAGGATATTTATCCAGTCGCCATACTCAGTAAAAATGTTAAACAGTTTTCTTGGAATAGATACATCCGGAAGCTGGTTGGGATTCTCCTTCTTAGGCAGAATTAATACAATACCGCCATTATCTGCTTCAACGGCAAAGCTCTCCAAATACCCCGAGCTTGGAACCATATAGCCATAGAAATAGTCTTCAATACCATCGAATATATATAAGGAAACATAATCCTTCTCGCGATTTGCTATTACCCTGTAGCGATCATCGCGGCCATTTTTCAAGAAATACTCCCTTGCTTCATCAATAGAAAGAGTCTCCTTTTTAAAGGGTATATTCTGTTCTATAAGCTCATGCATTCTTTTTTCAATTTTACTGGCATCTTCATCTGTTACACAATAATCCAGAATCTCGAAGAATACACCTCTTCGGACCGAATGGCGTATCTGAATTTCCCTTTCGGGGAATAAATCATATACTGCCTTTATGAGAACAAATTTTAAGCTTCTTTGATATATCCGAATTCCATCCTGACTTGTCATATCCACAAATTTGATGGAGCACTCTTCCTCGATTGGATAGGTAAGCTCTCTTATCTCGTTATCAACTAAAGCTGCAACAATCAGGGAATCTTTCTTCCCCCTTCTGCCATTAACTATCTGCTCAATTATCGTACCCTTCTCAATAGATTCAATCTGTCCGTCTACTTCAACATTTATTAGTTTATCGCTCATCAAAAAAGCCTCCCATTATTTTTCCGGTATATATATTATCGTACATTTGCCTTGTTTCATCAAGTAAAGTCCATCCTTCAGTATCTATTATTAATTACTTTAAAGCATAAATATGCAAAATGGCCAAACAATATAATAGTAGAATTATCGAACAGGAAGTGTATTGTATTGAATGAAGGGTTGGTTGTAGTAGTAAGATCAGTTATAGGCTTCTTCTCTCTTTTAATTTTTACAAGGATAATCGGAAAAGAGCAAATAAGCCAGCTGACATTCTTTGATTATGTCCTGGGTATTACAATCGGATCAATTGCAGCGTCATTGACCACAGATTTATCCAGCAGAGCCTGGCCTCATTGGGTAGGATTATTAGTCTGGGCTGCCTTGGGCTATCTCATGGAGGTAATTACCTTAAAGTGGAGATATGCCGCAAAGGTCCTTGAAGGTGAACCAGACATTATAATAATGAATGGCAAAATCCTTGAGAAATCATTGAAAAAGGCCAAATACAGAGCCTCAGATATTCTGGAGCTGTTACGAAATCAGGGTATATTTAATTTAAACGAAGTAAGCTACGCAATAATTGAGTCAAACGGGAAGCTTTCAGTTCTCAAAAAACCAGAAAATCAGCCACTCACACCAAAGACCATGAATATTCAGGTGAAGGATGAGGGCATGAGCATAGAACTTATTTATGATGGTATATTATTTACAGAAAATTTAACACAGATTAGCAAAAACAAAGCATGGCTAATGGAGCAGCTAAAGGCGGAAGGAATAAACGATATATCTGAAGTTTTCCTGGCTGTCTTCAACCCCGATGGAACCTTATATGTAGACAAATATGATGATCACATTCAAAAACCAATTGATGTTGGCGACTATAAAGGGCCATTTTAGGAGGTGTTTTTTTGAGAAAATTCTTGGTAACTGCCATTCCTGTACTATCAATAATCCTTTTTGTCGGAATAATGCTAAGCGATATACTTTTAAAAACTCCCCTTTTAAATGGAGAAGTCATTCCTGATTCCATAGACGAGCTTATTCAAATAGTTCAATCAGAAGAGTGGGATAAGGCTGCAGCTAAGACAAAAGAGCTTGAACAGAAATGGAATAAGGCTGTCAAGCTGTTTCAGTTCAGTTCTGAAAGGGACGAGATTAATTTTTTTAATGTAAATCTGGCACGACTTAAGGGAGCAATTCTTGAAAGAAACAAGACCTTGGCTGTCATAGAACTTAAGGAAGCGCATGAGCATTGGGATAAATTAGGGCAATGAGGTCAGATGTTCACGGAACCGTCCCCTGCCCGATCTCAACGGTCTGATACTAAAAAGAGGGCTGCTTTTTTAAGCAACCCTCTTTATTAATAATGTTAATTATTCACTTTTAGCCATTCTCTTGTAGATTTCCAACCTCTCTTTTGCATTCTTTTCAGCTGCATCAAAGAGTTCCTGAGCTTCCTCAGGGAAGGTTCTCTGCAAGGATGTGTATCGAACTTCAGAACCGATAAAGTCCTGGAAGCTTCCTGTAGGATCCTTGGAATCAAGCACAAACGGATTCTTGCCCTGTTCCTTAAGTTCAGGAACATATCTCCACAGATGCCAGTATCCTGACTCAACAGCCAGCTTCTCTCTGGTCTGGGTTCTGGACATCCCACCCCTTATACCATGGTTAATACAAGGAGCGTAAGCAATTATCAGGGAAGGTCCCTTGTGAGCTTCGGCTTCCTGAATTGCTTTCATGAACTGATTCATGTTAGCACCCATAGCAACCTGTGCAACATAAACATAGCCATATGTTGTAGCAATCATGCCGAGATCCTTCTTCTTAATACGCTTACCTGATGCGGCAAATTTTGCAACTGCTGCAGTAGGAGTAGCCTTGGAAGCCTGACCACCGGTGTTTGAGTAAATCTCGGTATCGAATACCAGAACATTAACATCTTCGCCTGATGCAAGGACATGATCCAATCCACCGTATCCAATGTCATATGCCCATCCGTCACCGCCCAAGATCCATTGAGACTTCTTAACAAAATGCTCACGGTTCTTGTTGAGGAACTCAACAATTTTTGTACACTCATCACAGCAAGGTTTGAAGTTATCCAAAGCTGCAATCAGATTCTCGGAAGCAGCCTTTGAAGCTTCTCCCTCATTCATGTTTTCAATCCATGCCTTACCAGCATCCTTAAGCTCCTGAGGAACATCCAATGCCATAAGCTTATTAATCTCAAGTTCTATTTTTTCACGAATCTGCTTAACACCAAGGAACATACCCAAGCCAAATTCAGCATTATCTTCAAACAAGGAGTTAGCCCATGATGGCCCCTTACCCTCCTGGTTTGCGCAGTATACTGTGGCAGGAGCAGATCCACCCCAAATGGAGGAACAACCTGTAGCATTAGCTATCATCATACGATCGCCAAACAGCTGTGTAACAGCTTTGATATAAGGTGTTTCACCACAACCGGCACATGCACCGCTGAACTCAATCAGAGGCTGAGCAAACTGGCTGTTCTTAACATTGGTTTTTGGAGCAAGATTATCTTTATATCTAACATTCTTTGAAACATAATCCCAGTTTTCAATTTCTTGATGCTGTGATTCAAAGGGCTTCATTATAAGGGCCTTTTCCTTAGCCGGACATACATCTGCACAGTTTCCGCAGCCTGTACAATCAAGTGGGGTAATCTGTATCTTATACTGATATCCTTTAAACTGAGGCCCTTGAGCATTGATTGTAATCAAGCTCTCAGGAGCATTCTTCCTCTCCTCTTCATCAAACAGGAATGGACGAATAACTGCATGAGGACAAACTAAGGAGCACTGGTTACATTGGATACAGTTATCCGGTTGCCATTCAGGAACCATAACTGCAATACCGCGCTTCTCATATGCTGATGTGCCAGATGGGAATGTTCCATCCTCAGCACCCTTAAACGCACTAACAGGAAGGCTGTCGCCTCTCTGAGCATTCATAGGCTCAGCAATCTTTGTAATAAACTCAGGCTTATCATCGCTTGCTTCAATTGTTTCATCCTGAGAATTTTTCCAGCTCTCTGGAATATCAATCTTAACTAAGGACTCAATTCCTCTGTCAACAGCAGCAAAGTTCATATCCAGAATAGCCTGGCCTTTTTTGCCGTACGAGGTTACTATAGAATCCTTCAGATACTTTATTGCCTCATCCAGAGGAATAACCTTAGCGAGCTTAAAGAATGCAGCCTGCATAATCATATTAATGCGGTTTCCTAGGCCAATCTCAGCAGCAATATCCGTTGCGTTGATTGTATAGAATTCTATTTCGTTATTTGCAAGATATCTCTTTAAACCTGCGGGAATCTTTTCTTCTAGCTCTTCAGGTGTCCATTGACAGTTCAGGACAAATGTACCACCCTTTTTAAGTCCGTCTATAATATCATACTTTCCTACATATGCCTGATTATGACATGCAACGTAGTCTGCCTCATCTACCAGATATGTGGAACGAATCTTTTCCTTACCAAAGCGTAAGTGAGAAACAGTAACGCCACCAGACTTCTTGGAGTCATAGGAGAAATATCCTTGGGCATATAGGTCAGTTTTATCACCGATAATCTTTATAGCGCTCTTGTTTGCACCTACTGTACCGTCTGAGCCTAAGCCCCAGAATTTACAACGAATAGCGCTTTTGTCCTCGGTATTAATGCTCTCGCCTAATGGGAGTGAAAGATTTGTTACATCGTCTACAATACCTACTGTAAAACCATCTCTGGGGTTATCAGATTTCAGATTATCATAAACAGCAAAAATCTGATTAGGCTTAACATCCTTTGATCCAAGACCATAGCGTCCACCAACAATAACGGGTTTATTCTCAATATCATAATAAAGGGATTTAACATCCAGATAAAGTGGTTCTCTTCCACCTGGTTCCTTTGTTCTGTCAAGAACAGCTATTTTCTTAACAGACTTAGGCATAACATCAAAGAAGTACTTAGAGGAGAATGGTCTGTAAAGGTGTACCTTCAGAACGCCCACCTTTTCACCCTTTGCTCTTAAGTAATCAACTACTTCTTCGCAGGCTTCAGTTACGGAACCCATAGCAACAATAACATACTCTGCATCTGGATCTCCATAGTATACGAAGGGCTTGTACTCACGGCCGGTAACCTCTGAAATCTGCTTCATATAATCATTGACAATATCAGGAATAGCATCATAGAAAGGATTACATGCCTCTCTTGCCTGGAAGAAGATGTCAGGGTTCTGAGCTGTACCTCTTGTCACAGGGTGCTCAGGATTTAACGCACGTTTTTTAAACTCATCAATAGCATTCCAATCAACAAGTTTAGCGAAATCTTCATTTTCAAGAATTTCGATTTTTTGGATTTCGTGTGATGTTCTAAAGCCATCAAAGAAATTCAAAAATGGTATTCTGCCCTTAATTGCTGACAGATGTGCAACAGCAGATAAATCCATTACTTCCTGAACACTGCCTTCAGCAAGCATAGCAAATCCTGTCTGGCGGGTAGCCATAACATCAGAATGATCTCCGAAAATAGAAAGAGCATGTGATGCTAGTGCCCTCGCGGAAACATGGAATACTCCTGGAAGCAATTCTCCAGCAATTTTATACATATTTGGTATCATTAGTAGCAAGCCTTGAGATGCTGTATAGGTTGAAGTCAAAGCTCCAGCCTGTAAAGAACCGTGAACCGCGCCTGCAGCACCGGCCTCCGATTGCATTTCAACAACTTTCACAGTTTGGTCAAAAATATTTTTTCTTCCTGCCGCCGACCACTCATCTATTAATTCAGCCATGTTTGAAGACGGAGTAATAGGATAAATAGCAGCAACTTCGGTAAACGCATACGACACATGCGCCGCAGCGGTATTACCATCCATTGTTTTCATTTTTTTTGCCATGTGGTTCCCTCCTTAAATTTATGAACAATGTACTTTGTATACAAAAACATAGACGCCATTGTTTCCTTTTAACTGTAGTTTTCCAAAAACATTATATCATATTTTATTGCTCTAACAAGTATATTTTATTGTTATTTATAGTATCCAAAAAATCGTATTTATAGTTAAATACAGAGAAACAGTTGTGTTTTATAATGCCATATTGAGCTAATAATATGATTGTCTTTATTTTGTCATAGTAGTATAATAGAAATATCATTATTCAACGGAGGTTAACTATGTCATTATTTTCAAAACTTTTTAGGACATCAAATGCTGAACAGGAAAATAAGGATATTACAAAAACTGAAAGTGCAGCTTCGGTTGTGGACACCCCGGGCGCTGATGATGGCCAGATTGTAGCAGCTATAATGGCTGCTTTGATGAATATTTTATCAGAAACCAAAGGTGAGCTAAGAATTAAGTCTATCCGCCGAACAGGAAGAAACACACCTGTTTGGAACTTAGCCGGTAATGACCAATATATTGCATCGAAGCTTTAGTGCTTTAACAAAGAATTTAGTTATTAAGCTGCTTTCTTTAATAGAGGCAGCTTTTTCATAAGGATGTGATTTTTATTATGAAGTATATAGTTCTATTAGGAGACGGTATGTCAGATTGGCCAATAGATAGTTTAGGCGGTAAGACACCATTAGAGGTTGCAAACAAACCAAATATGGACAGATTAATAAAGCATGGGGTTTTCGGTCTTGCTAATACTATTCCACAGGGAATGCCTGCAGGCAGCGATGTTGCAAACCTCTCTGTCTTTGGTTTTGATCCTAAAAAATACTATACCGGACGCTCTCCTTTAGAAGCAGTAAGCATGGGAATAAAGCTTTCGCCGGAGGATACTGCCCTTAGGTGTAATCTTGTTACATTAAGCAATGAGAAAAATTATGAGGACAGTACCATGGATGATTACAGCTCGGGTGAGATATCTACCGAGGAATCCCATGAACTAATTAATTCCATTAAAGAAAATTTGAATAGTGAGCTGGTTACCTTTTACCCTGGTGTCAGCTACAGGCATTGTATGGTATGGGATAATGGTCCAATGGATATTGAACTAACCCCGCCCCATGATATTTCAGGCAAAAGAATTACTGAATTTCTTCCTAAAGGACCGGGTGCAGAACTAGCTTTGGAACTCATGAAAAAAAGCGCAGAAATATTAAAAGATCACCCAGTTAATAAAAAACGTACAGAAAAGGGACTTAACCCTGCTACCTCCATTTGGCTTTGGGGGCAGGGCAAGAGACCAGAAATCCCATTGTTTATAGAAAAATACGGTCTTTGTGGTTCTGTTATATCTGCTGTAGATCTGATTAAGGGAATAGGAATAGCATCTGGTATGAATCCTGTCAGCGTAAAGGGAGCCACAGGTAATATACATACTAATTTTATGGGAAAAGGCCAAGCTGCTTTAGAGGAGCTGAAAGAAGGCAGGGATTTTGTATATATACATGTAGAGGCCCCGGATGAATGTGGACATCAAGGGCAATTAGAAGAAAAAATCCAGGCAATAGAGCTGATAGATTCCCAGGTTTTGGGCACCTTAATTGAAGGTCTTGAAGGCAAAGAAGACTATCGCATTATGGTTCTTCCTGACCACCCCACTCCATTAGCAACCAGAACACACAGTAATGACGCAGTACCTTTCTTTATATACGACAGTCGCCACCCTCAGCTTCAAAGCCCTGATGCAGTTTATACAGAAGAATATGTAAAGAATGGTCTTATTGTAAATGACGGACATAAATTGATGGATATGCTGTTGGAAGCTAATACTAAATGAAGTATTAAAATGCTTATATGAGCTTTATACAGTAGG
>JAAYTU010000029.1 GCA_012523705.1 Clostridiaceae bacterium
AAGCGGCATGCGTCATATATACTTGCATGGTTTTCCTTATCGCAAAGTATGACATCATTTCTACCAGCTATTGCAGAAATGATTCCCAGATTAGATTGAAATCCGGTACTAAATGTGATGCAGGCTTCTTTGTTAAGGAACTTTGCAAGTTCCTCCTCAAGCTCTAAATGAATTTCCAAGGTTCCGTTTAAAAATCTGGAACCACTGCAGCCCGAACCATATTTTTCGATGGCCTTTATTGCTGCCTCTTTGACTCTAGGATCCGATGTCAAACCCAAATAATTGTTTGATCCAATCATTATGGTTCTGTGCCCTTCCATTGACACAACAGTATCCTGTCCTGATTGAAGAGCATGAAAATAAGGATAGATCCCTGCTTTCATAGCCTCTTTGACCTGAGTATAATCGTAGCATTTCTGAAATAGATCCATGGTTACATCTCCTTAACACAGGAAATTTTCATATTAGTAATTCCTTAAACCAAGTTGTTATATTCTCATATTCAAAAGGAACGGATAATATGACCTGATAATATTACCTAGTTTATAATACTATTTCATTGTAACATAATATTTTAAAATATCTAGTATAAAATGGGTTGCTATAGCAATTAATTGAAAAACCGCTATACTATTAACTAAGATTAATTTATATTAGAATAAAAGTAAGCATAAAAAAAGTTGGTGATAATGTGGAAAGTAAAGTGATTCTAATAACTGGAGCATCAGCGGGGATAGGCAGGGCTACTGCAAATCTTTTGATGGAAAAGGGTTTTTGTGTTTATGGCACATCCAGAAAGGTTAAGGGAAATATTGCTCCTGACGCTTCATCAGATGATAAAAACAACTTTTTAAAAGAGAATATTATTGCTTCGGATAAAAAAAGCGGAGGATTCATATGCATGATTCCTTTAGATGTGACAGAGGAAGCTACTATTGCAATGGCTGTGGATCTTGTGATATCAAAGGAAGGACGTATTGATATACTTGTCAGCAACGCCGGAAATGGTATAGCGGGCTCAATTGAGGATGTCTCCACAGAAGAGGCCTCTATGCAATTTGATATTAATTTCTTTGGCAGTTTAAGAGTCATCAAGGAAGTACTTCCCCATATGAGAAGGCAAGGAAATGGTCTGATTATTGCTATGAGTTCTGTAGCAGGAGTTATATCCATTCCGTATCAGGCCCATTACAGCGCAAGTAAGTTTGCGTTGGAGGGGTTGATAGAAGCGCTTAGACATGAAGTGGCCTCCTTTGGTATTAAGGCTTGCTTAGTTGAACCAGGAGACACAAGGACAGAGTTTACAGGCAGGCGTACTATAGCTAATGCTGCAGATGAGAACTCCCCATATTATGATAGATTTACTGCATCTTTATCCAGAATGGAAAAGGACGAGCAGAATGGAGCTTCACCGGATGTGGTAGCCAGGACCGTCTATAATGTTATTAAGCGTAAAAACCCACCGGTTAGAGTAGCAGTGGGTTTTCAGTATAAGCTATTCCTGTTCCTGAAAAAGATACTGCCTTCCCGGCTCTGTGCCAAGGTTGTGGGTATGTTATACAGTTAAGCACGGGGCACAAAGAGAAGACATAACACAGGGGGACGGTTCTCCTGTGTTATCTGTAAGACAGGAGAACCACCCCCTGTCTTAATGTGTTCCTGTGCCTGTATAATCATCGGTGGAGCGCTTATCTGCGTAATAGGCAAGAACATCGCCGTCTATAAGCTGCCATCCGCCCTGATTTGTGTCATAGCTTTCAAGAGCCCAGCCGTCACCGGTCTTTCCAGTGTATTTGACATATGGGTTATCAAATTCATTGTTCTTTCCGACAGAAATATTTTTAAAGTTTACTAAAAGATATCCTTCCTTTAAAAATATAGGGGAGTTGCGTGTCAGGTTTTTTTCCCCGGATAAATCGGTTCCCTTTTTAACAATCAGACAATCAGCAGGAAGGCTATACTCCCCATACCACTTTTGCGCCGAGGCAAAGGCCTTATCAATGCTTACACCTGTGGGAATATTGTTTTTAGGTCCTATAAAGGATCGTAGAGGCTCAGTCAGGGTTATTTCTGTGTATTTATATGTTGGTACTCCGATTTGGGATAACCTTGGAAAGGTCTCAACCCATTTATCCTGGGTATAATCCTTTATTCCCTCCCTTAAGCGGTACAGAGCACCTGCTGCATTCTCAAATTCAGATAAGTTTATTCCTCTATATTTATAGTCTAATACAATGGACATGGTTAAGGTATCCTGAGGACTTCCTACCTTAATCAGTGCAGATTGAGGAGTCGTGTAATACAAATCCACCTCCTGCCTATTCTTGCCCTCCTTATCAACAAAAGCAAAGACAGGCTCTATTCTTAAATAATCCTCGTAATTATAGAAATTACCTATGGTTTTTACTTCGAACTTAAAGGCATATCCAAGCTTAACTGCCCTGTTCTGATAGCCGGGAACATCGTTCTTATTCGGAAGAACAGGCAGAAAATACTTATGATCGCCATTCAGGTTCCCATTTATATCTGTCGGTCCAACATAAAAGGCTTTTCCGGTAGAATTGCTGCTTCCCTTTTCAGTCCTGAAGAATGTCTCCCAGCCAATATCATCTATATCAGTTATAGCGAGGTCATATATTCTGCCCGAAACCTCAACCGCTTTTTCAGACCTAGCCATTGAATTTGCGAGGTCTAAGTTGGCATTAAGCTCTGATGTTCCATTTGTAGGGTTGTTTAAGGCCAAATTCCTAAATTCTACATTATAAATACCTGTGTCCACCCATGCAGGGGTGTAAAATGTAATGCTTGATTCAGAAGTATCGATCCCTAAATCCTTTAAAGAATGCCAGGTGTCGGCCTTCAAATATGTACCCGATCTGTCCGTACCAAGGTATGTATCAAATCCGAAACGAACCTCCCTGTCTTTAATATATTTGGAATAGTCCTTTGTGCCATAGCCCTTAACATCTTTATGTGTGCCCTCATTTTTTATTTCAATGGTGAAGGGCCTCCCAAGAATTAAGGAGCTTGTGCCTTGGGCCGGTGAGGGATGCTGATTATATTTATCATCACTTGAAACACTCAAATCAGAGCAAACGGGAGTATGTACCCGAACCGGATTAATGTCTTCTATGTCAAAAACCAGGGTATCATCTGGATTTTCAGGATTATATGCATAGGTTTTCTGATAGGTTATTATGCCTTTGCTTTGGTAAAGCCCATTTATGATTTTCTCATCAATCTTCAAATCTGAAACATAAAGGATATCCCGGTCAGTTTTTTCAGGCTTCACATCAGAAATGAAACCCTCTTCCGGATCGATTATTATTTTTCCGTCTATTATTAACTTGTCACTTTTGATAACAGGATCACCAACTGCGGCCTCAACATCTTTCCGAACTTCGGCATAATTAGAACCACCAGAGCTCATTCTGAGGCTTGGGGTATAGCCTGCAATATGATATGTAAATTGATCATCTTCCTGATGTGTAATCTCAACCTCAGGTGGTTTATACTCTGCTGATGGTGTAATCAATACCTTTTCCCCGGGAAGAACATGGTTTTCAACCATTGCTTCCTTTATGGAATAAAGTTCGAAGCTTTTAATCTCATAATAGGAGTAAGGCTTATTTACTACAATCGTGGTTGTTATGGGATAATCACTGGCATTTATATAATCTACCTCCACTACTGTGGGTGCATAGCCGGTTACATGATTTGTAACCAAATGGTATACATAATTATCAGCAACTATCTGGACATACACATCCTCTCCTGAGGGGATACCCTCTGTGACTTCAAAGGACTCATTATCCCGAGGAGCAGCATTAATGACTCCTTCAAAGCGACTCAAGGGACTATTTTGTTCACCTGTTTCAATGTTCTCTTCTTGAGAAATAGGCTCTTTATTACCCTCGGTAGTTATGACCCCAACGCCCATAGAATTGTATATAATCCCGCCATTTGGTTCCAATTGCTCTTTTATCTCTTCCCTCTGTTGTCTGCGCACATCTATGTAGGGTGAGCCATAGAAAACCTGATAGGTATCAGCCAGGGCGGCATTCTGTTTAAATAAGGGCTCTATATTTTCTAAATAGGCTTCGTTATAATGCTTGCTACTTTTTCCATACATGCAGATGGCAGGCTCATTTTCAATTAAAAACTGGGAGTTTGCGGTAAAGACAAACACAGGGGTAATCCATTGAATCAAGTCCTTGCTATCTGTTGTAGAGATTTCGCCATTACAGAAGCCCTCCTCCCAGCGGATTATATCCCGAAGAGTCATTGCCATTGGGACTCCATCTACTATGGGATAAATTACAGGCTCGAAGAAAATTTTATAAACCCCGGTTTGGGCTTCGTAGTTCCTTTCGCTATAAATTCCATTTTTAAAATTCTCAGATGAAATACTGGCATTGCAGAGACGGGCTATTTCAGGAATGTTCCGGTACATCTTTTCGCCGTTTATTATGGGGCCCTCGAACCAATTGTCCCATTCTTCCTTTGTGCCATCCCATACATCAGGCATTAGTTC
>JAAYTU010000135.1 GCA_012523705.1 Clostridiaceae bacterium
AATTCTCAATGTATGAAGACTATTACATCAAAGCAGTAGCAGTTTCGAAGTACGATTCGGAGCTAACTTCTGAATCTGCACCTACTCAGATCCACAAGAAAATAAACATCAACTAATCATTGAATAATGCATGAATTAATTGAATTAATGTAAGAGTTTCGTAAAACCTTAGTATAATCATACTAAGGTTTTACATATTTTATAGAACTTTTTACTACGAAATAAATGTTTTTATTATTAAATCTTATTTTTTTGTACTATTTTACCTATACAAAGTTACTAAAATCAATTATTTATTTTTAGCAATTAATTGGGTAGCTAACAACCTTTAAATGGTGATAAATTATATATATATTGATGTTATGAATACTTAATTAGGAGGAACATATGGCAAGTGTAGTATTAAAAAACGTATTTAAAAAATTCCCCGGTGGGGTAGTTGCAGTAAGTGATTTTACTATTGATATTCAGGATAAAGAGTTTATTATCCTGGTTGGTCCTTCCGGATGTGGTAAAACAACAACTCTCAGAATGATTGCAGGTCTTGAGGATATTACTTCAGGAGAATTATATATAGGTGACAAGCTTTGTAATGACGTAGCTCCTAAGGATAGAGATATTGCGATGGTTTTCCAAAACTATGCGTTGTATCCTCACATGACAGTATTCGACAACATGGCTTTCGGATTAAAGCTAAGAAAAACTCCCCAAGACGAAATTAAGAGAAGAGTACATGAAGCAGCAAGAATTCTGTCAATTGAACACCTTCTTGATAGAAAACCAAAGGCTTTATCAGGTGGACAAAGACAGCGTGTTGCTCTTGGTCGTGCTATTGTTCGTGAGCCTAAAGTGTTCCTCATGGACGAGCCTCTTTCAAACCTCGATGCCAAGCTCAGAGTTCAGATGAGAACTGAGATTTCCAAGCTTCACCATAAGCTTAATACAACATTTATCTATGTTACCCACGACCAGACCGAGGCTCTTACAATGGGTACGCGTATCGTAGTTATGAAGGATGGATTTATTCAACAGATTGACAATCCTCAAACTCTATATGATGAACCTGTTAACCAGTTTGTAGCAGGGTTTATTGGAAGTCCACAAATGAACTTTGGTACTGGTACTATCCTTAAGGAAATTGACAAAACATACCTTGTATTTGGTCAGTACAGAATTCCTCTTCCCGAGGACAAAGCTATTGCAGTAGAAAAATTAGGATATCTCGGAAGAGAAGTTACATTTGGAATTCGCCCTGAGGACGTTCACGAAATAGAGCAGGATGCTCCTGAGGAAGCAGGCATTGTTCCTATATTCGCAAATGTTGAAGTTACAGAAAAACTTGGTTCTGAGACATTGCTATATGTTGTTATTAACGGTATCAACTATACAGCTCGCGTCAGTCCTAAGTCTACAACTCAGCCTGATGATGAGGTTAAACTGTACTTTGATATGAATAAGATGCACTTCTTTGATAAAGATACCGAAATGGCTATCGTACATTAATAAGTCAAATATCAGGGGCCTTCCAAAAGGAAGGCCCTTTTTGAGCTTTATATTTCTAATTTCTAGTATCTTATCTCTTGTGGCTATTGACTTTTTTATTAATTACTGATTGAATAAAAAGCAAGTAAGTAAATACAATAGTATTGAGCTTACTATTAATAACACAATAACGAATCATACATATAGATAGAATTCTTTTATTCACACAGGAGGAAATAATGTCAAAATATCTGGTAATAGTTGAATCACCGGCAAAGGCCAAAACCATAAAGAAATATCTGGGGCCGGATTATAAGGTAATAGCCTCTATGGGGCATATTAGAGATCTTCCTGAAAGCCATTTGGGCGTTGATGTGAAAAATGATTTCAAGCCCATGTATGTTATTAAAGCCGGAAAGAGTGCATTTATTAAGGAAATTAAAGCAGATGCCACCAAAGCAGATAAAGTTTTCTTGGCAACTGACCCTGACCGTGAGGGCGAGGCTATTTCCTGGCACCTGTCTCATATATTAAATATCGATCCTGACAAGGATTGCAGAATAACCTTCAACGAAATCACCAGGAATGCCGTTTATAATGCTGTTATGGACCCAAGGCGAATCGATATGAACCTTGTAGATGCACAGCAGGCTAGGCGTATTTTAGACCGTGTTGTGGGTTATGAAATTAGTCCTGTCCTCTGGAAAAAAATAAGAAAGGGCCTGAGTGCAGGTAGAGTACAGTCTGTTACAACAAGAATTATCTGTGATAGAGAAACTGAAATAGAGAATTTTGTTCCTGAAGAATACTGGTCCATAGATACAAAATTTAAAAAAGATGATGGACAGATTTTTTCAGCTAAATATCACGGAAGAAACGGTAAAAAGGAAAAGATAAATAACAAAAATGAGTCAGATGAAATTCTGACTTTGCTTAAAGATTCTGATTTTTTGGTATCCAATGTTAAAAAGAGCAAAAAAAAGCGGAATCCAGCACCTCCTTTTATAACAAGTACTTTGCAGCAGGAATCATCTCGGAAACTGGGCTTTAGCGCTCAAAAGACCATGATGATAGCCCAGCAGCTTTATGAAGGAGTGGATATTGGCAGTGAAGGTTCTGTTGGATTGATTACATACATGAGAACCGACTCTGTACGTATTTCAGATGATGCTCTTGAGCAGGCAAGGGATTATATTTCTAAAAACTTTGGACAAGATTATTTACCCTCCAAGCCCAGACGCTTTAAATCAAAGTCAGGCACTCAGGACGCTCACGAGGCAATAAGACCTTCATATATTGAAAGATCCCCTGAATCCTTAAAGAGTTTTTTAAGTGCGGACCAATATAAGGTTTATAAGCTTATCTGGGACAGATTTTTGGCTAGCCAAATGGAGCCTGCAATTTTTGACACAATTTCGATTGAAATTGAGGGTACACCTAAGTCTAAAAACTCTGTTGTTCTTATTTTAAGGGCAAGCGGCTCAAAGCTTGTTTTTAAGGGATTTATGACCTTATACTTAGAGGGTACTGATGTTGAAGAGGATGAGGAGAATCAGATATTACCTGACATTAATAAAAACGAAATCCTATCATTAGTAATTACTGTACCAAATCAGCATTTTACTGAGCCACCTCCAAGATACACAGAGGCATCATTGGTAAAGGCATTGGAAGAGAACGGTATTGGGAGACCGAGTACCTATGCGCCAACAATTAATACTATCATAAACAGGGGCTATGTTGAAAGAAACAGAAAGCAATTAGTTCCTACAGAATTAGGTAAGATTGTTAACCAGCTCATGGTGGCAAATTTTTCTGATATAGTGAATGTTAATTTCACGGCTGATATGGAAGGTAAACTGGACAAGATAGAAGAAGGCAAGATTGAATGGAAATCTGTTTTAAGAGATTTCTATGAACCCTTTAAGGAGACTGTCCGAAAGGCCGAGTCAATAGATAGGATCGAGATGCCTGTTGAAGAATCAGACGAGATTTGTGATAAGTGTGGAAAGCAAATGGTTATTAAAATGGGGCGTTTTGGCAAGTTCCTGGCTTGTCCCGGCTTTCCTGAGTGTAAGAACACCAAACCCTTCTTGGAAGAGGCTGGGGTTAAATGTCCTAAATGTCAAGGAAGAGTCATACACCGTAAAACAAAGAGGAATAGAAAGTATCTGGGTTGCGAAAACTATCCAAAATGTGATTTCATGACCTGGGATATGCCCTCAGATAAGACTTGTCCAAAATGCTCAAACTTTGTTACTCAAAAGAAGAAGGCAAAAACAGTCACTTATAAATGCTCAAATCCTGACTGTGATTATACTGATGAACAGTTAAAGGCATAAAGGCATAGGGCAGGGGACGGTTCCGCGTCCTGTCCTGTAAGCCTTACTCCAGTTCATAATCTGTAAAATTGCCTATAGTTCTGTCATAGGATTCTAAGGCTTTTTTGAGAAGCTCGTCTGAAAGATCCCCTTCCTTATAATAATCCCTTGAAGGGATGGGGAGTATCCTATGAATTGTATCTCCATCGATTTTCTCACGGCTTAACCATGTTGGGATATGGATTATCTTACTTATTATAGTTTTTTCAGTTGTGAGATCCTTTGTGAATTCGATGCTTATTAATGTGCCGTCTTCTTGCAGCCATTTCTCTTTCTTGGGGTCATCGTACCATTCGTGCAGCATATTTGTCAGAAAATTACCCATTGAGTAGACAACATATTTTGTTTCCCCATTTACTGTATGGATCTCACTGGGCTGAATCACATGGGGATGTGAGCCTAAAATAACATCTGCGCCCCACTCAAACATTTCTTTAGCCATGCTGATTTGCTGATCATTTGGAGTTGTCCAATACTCATGGCCCCAGTGCATTGCAATTACAGTGACATCAGCTTTTTCTTCAAGCTCTTTAATCTCTTTTTCCATACGAGGCTTATCAAATAAGGCTAAATGCTTATAAATCTGATCAGAAGTAAGTGCAGCTTCATTTCCATTACTTCCGTAGGCATAGGCCATAAAGCCGACCTTAATTCCGTTTATATCCTTTATCAAATATCTAGGTTCTTCACCATCATAAGCTCCGATTATCTCCAGGCCTGCTTTTTTTATGTTTTCACGGGTCTCCAGCATGCCTGACACCCTGCGGTCAAGCTGATGATTATTAGAGTTATTGATCAAATTAAATCCGGCATATCTAAAAGCATCAAAAATCTCAGGGGGAGTGTTGAATATAGGATAACCTGAATAGTCATTCCTTTTATTTGTTGCAGCACCCTCATAGCTTATAAGGGCATAATCCGCCTTTTCAACAAAGGGCTTGATATCCTCAAACATATGGGTGAAATCATAGCTATCCTCGCCATCTATCTTTGCAGCCAGACGAATTTTGTCATGAATAACACAATCTCCTGCAGATACAATTGTTGCCTTAATTGTTTCCGGGGTTGGCTCAGGTGTAGGTTCAGATGTTGGTTCCCTGGTGGGAGTCAGCTCAGGTGTAGAAGTGGCGGTGGGAGCACCTGTTGGAGAAGGGGAAGGATTTACCTGCCCATTGTTGTCCTCCTTATTAAGAGCGCTAATAATATAAGCTAATAGAACAAGAGCTAATATTGTCAGAATAATTAGCAGTATAAGTGGTTTTCTTTTTGTCCCTGAATCCTTCATTTAGTACACCTCAAGTTTCATAGTATCATTTTACCATGTGCATAGAGAAATACAAGTCAGTGAACGGTTCCGTGTCTTACCCTTACCCTTATATTTATCTTTATCTTGTCAATCATCTTAATTACAACTTTCATCTGTTGAAACAGGACTGCTCCGTGTATCCGTGTCTTATTCTTGTCTTATGAAACCCCATAATTTCAACTTTCATCTGTTAAATAGAGCTCAAAAATATTATAATAGATACATACGCCTTTAAAAAGTGTCAAAAAATATACCGATGTCCGATTATTTTATGTAAATAATAATTTCTTTATAAGGAGATAAGATGACTAATCATATCAATGTTATAGGTGCGGGACTGGCCGGATGCGAAGCAGCCTGGCAGATTGCCAAAAGAGGGGTTGAAGTTCATTTGTATGAGATGAAGCCCCATAAAAAATCGCCTGCTCACCGTAGCAATACTTTTTCAGAGCTTGTATGTAGTAATTCATTTAGATCATATATGCTGGAAAATGCCGTTGGTCTTTTAAAAGAGGAGTTAAGACGACTGGACTCTTTAATAATGGAGTGTGCAGACAAAACCCGCGTTCCCGCCGGAGGCGCCCTAGCAGTTGACAGGGAGAGCTTTTCTCAGGAGGTTACAAACAGGATATTTGAAAATCCAAATATTAAAGTGTTTCATGAAGAAGTGATGTCATTAAGTGATGATGTGATTACGATTATTGCAACAGGTCCCCTGACATCAGATCCCTTTGCAGAGTATATATCACAGCTCATTGGTGATAATAGCCTGTATTTCTTTGATGCAGCGGCACCAATTGTTCGCCTCGACAGCATAGACCTTGATATTTCATTTAAGGCTTCAAGATATAATAAGGGGGACGCTGATTATTTAAACTGTCCTATGGATAAGGAACAATATCTGGCCTTCTATGAAGCACTTATAAATGCTGAAACAGCACCGCTTAAGGACTTCGAAAAGAATAAGGTGTTTGAGGGCTGTATGCCAATTGAAACAATGGCGAAAAGAGGCGTTGACACAATGCGCTTCGGACCTTTAAAACCTGTAGGCTTAAATGATCCAAAAACAGGTAAGGAACATTATGCTGTGGTTCAACTAAGGCAGGATGATACAGCTGCTACATTATATAATCTTGTGGGCTTTCAAACCAATTTGAAATGGGGAGAGCAAAAGCGAGTATTTTCTATGATACCCGGCTTGGAAAATGCTGAATTCGAGCGCTTTGGAGTTATGCACAGAAACACCTTTATAAACTCCCCCAAGCTACTTGACAATGTTTATAGACTAAGAATGAATCCGAGGATTTTCTTTGCCGGTCAGATTACCGGTGTTGAGGGATATGTGGAGTCTGTTTCCTCTGGGCTTGTTGCTGGTATTAATGCTGTCAGACAGTTTAAGCAAATGAAGGATCTGGTTTTCCCGGGGAATACTGCGGTCGGTGCCCTTGCAAGATATATTTCAAACCCTTCCACAGCTAAATTTCAGCCTATGAATGTTAACTTCGGAATAATGGATCCCCTGCCTATGAAAATTAAAAATAAGAAGGAACGCTATTCTGTTGTTGCTAAAAATGCCTTAGATTCTATATCGGGAATACGAGAGTAATCTTAATAAAGACAATTAAAAGAATAATCAATAAGAAAAGGAGAGTATTAGATGAAAAATTTCAAGCTTAAATTTATCATTCCTGTTCTGATAATACTTGTGGGCTTGTGGTGCCTTACAGGTGTTTATACCCTAAAATCGGACGGGGGTGAAAGAGCTGTATTAATGCAGTTTGGACGTTATGTAGACACAATTGAGGAGGCAGGATTACATTGGCATCTGCCTTATCCTATACAGGAAGTGGTCATTGTTAAAACTGAAACCCTGCGCACAATCGAGCTTGGTTTTCGGACTGAATCTGTAGGTGGAGATTCTGCTACTTCGGCATTTAGCGATGTACCAACAGAAGCACTTATGATTACAGGGGACGAAAGCCTTGTAAATGCTGAAACTGTTATACAGTACAGAATATCAAATGTAAAGGACTTTGTGTTCAATGTCAGTGATGCCATAGATACCCTTAAAATGGCGGCTGAGTCATCGGTTCGTAGAGTTGTTGCAAACCATAAGCTTGATGATGTTCTGACAGACCAGAAGGATATTATTCAAAGCGAAATTAAGGAGGATCTGCAGAGTATCTGCAACGAATATCAGATGGGAATTTCCATTAAAAATGTAGCACTACAGGCTGTTTATGCTCCTGTAGAGGTTGAAGATGCCTTTAATGATGTTATCAAGGCTAGGGAGGACATGAATCGGTACATAAACGAAGCGAAAAGGGAAGCTAATGAGATAGTACCTGCGGCAGAAGCAAAAGTACAAGAGATGCTGAACGAGGCAAACGCATATAAAGAAAAGCGTATTTCCGAGGCCAAGGGTGATGTTGAAAACTTCACACAGGTCTATAAAAACTATCAGCTGGGGCCTCAGGTTACACGAATTCGGATGTATCTTGAAACTATGCAGGAGGTTCTTCCTAATGCAAAGATTTACATAATGAATGATTCTGGAAACACCTTAAGGTTCCTCCCCTTGGAGGGCGGTATTAGTGTTGATGAAAAGGAGGGGCAGTAATGGATAATATAAAGGATTTTAAAGAGCAGTATAAAAATCAGAAAAAACAGAATTCTAACTTTAATTCCGCCAATATAAATAGCCTTTTAAAAGGTCTGGCTGTAACCATTATAGGAATTATAGTTCTCTTTATACTAGTATCATCATTTACCTTTACAGTTAATGAGACTCAACAAGCTGTTGTGACTCAGTTTGACAGGATAGTCAGCATTATAGTGGATGATATTAATGATCCATCCATACAAGCATTGAGGGAAGACCCTAGATATGCAAATATAAAGATTCAGCAGGGGAAAGGGTTATTCTTTAAGGTTCCCTTTATTCAAAAGGTAAAGCATTTTACTAATATGTTAATTACATATGATACATCTGCTGAGGAAGTAACAACATTGGATAAAAAGACAATATTCATTGACAATTTTGCTCAATGGAGGATTTCAAATCCCGCAACCTTCATGGTTAATATAGGAACCCAGGGGGCTGCCCATCAGAGAATCGACGAAGTAATATATTCAAAAATGAGGGAAGAAATCGGTAGGATTGATGCCCATGTATTGATAGCAGATAAGGATTATATGTTTTCAATGCTTAAGAATGTTGAGGACTATGTAAACGGGCAGCTTCAAAATTATGGTGTAGAAATTGTTGATATTCGCATTAAGAGAACAGAATTTCCCGATGAGACCAAACCGAGTATTTATGAGCAAATGAGATCTGAACGGGTGGCTGTTGCTACAAAGTACAGGGCTGACGGTCAAAAAATGGCCAGGACAATCAGGGCCGAGGCCAATAATAAAGCTACCGTAATTGAAGCACAGGCCTATGAACAGGCTCAGAAACTGATGGGTGAGGGTGACGCTGAGGCATCAAAAATCTATGCTGAAGCATATAATATAGATCCAGAATTTTATGAATTATGGAAGACTCTGCAAACTTACAGAGAAGTCATAGACGAGGACACGACAATCATAATCAGCCCTGACTCACCATTTGCCAAGTTTATTTATGGCCAATAATTACAAACTAAAATTTTAACTAAAAAATAGGATTAATTTGCCCCAAAAAAATCAATACTTAATGTAAGTACTTATTTTCAATTTATTTTGAGAGGACAGATAAGATGCTTACAAAAAAAGACTTTGGGTGCAGATTAATCCTAAGTTTATTTTCCCTTGTTCTGATTCTATCCTTCTTTGGCTGTACCGGCCCGCAACAGAGAGAAGAAGAAAATATATACAGAGTGCCCGTTATAGTTATGTCGGTTAAAAGAGGCAGTATTGAAAGCAGCACCCAGTATACCGGTATAATCAAGCCTAAAAGGATAGCTTATGTTGCATCGGTAATACCCGGCAGGGTTTCTGAGGTCTGTTATGAATTAGGTCAGAAAGTAAAGCGGGGGGACACTCTCTTTACTGTTGACAGTAAGGAGCTTGAAGCTAATATAGCATTGCTTGAAGAGCAACTTAAGGTTGCCAGTGCAAATATTTCTCTTGCAGAGACTCAGGTTCAATCGGCAATGGGAAGTGGACATCTGAGTCAAAAAAACCAGCTTGAGGCAGCATTGACAAGTGCTGAGCATAATTATACAGCCGCTAAAAAAGTCTATGACGCTGCTGTATTATTATATGAAATGGACAAAATAACAAGCATTAAGTTTTATCAGGTAAAAAATCAGTTTGAACAGGCAAAAAATGCATTAAAAACTGCAGATAAGGCTTATAATCTATATATCAATCAGCTTTCGGCAGATGTAATGAATTCTTCAAATCAGCAGCTTGAACAGGCAAAGGCAGCTTATGATGCTCTTAAAATCCAATTGGAAAGCGCCAGAGAGCAGCTGAAATATACTTATGTTAAATCTCCGATGGATGGAATAATAGCAGCAAAGGATATTTTGGAAGGCTCTTTAATCTCAAATACTATGGTTCCTTATGTAATTGCAGATGTTGATACTGTGCAAGTTTCAGTTTCTGTTACTGAGAATGTAATTAATAAGATTAAGCTGGGGCAGAAAATTGAGATTCAGATTCCTGCTGCAGGTACGGGAACATTTATCGGACAGATTTCTGAAATAAGCCCGGTTATTGATCAGACAACCTTCTCATATCAGGTCTTAATAGATGTTCCTAATCATAATAATCTAATTAAATCCGGAATGACTGCCAAGGTTCATATGCAGGATAAAAAGCTTGAAAATGTTGTACTGGCTCCAATAAGCGCAATTCTAAACAGCGATTCGGGAAGTTATGTATTTGTAGTTGAAAATAACAGGGCAGTAAAAAGATTTGTAGATACCGGTATCAATAATGACAAATTAATCGCGATAACAAAAGGGCTACAAACTGGTGATCGTCTAATTATAAAGGGACAGCATTATTTAAATCATTACGATCCTGTAACTATAACACAGGAGGCATTTTAATGAGTATACCCAAGATTGCAATACGCAGGCCCATTGCTGTTATTATGATAGTCCTTACAATTGCTATTATAGGGGTGGTATCCCTTGGTAAGCTGAAGCTTGATCTGCTACCTGATTTAAACATGCCTGTTGCAGTTGTTACGGCAAGATTAGATGGGGCAGGGCCAAAGGAAATAGAACAGCTTATCACCAAGCCCTTCGAAGAGGTTCTGACTACAGTTTCTGAGCTTAAATCAATTGAAACCGTATCCACTAGTGAGAACAGCCTTTGCATACTCTATTTTAATGATTCCACTGATATGAATTTCGCTGCATTAGAGATTCGGGAGAAGATTGATCTAGCAAAAGCCTATTTACCAGAGGGTGTAAAGGACATCATGGTGCTGCGGATTGATCCTAATAATTTTCAATCCACATTTGAATTGGGCATAGGCTCTGAAATGGATTTAGAAAATCTGACCCGAATTGTTGAAGATCAGATTATTAACAGGTTTGAAAGAATTAACGGGGTAGCTGCTGCCCAGTTGTCAGGTGGAATTGAGTCCGAGGTGCGTATTGAACTAATTCCTGAGCGTCTGGCACTATATGGGCTGAATGAAAATGATATATCCCAGTATATAAGAACCGAGAATCTTAATATCCCGGGAGGAAGTATAGACACAGCCGGGATGACCATTTATATTAAGACAATCGGAGAATTTAAAAGTCTGGAGGAGATTAAAGGTCTTTCAGTTCCAACCAATACGGGTACCATTGTGCCTTTGGAGGATATAGCATCTGTAAGTCTCGATCAGAAGGAAAGGATTAATGAGAGCTATATAAATGGAGCTCCGGCTTTAAACCTGTCAATTCAAAAAATGAGCAATGCAAACACCGTTGAGGTTTGCAAAGAGATAAGACATGAGCTGGAAAGGTTAAAGGAGACCTATGAGGAAATTGATTTTAGCGTTATATATGACAGTTCAAAATATATAGAACTGTCCTTGAATACTGTTACTGAATCGGCAATTCAAGGTGCAATTCTGGCCGTTCTTATTCTTTATTTATTCTTAAGAAGTATTCGTGCAACCTTGATAATTGCTGTGTCTATACCTGTATCAATAATAACCTCCTTAGTATTGATGTACTTTTCAGGAATTAATATAAATCTTATTTCTCTTGCAGGCTTTGCCCTGGGCGTGGGCATGATGGTAGATAATTCTATTGTTGTATTGGAGAATATCTACAGATGGCGGGAAGATGGTATGGATAATGTCAGGGCTGCTGAATATGGTACGAAAGAGGTTATGCTCTCGATAACGGCATCAACCTTAACAACTGTAATTGTATTTGTTCCCATTATATTTGTTGAGGGAATGACAGGCAAGATATTTAAAGAAATGGGTCTGATTATTACTTTTTCCCTCATGGCCTCTTTGCTTGTGGCTATAACATTCTTGCCCATGATGGCATCTAAGCTTCCCAGCACAAGGCTTGTAAAAAAACAGAATAGTAAGCAAAAGAAAAAGCGCGTAAACCCAATTTCAAAGCTTTTTGATATTTGGGAATCCTTTTACAGAAGTGTTTCTAAAGGCTATGCAAAAATACTGAGAGCATCATTGAAAAAAAGAAAGCTAGTAATTATTATTGCAGCTATTATACTGATACTTTCACTAATTACTGTGCCTACAATTGGGTTTGAGTATTTTCCTGCCATGGATGAAGGCATAATTTCAGTTGATATTGAGCTTCCAAAGGGCAGTACTCTTTCAGATACCCATGAAACAGCATTTAAGGCCCAGGAAATTATTAAAAAAATTCCTGAGGTTGAAGGTATCAGTATGATAATTGGAAACTCAGGCTCTGTGCTTGACAGGTCAAAAACAGAGAAGGCTACATTATCTATAAATGTAGGAAGTGTAGAGAAAAGAAACAGGCCTGTTAATCAGATAGCCAATGATATAAAGAATAATCTCAACAGCTTAGCTGGTGCAAAAATAAAGGTAAATGACGAAAGCAGAGTAATGGGCTTTTCAATAGGCTATAGTGAGATTGATATAAGAATAATGGGGGATGAATTAGAAGTATTAAAGGAGATATCCCGTGATTTAATTGGGATTCTAAAAGGCATAGACGGAATAAGAGACATCGAAAGCAGCATAGATGAAGAAATAGAAGAGATATTAATCAGAATTGACAGGGATAAAGCGCTGTTATATGGGTTGACCACTTCTCAGGTAGGTCAAGCCATTCGTTTAGCTGTAAACGGAATAGTATCAACCAGATATGAATACAGGGGTAAGGATATAGATGTTGTAGTCTCGAGCATGGGGAGTAATCTAGTTAATTTGAAGGATCTTGAGAACATTTCCATTCATAGTCCCAGGGGAGTAGCGGTTCCTTTGATGGAGTTAGCCGATATATCCAAAGAAAAATCCACTCCCGATATTCTTAGGAATGATCAAAAAAATACAGTTTCAATCACTGCCGATTTAGACGGCAGAGCAATAAATAAGGTGACCTCAGATATTGACAGGGCCTTTGCCGAATACAAATTTCCTTCTGGTTGCTCATATGTATATGCCGGTCAACAAAAGGATTTTATAGAATCATTTGATGAGCTTTTTGATGCGCTGATTCTGTCAATTATAATAGTTTATATGTTGTTAGCAGCACAATTTGAATCCCTCATTCATCCATTTACCATATTGCTGACTGTGCCATTGGCTCTTACCGGGGCACTTATGGCTCTGTTAATCACTGGAAACACATTAAGCATACCCGCATTTATTGGCATGATTCTATTGGTGGGTATTGTTGTTGATAATGCCATAGTTCTTATTGATAGTATTAAAAGATTTAAAAAAGAGGGGATGAACACAACCGATGCAATAGTAAAATCGGGCCCGTTAAGGCTGAGACCAATTTTGATGACAACTCTCACTACAATTTTAGGCATGCTCCCCATGGCGCTTACAGGCAAAGAAGGAAGTGAAATTCAGATTCCCCTGGCTGTAGTTCTTATAGGTGGCCTGGCTGTATCAACCCTTGTAACATTGATTGTAATCCCATCTATATATATGACTTTTGAGAGGATGTCAGATAAAGTTAAGAACGAATAGTATTCAATTAATGTAAGAAGTTGGCCGATAGTTTTTTAATTAATTAATTATATGATGATAGTCAGGTGGGAGTAGACGCTCCCACTATTTATATGTCACACAAATTACATATTAATTTGACACATTGCTCAACAATAAGTAGAATAATTCAGTAAACAAAAGGATTGACTCTATAGAAACAGCAGGTGAAAAAAATTGAATACAACAAGAAATGAAATACGAAATGTAGCAATAATAGCCCATGTTGACCATGGAAAAACAACTTTGGTGGACGCAATGCTCAGACAAAGCGGAGTATTCAGAACCAATGAAAGACTTGTAGAAAGAGTAATGGACTCTGGTGATTTAGAGCGTGAAAAGGGCATTACTATTATGTCAAAGAACACCTCAGTACATTACAAGGATTATAAGATTAATATTGTGGACACACCCGGTCATGCCGATTTTGGCGGTGAGGTTGAGCGTGTACTTAAGATGGTAGATGGCGTACTCTTATTAGTTGATGCATATGAAGGACCCATGCCTCAGACCAGATTTGTGCTTGGAAAGGCATTAAACCTTCATTTGAAGCCCATTGTGGTTGTAAACAAGATTGACAGGAAGGAAGCGAGAGCTGCCGAGGTGATAGATGAGGTGTTAGACCTCTTTATAGATTTAGGCGCAGATGAGGATTTGCTTGATTTTCCCGTTATTTATACATCGGCAAAGAATCATATAGCAAAGCTTGGCATGAATGACGAATCGGATAATATGGATCCACTTTTTGAAACAATACTAAATAATGTTCCCGCACCAATCGGTGATGTTGAGGCCCCTTTACAATTTTTGGTCTCAAGTCTTGATTATGATGAGTATATTGGAAGGATTGCAATTGGTCGTGTCGAAAGAGGAACCATTAACAGGGATCAGCAGGTTGTTATCTGTAAAAAGGACGGAGCTGTTGAGCAGGTTAAAGTTTCTATGCTACAGGACTTTGTTGGCCTTAAAAGACATGACACTGAAAGCGCAACAGTAGGAGATATTATTGCAGTATCAGGTATTCCTGATATTACTATCGGGGATACTATCTGTGATAAGGATTTTCCTGAACCTATCCCCTTTGTGGACATTGACGAGCCGACTATATCAATGTACTTTATGGTTAATAACAGTCCTTTTGCCGGCAGAGAGGGTACCTACGTCACCTCACGGCATATCAGAAACAGGCTTTTCCGTGAGGTTGAGACAAATGTGAGTATGAGGGTTGAAGAGACTGACTCTCCAGATGCGTATAAGGTTTCTGGACGCGGAGAGCTGCATTTATCCATCTTGATTGAAACAATGAGAAGAGAGGGGTATGAGTTTCAGGTTTCAAAGCCAGAGGTTATTAACATTGAAAAGGACGGGCAGATATATGAACCTGTTGAAAGTCTTGTAATAGATGTTCCTGAGGAATACCTGGGCAATGTAATGGAAAAGCTCGGACAGAGAAAAGCTGAGATGATAAACATGTCCAACAATGCTCAAGGCTATGTGCGCCTCGATTACAGAATACCGGCCAGGAGTCTTATTGGATATCGTTCTGAATTTTTGACTGATACTCGGGGAAATGGTATAATGAATCATGTTTTTTATGGCTACGAACCCTTTAAAGGCGAGATAAAGAGTCGCAACCGGGGTGTATTGGTTGCATGGGAAGACGGCGAAACAGTAACCTATGGTTTATATAATGCACAGGAAAGGGGAAGCTTGTTTTTAGGCTCCGGCGTTCCGGTGTATGAGGGAATGATTGTAGGCGTTGCTTCCCGAAATGAGGATATAATAATTAATGTATGTAAGAAGAAGCATGTTACTAATATGCGTGCTTCGGGCTCAGATGAAGCATTGAAGCTGGTTCCCCATATTAACATGAGTCTGGAGCAATGCCTGGAGTTTATAGAGGATGATGAGCTTGTTGAAATAACTCCGACATCTATTCGTTTAAGAAAGAAGATTCTGAATTCTGATAAGAGAGCTAAGGTGAGGAATAGTGCAAAAAAATGATACCTTATTAAAGCCCGTTGAAAAGAAATCAAAGCTAGGAAAATCAAAAAAAACAAGAAAGCCGAAGAAAAAGCGCTATTTCTTTTTAAAATTCTTGATTCTGGTTTTGATATGTGTTGTTGTGTTTATGGCATGCTCCCTCTATGGATATCGTTATATTGCTGAAGGAACTGCTCAGGCACAGATGCCCCTGACAGAACAGACCGGAGTTGTGTTTAAGGTTTCATCAGGGTCAAGCGCTGTAAACATTGCCGAGCAGCTCAAAGAGCAAGGGTTTATTGACAACACACAACTCTTTAAGCTGCTATCGAAATTCATGGGGTTTGATAGCGCATATAAGGCGGGTAATTTCATTATTTCTCATGATATGAACTATTATGCCCTTATGGTTGTGTTAAGTGGCGAGCCACTTAAGAACCCTACCAAGGATATTATGATTCCTGAGGGCAAAACGTTAATAGAAACTGTTGCTATTTTGTCTGCCCAGGGATATATAGATGAAGGCAAATTCTTAAGAATTGCCGAGAGGGAAACAGAGGTATTCAATTTCTTAAAGGATGTTAAGGCAACTGATAGCAGAAAATATCCTTTAGAAGGCTATTTATACCCCGATACCTACAGAATGGATGAGGGGTGGACTGAACAGGATCTTGTCGACAGAATGCTCAATGAGTTCCACAGGGTGTTTAAGCAGGAATACTATGAAAGAGCTGAGGAACTTGGTATGACAATCGACGAGGTTATAACCCTGGCATCGTTAATAGAAATGGAGGCTGTGCATCCTGCCGATTATAAGAAAATATCAAGTGTTTTCCATAATCGTCTTAATAGTGACATAAAGCTTCTTCAGTGTGATGCCACTATCCAGTATGCAAGGATATATGAGGGCTTAGGAAGAACCAGTGCAGTGCTTTTCAAGGATTTGGAGATTGAGCATCCTTATAACACCTATAAGTATCCCGGTTTACCGCCAGGACCAATTTGCTCGCCCAGAATTGACTGTATAGAAGCGGCTTTATACCCAGAAAAGACAAACTATTTTTACTTCTTCGCCACACCAGAAGGAGAAAATATTTATAACGAAACCCTGGAAGGTCATAACAGAGATCAGCAAAAGTATGGGGTAAGCGGTTTTAACTAATGCGTATGTTAGAGGTTAGAGGTTGGAAGATAGAATTAATTATCCTGAAATAGTGTATTTTTTACGAAATACAATAAAAAGGGAAACAGGTTATCTTAAGGAGCTTGAGGATTTTGCCCTTAAAAATCATATTCCCATTATCCAGCCCGAATCTGCCGCATTCATAAAAACCCTTGTTATGCTTAAAAGGCCTCAAAGAATTCTTGAGGTGGGTACTGCAATCGGCTATTCTGCAACCATCATGTTGGAGGCTATGGATAAATCGGGAATAATCGATACCATTGAAATTGATGAACAAATTGCTGAAATTGCTAAAAGAAATATCAAGAAAATGGGCTATGATAATCGTATCAGAGTTATTATAGGCGATGCATCAGAGGTCTTGGAATGCATTAATTCCCCCTATGACTTGATTTTTCTCGATGCAGCCAAAGGTCAGTATTGTGAGTATTTGGAGCATGCGGTAAGGCTCTTGAGACCTGAAGGACTGTTATTATCAGACAATGTCTTATATAAAGGGGGTGTGGTTCAAGGAGAAAACGCACCTCATAAACATCGTACTATAGCAGTTAATCTAAAAAAATACTTATATGAGATTTGCCATGATGAAAGGCTTGAAACCTCAGTAATACCAATAGGCGATGGCATGGCAATCAGCCTTAAGAAAGGTGAATTAGATGAAAAAGATTGAGCTTCTTGCTCCAGCAGGGAACATGGAGAAGCTTAGAATGGCTGTACTTTACGGTGCAGATGCAGTATATCTTGCAGGAGAGAAATTTGGTCTTCGTACGGCTTCCGATAATTTTACTTTTGAAGAGATGAAAGAAGCGGTTGACTTTGCTCATAAAAGAGGGGTAAAGGTCTATCTGACAATGAATATAATACCCCATAATGATGATTTAAAGGATGCTGGCTCCTTCGTTGAAAGGGCTGCAGCAACAGGAATAGATGCAGTAATAGTATCAGATCCGGGCATGCTTTCGATTATTAAAAGAACTGCTCCTGGGCTTGGTATTCATGTCAGTACTCAGGCTAATATTACAAACACCGAGTCAGTGAAATTCTGGCATTCTGTCGGGGCTTCAAGAGTTGTTCTTGCAAGGGAGCTCTCTTTGGCGGATATCAGACAGATACGGGATAATTGTACCGAAGACATGGAGTTGGAGGCCTTTGTGCATGGGGCCATGTGCATATCATATTCAGGGCGCTGCTTATTAAGCAATTATATGGTTGGAAGAGATGCCAATATGGGCGATTGTGCTCAGCCTTGCCGTTGGAAGTATCATTTGGTGGAGGAAAAGCGTCCGGGAGAGTATTTCCCTATTCAAGAGGACAGCAGGGGCACTTTTATTTTTAACTCCAAGGATTTATGTATGATCAGGCATATCCCGGAGCTTATATCAAGCGGTGTTACAAGCTTTAAAATTGAAGGACGTGTAAAAAGCTCATTCTATGTTGCTACTGTAGTAAAGGCATATAGAGATGCAATTGATGCATACTATGTAGATAATGAATCATATACTATTGATGAAAAATGGTTTGAGGAAATATCCAAGGTAAGTAACCGCGATTTTACAACAGGATTTTTCTTTAAGAAGCCGGGGCCAGAAGATCACAATTACAAAACCAGCTCATATATACGGAATTATGATTTTGTAGGTGTCGTAAAAGGGTATGACAATGAAAACAAAATGGTAATAATTGAGCAGCGGAATAGATTCAGGCTTGGAGATACTATAGAAGTGATGCCGCCTAAAGGTCAGGTTTTTGAGTTTGTTGTTAATGAAATGTATGATAATGAGGGAAATGCCATAGAGGTGGCACCACATCCGAAAATGGTAGTAAGAATCCCTATGGAGCCTCTGCCTGATGATGCCATACTTCGCATTGACAAATAGAACTTGAAGAAAGCTTGGGCACGGTTATCTGTAACCCTTTAATATCACAGTTTAATTAGAAATTTCTTATTAGATTCTAATGTTATTAACAATTAAGCTGTGGTATTATAGTAATATGAAAGAGAGCTATGCTGTATTTTAATACAGAGAAAAGCAAATAAAATATCTTTCAATAAGGAGGTCTTTGTACATGGCATTTTTGGATGACATTAAAAGATTTGGTAAGAATATTACTGAAAAAGGTAAGGATGCAATCGAGATTACTAAGCTAAACTCTCAAATCGGAGCAGAAAAAGACAAAATAAAAGATCTTTACTTAAAGATTGGTGAAGCAGTTTACAGAGCCTATGTAGCTGGTGAAACAACAGGTTATGAAGAACTATGTGCTCAGATCAGAGCAAGTGAGGACGTCATAAGCGAACTTAATGATAAGGTTCTTGAACTAAAAAATTCCACAAAGTGCTCAAACTGTGGTAACGAAGTACCGAAGGACACTGCCTTCTGCTCCAAATGTGGTACTAAGGTAGGCGAATAAATATTTTTTATAATGGGAGCTGTCTATTATAGGTAGACGGCTCTTTTTTTCTTTATTAAGGTTGAAGTTTACTCCAAATTGCTTATACTTATAATCATAGAACCTATTATCAGATAAGGAAGGAAACTCGCTGAGTGTTTCCGGTAAGATGATATATAATCATAGATCCAACAATCAGATAAAGAAGTGATCATTCAGATTGTCCCCGGTAAGATGATGTATAACATAAAAGGAATAATTATGGAAAAAGCTCAAATACGAAAGGACATTACCAGAAAAAGAAATAATCTCGACGAAGGATATATCAAAAAGGCTTCGGCCCAAATTATTAATAATGTTTTAAGCTATCCTGAATTTCATGATGCTAGAGTAGTCTTTTCCTATATGCCATTAGGCAATGAGGTCAATGTGATGCCCTTAAATCAATGGGTTTTAGATAATGGCAGATGCTTATGTATTCCACGGACTAATAATGATTCAAAGATGGATGCAGTCATAGTCAGAAATCTTTTTGATGGGCTGAATAAAACTAAATACGGCATTATGGAGCCAGCTCCCTCTGAACAGGCAATAGACATAAAGAAAATTGATCTGGTGCTAGTCCCCGGGGTAGCATTTGACAAAGAAGGCAACCGTTTAGGGTACGGTAAGGGATATTATGACAGGTTTTTGGCCCTATGTGATAAGCATACGGAATTTTGGGGGATAGCTTATTCATTTCAACTTCTTGATTCCGTTCCATTTACCCCCTATGATTTTAAGGTGCATAGGGTAATTACTGAAGTTTGAGTGAATCTCTTATGTTGCTTACTTATTTACCACATGTTAGAATTATTTAGTAAATAATAATGATTTTGGGGTGTTAGATTGTGGAAAAGCTCTTCTTAATCGACAAGGACAAAATAGGAATTCTTAAAGATCAAGACGTAAGTAAAATTGAAAGCGATTATCTTCAAAACTACAGAAAAAACGCTGCAGAAATAATCAAAAAGAATGAATGGAAGATGCAAGGGGTAAATGCTGCCTTTCGTGAGGAAAGGTCAAGGGCAAAAAACCCGGAGGATATCCGGGGTTCCATCAATGGGATTTCATTGTTACCTGATGGGAACAAACTGTTGTATACTGTATCAGTTGAGAATTTTTCAGGCGTGTTCATCAAGCATTTAGACCATGCCGATACCCCTGATAGTCATATATTGCATGACAGCAAGGCATCTTTTTCGGGTGTTGACTGCCATGGGGAAACGGGTGAGGTGGTAATGTCAGTTAGACAGACCAGTGTTGAGAAGAACCTTGCATTACTTGATATAGATGATTCGCATTTTAGCTTTATAACAGAAGGAGATACACAGGACGACAATCCTGTCTGGAGTAAAACCCAAAAGAGGACTATATACTATGATTCGGCGGGAATCGGACGGGATTATCAGGGCAATTTTGTAGCTTTGGGGCCTAAATCTATTAACAAATTGGATTTAGACCGCTGTACCGTTGATGAGATTGTTGAAATACCTGAGTTTGACTGTTTTAAACCACAGACAGACAAGGATAATAATCTTTATTTTATAAAAAGGCCCTATCAAAGTAACCATAACAAAAAACCTACCTTCATAGAAATCATAACTATTCCCTTTAAAATCTTGAAGGCTATAGGTAAAGCCATTGAATTTTTTACTGTGCGTCATACAGGAGAAGCATTTACCTCAAAGGGCTTTAATCCATCCAAGGCTAAAACCATGGATCCTAAAGAAATAATAATTAATGAAAATATAATTAATGTTGAAAAGACATACAAGGAAAATAAACTCAGTGGTCAGCCCTACCCGGGCATTGCCCCAAAAAGCTGGGAGCTTATGTGCCTTGATAATAAAGGGACTATGCACTCTGTCAAGAAGGGGGTCCTGGGCTATACAATCAACAGCGATGGTCAGATTACCTATTCTAACGGAAAGTACATAATTCAACTTAGCCCTGATGGAAAAGAGGAGGTATTACAGAAGATTGACTTTATAGACAGACTTATCATGGCATGAGACATGAGACAAGGAACGGTTCTGTGTCTTACTTCCAGATGTCGGAAGTTAACCTTTAGCCTCGATTAGTATGGTATAATATTATAAAAGAATTTTCCGGGGTATGTGCTTTGAAGGATTTTGTTCACCTCCATCTTCACAGTGAATATAGCTTACTGGACGGTGCCTGCCGGATTAAACCCCTTGTAAAAAGGGCAAAAGAGCTTAAAATGCACAGTCTTGCTATAACCGATCACGGTTCAATGTATGGAGTTATTGATTTCTATAAAGAATGTAAAAAAGAGGGCATAAAGCCTATTCTGGGTTGTGAGGTTTATACTGCCACCAGAACCATATGTGATAAAGATCCAAAAATCGATGCTGATCAGGGGCATCTGATTCTTTTGGCAAAGAATAACGAGGGCTACAAGAATCTTATGCGACTTGTGTCTGTCGCTTACATTGCCGGCTTCTATTATAAACCCAGAATTGACTATAATATCTTGGGAAAATACAGTGAGGGCCTTATCTGCTTAAGTGCCTGTATTGGGGGAGATATTCCTCAAATGCTCCTGAATAATGATTATAATGGAGCAAAGGAACTTGCTCTGAAGCTCAACAGGATTATGGGTCAGGGTAATTTCTATCTGGAGCTTCAGTATAATAATATGGAAGAGCAAATTCTCGTAAACGCTGAATTGATTAAGCTTTCAGAAGAGACGGGTATTCCGCTTGTTGCAACAAATGATATACATTATATCAACAGAGAGGACGCTAAAGCTCAGGAGATCTTAATCTGTATTCAGACTGGTAAAACCATTAATGATGATGACAGATTAAAGTTTGAGACCGACGAGTTTTATCTTAAGAGCAAGGATGAGATGTGGGAGCATTTTAAGGCATATCCACAGGCTCTAGAGAATACTGTTAACATTGCAAATGCCTGCAATGTTGAGATAGAGTTTAGGCATCTCCATCTTCCTAAATTTGAGGTACCACAAGACATATCCTCATTTGAGTATTTAAGGAAGCTGTGTGTTGAGGGCTTTAACAAACGTTATTCAAATAATGAAGAGCTTTTGGAGCGTCTGGAATACGAGCTTTCTGTTATTGATCAAATGGGATTTGTAGACTATTTCCTTATTGTCTGGGACTTTATTAAGTATGCTAAGGATAATGGTATTATGGTCGGCCCGGGAAGAGGCTCGGCGGCAGGTAGTTTGATTTCATACTGTCTAGGAATAACCAATGTGGATCCTATAAAGCATGATCTTATTTTTGAACGGTTTTTAAATCCAGAACGAATTTCAATGCCCGATATAGATATAGATTTCTGCTATGAAAGAAGGCAGGAGGTTATTGACTATGTGGTCCGCAAATACGGCGAGGATCATGTAGCTCAGATAATTACATTCGGTACAATGCAGGCAAGGGGTGCTGTCAGAGATGTTGGAAGGGCTCTTGCCATACCATATAATGAGGTTGACAAGATTGCAAAGCTTATTCCCATGGCACCTGGAAAGCATATTACTATTGAAGATGCTATCGAGATAAATCCTGAGCTTAAGAATCTATATAATTCAGATCCTCAATTAAAGGAGCTTTTAGATGCTGCTCAAACACTTGAGGGAATGCCAAGGCATGCTTCTACTCATGCTGCTGGTGTTGTTATATCAAGTGAACCCTTAACAGAATTTGTGCCTTTGTATTGCAATGATGGTCAAATATCCACGCAATTTCCAATGACAACATTAGAGGAGCTTGGCCTTTTAAAAATGGACTTTTTAGCTCTTAGAACAATTACAGTTATAAGAGATGCTGTAGATCTTATTAAGCAGCATACAGGAAAAGAGATTGATATAGACAGCATAGATTATGAGGACAAAAAAGTCTACGAGATGATTGGAAACGGTGAAACAGCCGGTGTATTTCAGCTTGAAAGCCAGGGTATGACAAACTTCATGAAGGATCTTATGCCTGATTGTCTTGAGGATGTTATTGCCGGTATATCATTGTACAGACCTGGGCCTATGGATCAGATTCCAAGATATCTTCGTAACAAGAACAATCCGGAGGGAGTATCATATCTGACCCCTAAATTAGAGCCGATTTTAAATGTAACCTACGGATGTATGGTTTACCAGGAACAGGTCATGCAGATTTTCAGAGAGCTTGCCGGCTATTCTCTTGGAAGAAGTGACCTGGTGCGTCGTGCCATGTCTAAAAAGAAAAAAGATGTAATGGATGCAGAACGCCAGAATTTCGTGCATGGAAGTGTTGATGAGAATGGTAAAGTGTTGATTCCAGGAGCCGTACGAAATGGCGTTTCAGAGGTGGCTGCAAATGTAATTTTTGATGAAATGATTGACTTTGCCAGCTATGCCTTTAACAAGTCCCATGCTGCGGCCTATGCCTATGTAGGATATCAGACAGCATGGTTAAAGTATTATTATCCTGTTGAATATATGGCAGCGCTCTTAAACAGCTTCATGGG